>CAIXWN010000279.1 GCA_903923135.1 uncultured Caulobacteraceae bacterium | reverse complement strand
GGCGGCGATCCGAACCACGAAACCGCGCACCTCGGCCGCCCAGGGCGCCCCGGGAGGGGCGCTCTTCAGCAGGGCGATCCAGTCGTTCATCGCCCCGGCGTGATCGCCCGCCTGATCCTTCGCGGCGGCGAGGAAGTAGCGGGAACGCGGATCGGTGGGATCGATCTTGTAGGCGGCGGCGAACGCGGCCTGGGCGTCCGGAGTCACATGCCCGTCGGCCGCCTTCACCAGCGCCTCGCCCTGGGCCGACTTGTAGTCGGCGTTGGCCGGATCGAGCGCGGCGGCCCGGCCATAGGCGCCGGCCGAATCGGCAAACCGGCCGGTCTGCATGTAGGACCAGCCAAGCATGCGCCACCCTTCGGGATCGTTGGGCGTCTGACGCATCTTGGCCTCGAGCTCGGCGATCATGTTGCCGACGTGGCCGGGCGGCGCCGAGGCGTCCGTCGCGCCGCCCGCCGCGGCGTCGGGCGTCGACCCGGCCGCGGCCGTCGTCATGCCGGGACTGCCGATCTTGAGATAGAGCAGGGTCGCCCCGATGACGATGATCGCGGCGATCCCGAGGCCCAGGCCAAGCAGGGTTCTCGAGCCGACGGGCCGCGCCTCTTTCGGAACCGCGGGTGTTTCGGCGATGAAGCGCCGCAGGGTCTCGGTCCTCAGCCCCTCGGCGACGTCCGCCGGCAGCCCCGAGTCGGCGGCCTGTCCGTCGATCTCCGCCAGCTGCCGGCTGAGCACTTCGGTCTCGACCGGCCGCGCGCGGCGGGACTCATAGCGGCGAACCAGAGGAATGGTGATGCCGACGGCCGCGACGGTGACCATCAGCGTAAAGGCTATCCAGAGAATCATAGGGCGCTTTCGGCGTCGAGCTTGCGAAGGAGTTGTTCGTGTTCCTCGGGCGTGAGGGCCGGCGGCGGCTCATCCCCGGGGTTGCGTTTGCGGGCCATGGTGGCGACCCAGACCGCTCCGCCCATCAGAACCAGGGCGGGACCGAGCCACAGGAGCAGCGTCTGGGGCTCGAATGGCGGTTTGAGCAGCACATAGTCGCCATAGCGTTTGACGATATAGTCGGTGGCCTGTTTGTCGGTGTCGCCAGCCAGAATCCGTTCGCGCAGGATCACCCGCAGGTCTCCGGCCAGGGCGGCGTCCGAATCGTCGATGGACTGGTTCTGGCAGACCAGACAGCGGAGTTCCGAACCGATGGCCCGGGCCCGGGCCTCGAGCTTCGGGTCGCGAAGCTGCTCCCCGGGCAGAACGGCGAGGGCCGGCCCGGCCAGGGCGAAGGCCGCGACCAGAGCGATGAGCGCGCGTTTCATCCTTCAGCCCTCAGGCGGTCCATCAGGGGTTTGATGATTCCGCTCCAGTCATCGGGCGAGATCGGACCGATGTGTTTGTAGCGGACACGCCCGCGACGATCGACCAGGAAGGTTTCCGGAACGCCCGCAACACCCAGGTCGATCCCCGCGCGCCCGGTCCGGTCATTGCCGGCCAACCGATAGGGGTCGCCCTGTTCGACGAGATATTTCCGCCCGTCGACGGCCTCGTCCTTCCAGTCCAGGCCATCAATGGGAACACCAGACGCCTTGAGTTGCAGCAGCACCGGGTGCTCGACGCGGCAGGAGACGCACCAGGAGGCAAAGACGTTCAACAGTCGGGGTTGGCCGGTGATGTCGGTGGTTTTCAGTCCGACATCCCCGTCCCTAACCGCCGGCAGATCGAACACCGGCAGCGGCTTGTCGATCAGGGTGGACGGCAGCCGGCTGGGGTCGCGTCCGAGCCCGGCGGCGAAGGCGATGATGACCAGGGCGAACAGGGCGACCGGGGCCAGAAACACAGCGCGCTTCATGGGATGACAGGCTCCGCGGCGGCGGCCAGGGGTCTGACGACCACCCGCTCGACCTTGGCCACCCTGAGACTGCGATCGGCCAGGGACACGGCGCCGCCGAAGGCCATGAGCAGGCATCCCGCCCAGATCCAGTCGACAAACGGGTGATTCCACATCCGCACGGTCAGGCCACCGTCGGGGTTCTGGTCGGCGACCGAGATATAGATGTTCCCAAGAATGCCCACCCCGATGCCGGCGTCGGTCGTCGTGGTCTGGCTGGAGGGATACATACGCCGCTCGGACGTCAGGGTGCTGCGACCGAAGGCGCCGACGACGTCGAACTGCGCCTGGTTGGCCTCATAATTGGGGCCATTGACCGGCCGCAGCGCCACCATGGTTATGGTGTTGCCGGCCAGCTTGACACTCTGCCCCGGCGACATGGAGAGCACCTTGTTGGTCTGCCAGGCCGAGACGGCGGTGATGCCGACGGTGGTCACGCCCAGCCCGGCGTGGGCGATGACCAGCCCCCAGACAGCCAGGGGAGTCGAGCGGACCAGCCCGAACATGTCCGAGCGCGACACCTGTCCGATCCGCCAGCGGCGGGCCAGGACGATGAACGCCCCGACGATCAGCCACACGCCGAGCGCCAGGCCGAGAGCGGCGAACAGATGCGCGATGCCAAAGACCGCAGCCGCCACGACGAGGGTCACCGCCGCCAATCCGGCCGGCCAGCGAAGGCGGGGCAGAAGGCGGCGCATCTCGTCACGCTTCCAGTTCAGCACCGGACCGAAGCTGACCAGCACGAACAGGAGAATGAAGATCGGCACGAAGGTGAACTTGTAATAGGGCGGCCCGACGGAAATCTTGTCGCCGTGCAGCACATCCATGAACACCGGATAGAAGGTGCCCAGGAAAACCGTCGCCGTCGCCGCCAGCAGAAACAGGTTGTTGATGGTGATGGCGTATTCCCTCGACAGGGGCGCGAAGAGCGATCCGGTGCGCAGGACCGGCGCTCTCCAGGCGAACAGGGCCAGGGACGATCCGGTCATGGCGGCGATGATGCCGAGAATGTAGACGCCGCGACGCGCGTCGAGGGCGAAGGCGTGCACGCTTGTCAGAACCCCGGACCGCACCAGGAAGGTGCCGACCAGACTGAGCGAGAACGCCAGGATCGCCAGCAGGATGGTCCAGCTGACCAGGGCTCCGCGGCGCTCGAGCACCAGCGAGGAATGCAGAAGGGCCGTCGCCAGCAGCCAGGGCATCAGGGAGGCGTTCTCCACCGGGTCCCAGAACCACCAGCCGCCCCAGCCCAGGGTGTAGTAGGCCCACAGGCTGCCCATGGCGATTCCGACCGTCAGGAAGATCCAGGCCACCAGGACCCAGGGCCGGACCCATCGCGCCCATCCGGCGTCGACCCGGCCCTCGATGAGGGCGGCGACGCCGAAGGAGAAGGCGATCGAGAGGCCCACGTAGCCCGTGTAGAGAACCGGCGGGTGGAAGACGAGACCCGGGTCCTGCAGGACCGGATTGAGCTCGGCCCCATCCAGGGGAATCGGCGACAGGCGGGTGAACGGGTTGGAGGTGAACAGCAGAAAGCCGAGAAACGCCGCGCCGATCAGCCCCTGCACCGCCAGAACCCGCGCCTGCAGCGATTCGCGCAGGGAGCCGCCGAAGATCGCCACCGCGCCGCCGTAGAGCGCGACGATGAGCACCCACAACAGCATCGAGCCCTCGTGGCTGCCCCAGGTCGCCCCGATGCGATAGATGAGGGGTTGCGAGATATTGCTGTGCTCGGCCACCAGGGCGACCGAGAAGTCATTGGTCACATAGCAGGCGCCCAGGCTGACAAAGGCGACCACGATGAAAAGCAACTGCAGCAGCGCCGCGGTGCGACCCACCGCCATCATCGCCGGGTCGAGTCGCCACGCCCCGATCATCGGGACGAGCGTCTGCACACCGGCGAGGACGAGTGCGAGAATCAAAGCGAATTGGCCGATTTCGGCTGTCATGATCTACAAAACCCTCATACTCTGGTACACATACTCTAGCGGCGTCGGGTAGGAACCCGAAGCTAAAATCGGCTGGCTGAGGGCCAGGGGGCGTCGGACTATGCGATGATGGCGGGGACCTGGTCCGCGCCATGTGGGGTGGGGGCTGGTATGACGGACAAGTTCCGGATCGCTATCGTCGGATCGGGGCCGGCTGGGCTGAGCGCGGCGGCTCATGCCGCCAAGATTGGCGTGAGCCATATTCTTCTCGAAAAAACCGACCACCTCTCGGACACCATCTACCGCTACCAGAAGAAAAAATACGTGATGGCCGCGCCGCCGCAGCTGGTTCTGCGCGCCGACGTGGGGTTCGAGGCCGGCTATCGCGAAACGATCCTTGACGTGTGGAATCAGGGCGTCGCCGCCGCCGGCGCGAACGTCCGATACAACGCCGAGGTGAAAGCCGTCACCGGGGAAAAAGGCGATTTCACCCTGACCCTGACCAACGGCGACACGGTCAGGGCCGAAACCATCGTCATGGCGATCGGCCTGCAGGGCAACCCCAACCTCATGCGCTGCCCGGGCGGCGATCTTCCGCACGTCCAGTACCAGCTCGACGACCCGACCGAATATATCGACGAGCATATTTTCGTCATCGGCGCAGGCGACGCGGGGATCGAGAACGCCCTGGGCCTTGCGGCCGACCCCGCCCAGGCCAATGTCGTCGGCATCGTTAACCGTTCGGCGGACTTCAGCCGCGCCAAGGACGCCAATGTGGCGAACCTGATGAACGCCAGGGACGCCGGGCGGGTCTCGACGTTCACCGAGGCGTCGCCGTCCAAGGTGGAGCCAGGCTGGATCACCCTCGAACTGCCCGATGGCGAGACGCGCCTGCGCTGCGACCGGATCATCGCCCGCCTCGGCGCCTCGGCGCCGCGCAAGTTCGTCGAATCGATGGGGATCGAGTTCAGCAGCGCCTCCAAGGACGCCTACCCCAAGCTCACGCCCAATCTGGAAACCACCGCCCCTGGCATCTATGTCATCGGCGCGCTGGCCGGCTACCCACTGATCAAGAACTGCATGAACCAGGGCCACGATGTGGTCGAGTTCATCAACGGCAACATCGGGTTGGCGCCGGCCGACGAACCGTTCCTCGCCAAGAAGCTCCAGCATCTGCCGGGTGAGAAATCCGTTTCGGAGTGGGCCGAGTTCCTGCGGGACAAGGTGGAGATTCTCAACGGTCTGTCGCTGCTGCAGATGCGCGAATACCTGGTCGACTCCGAGGTGCGGTTCTATCGGACCGACGAGGTCATCTTCGAGAAGAACTCCATCGGATCCTCGCTGTTCGGCATCGCCTCGGGCTCGGTGAAGGTCGAGATCAATCCGAAGGACCCGTCGATCACCGTCCCGATCGGAACCGGCTCGATCTTCGGTGAGGTGGGTCTGATTTCCGGCCGTCGCCGCGGTGCGACCATCCGCGCCGCCGAGGACACCATCGCCATCGAAATCCCGCGGAAACTGGCCCTGGCGCTGAGAGCCTCGGTGCAGGAAGCCCGCGAGACCATCGAACGGATCACCACCGAACGCGGCATCCTGCAGATCTTCGGGTCCGGCCTTTCGCCGGCGGACATCCGCGACGTCCTCGCCAAGGCCGAAGTCAAGGAAATCAAGCCCGGCGAGGCCATCATTCGCGAAGGCGAAGAGAACTACGACATCTTTATCATCCGCCGCGGCAGCATGCTGGTGGAGCGCGAGATCGCCGGCAAGCCTGTGTTCCTCAGCTATATCCCGGCCGGACAGGTGACGGGGGAAATGGCGCTGGTCGAGGGCGGGCGGCGTATCGCCACCGTACGGGCGGCCGTCCGTTCCGAAGTGATCAGGCTGGATGGCAACCTCTTCCGGGTCCTGCTCAACCGCAAGCCCGAACTGGTGGCCCGCCTGAGGTCGGACATGTCCAGCCGCCGGAAGATCAACGAATTCCTCGAGCAGCAGAAGGGCAGCATCACTGGGGTGCTGGACTACTACAACTCGGTGGCCCGTTTCCTGGTGGAACAGGGGGTCGGCGAGGCGACCGACGTGCTGCTGATCGACGAACGATTGTGCGTCGGGTGCGACAACTGCGAGAAGGCCTGCGCCGATTCTCACGACGGCATTTCGCGGCTGGACCGCGAGGCGGGCAGAACCTACGCCAATCTGCACGTGCCCACCTCCTGCCGGCACTGTGAACATCCCCACTGCATGACCGACTGCGGTCCCAACGCCATCCATCGCGGCCCCGATGGCGAGGTGTTCATCGATGACACCTGTATCGCCTGCGGCAACTGCGAGCGGTTCTGCCCCTACGGCGTGATCCGGATGGAAAAGGTCCCGCCGAAGAAGCCCGGGCTGATTCCTTGGCTGCTGTTCGGCGCAGGTCCCGGGCCAGGCGAGCCGGACGACGCGTGGAAGGTCGCGCACGCCGGTCATGGCTCGTCGCAGAAGAAGGCGACCAAGTGCGACATGTGTTCGGGCAAGAAGGGGGGCCCCGCGTGCGTGCGGGCGTGTCCGACAGGGGCGGCGATCCGCGTTTCACCGGAGAACTTCCTGTCGGTCGCTCTCCTCGATCGGGGACGCGAATAGGCCGTGGCTAAGCAAGTTCGACAGGCGAACCGTTCAGACGTACGGAAGCACGAAGGCTTCCTGCGCGACGGTAATTTCCGCTGGCTGTGGGTCGCCCTGGCCCTGTGCGCCACATCCATCGCCGCCTATGTGATGATCGACGCCGAGCCCAGGCCGCGCGGCGGCACCATGTACGGCTACATCATGGGCACGATCGGCGCCCTGCTGATCGTCTGGCTTTCCCTGTTCGGGATCCGCAAACGGGTCATCACCAGTGGCGTCTATTCCCTGAAGGCATGGCTTTCCGCGCACGTCTATCTGGGGCTGTCGCTGCTGGTCATCGGCACGCTGCATGCGGGCCTGCACTTCGGCTGGAACGTCCACACCCTGGCCTACGGCCTCATGGTTCTGGTGATCGTCTCGGGCATGTTCGGCGCCTACGCCTACGCGGTCCTGCCAAGGGAACTGAGCCTCAACCGCGGAGAGACCACCCAGAGACAGTGGCTCGAGACGATCCGTTCGCTGGACGCGCAGTTGCGTGAGGCCGCCCAGCCGCTCGACCGCGCCGAAGCCGACATCGTTCGCCTGTCGACGGAACAGACCGACATCAGCGGTTCGCTGCTCAACAGGCTGACGGGCCAATATCCCAACTGCAGCACCCAGCGGGCCATCAACGAACTGGCCCGTATCCACCGATCGACGCCACGCGGCAGCAACGCATCTCTGGATCAGGTGGACGCCCTGCTCAAACGCAAGCAGGAGACCCTGGCTCAGGCGAGACGCAACATCCGCATCAAGTCGCTGCTGCAGATCTGGCTCTATATTCATGTACCGGTCACGTTCGCTTTGCTGGCGGCGCTGACTGCCCACATCATCAGCGTTTTCTTTTATTGGTGAGGCGCGCGTGACCTTCGCCGTACGAACAATTACACGCAGCGCCACGGGCGGCGACATCGTCCACCGTCCGCAGCGATTCGAGACCGACTCGGTCGTCATTGGCCGGGGGTCCGATTGTGACATCCGCCTTGCGGACCTCGCGGTCAGTCTTCGACACGCCCGGCTGCGCCAGACCGGACCGGACAAGGTTCTGGTGGAGGCCCTGGGCTCGGAACCCTTCGAAGCCGCAGGCAAGTTCACCACCCGCGTCGAGCTGACGCTGGCGGGCAAGCCCAAGCTGATCTTCGGGAGCCACATCCTGGCGTTGAGCGCCAGCGACGAGGACGACTCGATCCTGGTGGATGTCACGCGGCAGGACTCCGCGCCCGAAGGGGCTTCCGCCTCCAACGAGGACAGGATCTTCAACCTGGGCTCGGGTCCGTTCAGCAAGCGGCCGGTGGCCTGGACCCTGGCGGTGCTTGGCCTGGTGCTGTGCCTGGCCTGGCCAGTGGCGAGTTTCCTAACCCACAGCAACCGCACAATTCACGCCGACCAGCAATGGTCGACAGGACCGCTCTCGAAGTCCCACGCCTTCCTCGGCAAGAACTGCCAGGCCTGTCACGTGAAAGCCTTCGTCTCGGTGCGGGACGAAACCTGCCTGGCCTGCCACCGATCGACCAGCAATCCCGAGGCGGCCCGTCTGGTGGCGAACACCGAACAGTCCTGGGGCGGCCCGAAGAACCTGGACCTGATCAGGGAGCACGCCGATCACGACCGCCTGCTGCGTGCGGCGCCGCTGCCGAACGATTTCGTCGGCAAGGTCAAGGTGCTGTTCCAGCGGCAGTTCAACCACAACAGCGATCGCTGCGCGAGTTGCCACCTGGAACATCTGGCCGACACGCCCGCCAAGGCGACGGCGACGGTCAAGGCCTTGCCGCTTCCACGCGCGACACCGGTTCTGCACACGGTCAACGACTGCGCGTCCTGCCACGCCCGGCTTCGGCGAAGCCTCGGATCGACCTCCCTGCGGGACGCCCCCGACTGGCGCCACCACCCGGAGTTCCGCCCGCTGATCGCCAGGGCGCCGGTCGGACTGTCAACGCCGGGATTTGACCGGATTTCCCTTCTGCAGAATCCCGTCGACTACACGGGCCTGATTTTCTCCCACAAGAGCCACCTTTCCCGGACGGGCGGCGTCGCGCGCATGGCTGCCGGATTGAGGTTCGCTGGCGGGGCCCTCGCCTGCGCCGACTGCCACCGCCCGAGCAAGGACGGCAAGGGCTTCGCTCCGGTGGAGATGCTGCGCGATTGCTCCGCCTGCCATTCCCTGGCCTTCGCGCCGGGCGCCGGCGCCGGGCCGCGAGTGCTGCCCCACGGCCATGCCGACAAGGTGATCGCCACGCTGCAGGCGTTCTACGCCGAGGGTGGCCGCGCCGGTTCGGAGCCCGCGCGGCAGCCTCCAGGTTTCCTGGCCCAACTGGGCAGGATCTTCTCGGGTCCGCAGCGTCCGGTGGTCGGCGCGGCCGCCACGGGTCGGATCCGCGCCCTGTTTGCGCCCAAAGGCCTCTGTTCGGAATGCCACACGCCGGTCGCGCCGAGCGATATCCAGCTGCCGCCGTAGCCCTCGAAGATGCTGAGCGAAGTGTTGTAGCGAATCATGCCCGGCGCCGGGCTGGCGCTGCGCTGCGCCGTCGTGCCGGCCGGGACCTGGACCTCACCTGTTCCGGTCATCAGCACGTCGGCGTCGAACGTCGCGACGCCGGTTGTCGTCAGCGCGCCGCCGAGCGTCGTGTTGCCGCCGATCGCCG
>CAIXWN010000278.1 GCA_903923135.1 uncultured Caulobacteraceae bacterium | reverse complement strand
GTCCGGCGCGGGGGTAGGGTGCGCGGCCATGGATGCGATCACGCCGAACGATCTGGGGACGCCGCCGGTTGAGGCCGCGCGGTCGGTGACCCTGACCATCGACGGCCGGTCGGTGACCGCGCCGGAGGGAACCTCGCTGATGCGCGCCGCCGCCCTGGCCGGCGTCGACATTTCCCGGCTGTGCGCGACCGACTCCCTGGCCGCCTTCGGCTCATGCCGCCTTTGTCTGGTGGAGATCGAGGGGCGCGGCGGCACGCCCGCCTCCTGCACCACGCCGGTGGCCGAAGGCATGGCGGTGTCCACCCGTTCCGAGCGGCTGGACCGGCTTCGCCACGGGGTGATGGAGCTCTATCTGTCGGACCATCCGGCCGACGCCCTCAAGGGCGCGGTGGCCGAGGCGGCGCGCCGTGCCGGCGTATCGACGGTGCGTTACGGCGAGGGCGGGGCCCGCCACGGCGATCGGCCGACCGCCGCCGACGCCTCCAATCCCTATTTCACCTTCGATCCGGCCGCCTGCATCGTCTGCTCGCGCTGCGTGCGCGCCTGCGACGAGGTGCAGGGGACCTTCGCCCTGACCATCGCCGGGCGGGGCTTCGCCTCGCGCGTCTCGGCCGGCCAGGACGAGACCTTCCTGGGCTCGGAGTGCGTCTCCTGCGGGGCCTGCGTCCAGGCCTGCCCTACCGACGCCCTGATGGAGAAGGCCGTCGTCGTGGGCGGGCTGCCGGACCGCTCGGTGGTCACCACCTGCGCCTATTGCGGCGTCGGCTGCGCCTTCGAGGCGCAGATGAAGGGCGACGAGTTGGTGCGGATGGTTCCGTGGAAGGACGGCAAGGCCAACCACGGCCACAGCTGCGTCAAGGGCCGCTTCGCCTGGGGCTACGCCAACCATCGCGAGCGGATGCTCAGGCCGATGATCCGCGAGGCGATCACCGATCCCTGGCGAGGGGTGAGCTGGGAAGAGGCCATCGGGTTCGCCGCGGCGCGGTTCAGGCGCATTCAGGAGTCTCACGGGCGCGGATCGGTGGGGGCCATCACGTCTTCCCGGTGCACCAACGAGGAGACCTATCTGGTGCAGAAGCTGGCCCGGGCGGCCCTGCACACCAACAATGTCGACACCTGCGCGCGGGTCTGCCACTCGCCCACCGGCTATGGCCTGAAGGCCGCCTTCGGCACGTCGGCCGGCACCCAGGACTTCGACTCCGTCGACCACGCCGACGTCATCCTGGTCATCGGGGCCAATCCCACCGACGCCCATCCGGTGTTCGCCTCGCGCATGAAGCGGCGCCTGCGCGCCGGGGCGAAACTGATCGTCATCGACCCGCGCGGCATCGACCTGGTGCGCATGCCGCACATCCAGGCGGCCCATCACCTGGCCCTGAAGCCTGGAACCAACGTCGCCCTGCTCAACGCCCTGGCCCATGTGATCGTCACCGAGGGGCTGATCGACGAGGCCTTCGTGCGCGCGCGCTGCGATCTGGCGGCGTTCCGCGCCTGGGCCGCCTTCGTCGCCGAACCGGTGAACAGCCCTGAGGTGGTGGCCGGTGTGTGCGGCGTGCCGGCCGTCGAGCTGCGCGCCGCCGCGCGGCTCTACGCCGGCGGCGGCAATGCGGCGATCTACTACGGCCTGGGCGTCACCGAGCACACCCAGGGCACCACGACGGTGATGGCCATCGCCAACCTGGCCATGGCCACCGGCAACCTCGGCCGGCCGGGGGTGGGAGTGAACCCGCTGCGCGGCCAGAACAACGTCCAGGGCGCCTGCGACATGGGTTCTTTTCCTCATGAATTCAGTGGCTACCGGCACGTTTCCGAAGACGCGGTGCGGCGGCTCTTCGAGGGCCTGTGGGGCGTGGCGCTCGACGCCGAGCCCGGCCTGCGCATCCCCAACATGATCGACGCCGCCATCGACGGTTCGTTCCGGGGGATCTACATCCAGGGCGAGGACATCCTGCAATCCGACCCCGACACCCATGTGGTGGCGGCGGGGCTGGCGGCCATGGACTGCGTCATCGTCCAGGACCTTTTCCTCAACGAAACCGCCTCTTACGCCCATGTCTTCCTGCCGGGCTCGACCTTCCTGGAAAAGGACGGCACCTTCACCAACGCCGAGCGGCGCATCCAGCGGGTTCGCAAGGTGATGGCGCCGAAGAACGGCTACGCCGACTGGGAGATCACCCAGCTGCTCAGCAACGCCCTGGGCTATCCCATGGCCTATGACCATCCGTCGGCGATCATGGACGAGATCGCCCGGGCCACGCCCACCTTCGCCGGGGTCTCCTACGAGCGCCTCGACGCCCTGGGCTCGATCCAGTGGCCGTGCAACGACGCCGCGCCGCAGGGCACGCCGGTGATGCACGTCGGCCACTTCGCCCGCGGGGCCGGGGCGTTCATCCTCACCGAATATGTGCCCACCGACGAGCGCACCGGTCCGCGCTTTCCGCTGCTGCTCACCACCGGCCGGGTGCTCAGCCAGTACAACGTCGGCGCCCAGACCCGGCGCACCGCCAACTCGGTCTGGCACCAGGAAGACCGGCTGGAGATCCATCCCCATGACGCCGAACACCGCCGCATCGCCGATGGCGACTGGGTGAAACTGGCCAGCCGGGAAGGGGAGACCTCGCTGCGCGCCCTGATCACCCCGCGCGTGGCGCCGGGCGTGGTCTACACCACCTTCCACCACCCGAGCACCCAGGCCAATGTAGTGACCACCGAGCACTCCGACTGGGCGACCAACTGCCCCGAGTACAAGGTTACCGCCGTGCAGGTGACGCCCTGCAACGGCCCGACCCCCTGGCAGACCGCCGCCGAGGCCCAGGCCCGCTGGGCGCGCCGTATCACCCCCGTTTCGGCGGGCTAGCGGCCATGGATGAGCGGCGGCTCACGACCATGGCCAATCAGATCGGCGCCTTCTTCCGCCTGCAGGGCGAGGCGGTGGCCGCGGCCAGCGTCGAGGACCACATGCGCAAGTACTGGGACCCGCGCATGCGCGGCCAGATCGTCGACCACCTGCGCGCCGGTGGCGAGGGCCTCGAACCGGCCGTGCGCGCCGCGGTGGCCCGCCTGGCCCGGGACGCCGTGTCGTCCACTCGGTAAGGTTCGCGGGGCCCCGGCGCGGGGTTCCCCGGGGGGCATTCCACTCTATGGTCAAAGCCATGTCCGCCGGCCCGTCCCCGACCGAATCCCGCCCCGCCCAGGCCTGGCGCGCCGCGGACGGCGGCGTCGAGGCGATCCGGCGCAACGTGCCCGCCGAGACCGCCGTGGGCCTCGCCTATGACAGCGCCCCCTATGTGGTGGTCATGGCCAGCCCGGCCGATGTCGAGGATCTGGCCGTCGGCTTCACCGTCACCGAGCGCGTGGCGCCATTTGCGGCCATCGAGCGGGTGACTGTGTCCGCCCAGGCCGAGGGCCTGTTCGCCGACGTCCTGCTCAGCCGCGCCGCGGCCGCCGACCTGGCGACGGCCCGTCGGCGAACCCTGGAATCCCGCTCCAGCTGCGGGCTGTGCGGGGTCGAGACCCTGAAGGCGGCCGTCCGACCGATCCTCGCCGTGGGACCCGGACCGACCCTGTCGCGCCCGGCCGTCCAGCGGGCGCTGGCTGCCCTGGAGACCGGCCAGATCCTCGGCGCGCGCACCCGCGCCACCCACGCGGCGGCCTGGGCCGACGCCGACGGCCGGGTCGGGCTGGTGCGCGAGGACGTCGGCCGCCACAACGCCCTCGACAAGCTGGTCGGCGCCGCCCTGCGCGCCGCGCTCGACCCAGCGCAAGCGGTGATCGTGATCACTAGCCGCTGCTCCTACGAGATGGTCGAGAAGACCGCCGCCGCCGGGGTGTCGGTGCTGGTGGCGATCTCCGCCCCCACGTCCCTGGCCATCGCCCAGGCCGAGGCGGCGGGCATGACCCTGATCGCCCTGGCGCGGGAGGACGGTCACACCGTTTTCGCCGGCGGCCACAGGCTGGAGGGGGCGTGAGGCCCCTTCGGCGAAACTGGCTGCATGCCCTGCACCTGCTGCGCGGCGTGATCCGGGCCAGCGAGCTTTGGCTGGCGGTGATCGCCGCCGCCGTCGGGACCCTCAGCGGCCTGGCGACCGTGGCCATCAGCGCCGCCGCTCACGGCCTGCAGATGGTCTTCTACGGCCTGGCCGCCGACGAGCGGCTGTCGACCATTCCGGCCCTGACGCCGGGGCGCCTGCCGTTCCTGCCGCTGGGCGGGCTGATCCTCGGCCTGGTCACCTGGGCCTGGATGCGGCGGAACCCCCATCCGGTGGTCGACCCTGTGGAGGCCAACGCCCTGCGCGGCGGGCGCATGTCGGCCCGCGACAGCCTGTTCGTCGGCCTCCAGAGCCTGATCTCCAACGGCTTCGGCGCCTCGGTGGGCCTGGAGGCCGCCTACGCCCAACTCGGCGGGGCCATCGCCGCGGTCACCGGCGGCGCGCTCAACCTGCGGCGCAGCGACCTGCGCACTTTCGTCGGGGCCGGCGCCGGGGCCGGCATCGCCGCGGCCTTCGGCGCCCCGCTCACCGGCGCCTTCTACGCCTTCGAGATCATCATCGGCTCCTACACCGCGGCCAACATCGCCCCGGTGGTGGCCGCCGCCCTGGCGGGGGCCCTGGTCAGCCGCCTGCTGCGCAGCGACACCCTGGTCTTCCACACCCAGGTCGCCGACACCTTGTCGGCCTCGCACTATTTGCTCTTCGCCCTGCTGGGCCTGGTCTGCGCCGTGGCCGGGGTGGGGGTGATGCGCATGGTGGCCCTGATGGAGTCGGCCGTCGCCCGGCTGCCGGGACCGAAATGGCTGCGCCCGGCCCTGGGCGGGGTGATCCTCGCCGCCTTGGCCTGGTTCGTACCGGAGACCCTGTCGGCCGGGCACGGGGCGATGCACTTCGACTTCGCCGCCGAACTGGGGATGACCACCCTGGCGACGCTGATCCTGGCCAAGACCGCCGCCTCGGTGGTCGCCCTGGGCTTCGGCTTCCGCGGGGGGCTGTTCTTCGCCTCGCTTTATCTGGGCTCGCTGCTGGGGCGGCTTTGTGTCGTCGCCCTCTATACGGTCGGCGTGAACGTGGGCATCGACCCCCTGGCGGGGGCCCTGGTCGGCATGGGCGCTCTGGCGGTGTCGATCATCGGCGGTCCGTTCACCATGTCGTTCCTGGTGCTGGAGACGACGGGAGACTTCGGCCTCGCCGCCGCCACCCTGACCGCGTCCATCGTCGCCAGCCTCGTGGTGCGCGAGACCTTTGGCTACTCTTTCTCCACCTGGCGGCTGCACCTGCGCGGCGAGACCATCCGGAGCGCCCACGATGTCGGCTGGATGCGCAACCTGACCGCTGGCCGGATGATGCGCACCGGCGCGGCGACCGTGCCCCTGGCCACCAGCCTGCCGGCGTTCCGCGAGCGCTTCCCTCTGGGCTCGACTCGCCGGGTGGTGGCGGTGGACGCCGATGGCCTCTACGCCGGCATCATCCCGGTGGCGGCGGTCTACGCCTCGGCGGCCGACTCGGCGGCCCTCGGCCGCTTCGCCACCCTGCGTGACGTCTCCCTGACGCCGCAGATGTCGATCAAGGAGATCATGGGGGCGTTCGACGCCTCCGAAGGCGATGAGCTGGCGGTGCTCGACGGCGAGGGCCGGCCGCTGGGCGTGCTCTCCGAGGCCTTCGCCACGCGCCGCTATGCCGAGGAGTTGGAGACCGCCCGCCGTGACCTTACTGGCGGGGCGTGAGAGGTCAGGCCGTCCCGGCCGTGGTCGGACCGAACAGCCGGCCGGCCGCATAGTCGGTCATGTGGTCGACGAGCGCGTCATAGACCAGCCGCACGCCCTGGTCGTTGCGCATGTCCTCGTGCATCGCCACCCAGGCGGGCAGGGTGAAGTCGAGCACTTGCGGCAGGATGCGGACGAGGTTCGGGTCGGCCGCCGCCAGGGGCGCCTGGCACACCCCGACACCCACGCCGGCGCGCAGGGCGGCGATGTGGCCGATCTGGCTGTCGGTTCTGAAGGCGAAGTCGCGTTCCGTGAGGTGCAAACCCAGCGCCGCCATGAAGCGGATCGTCTGGGTCTCGTCCTGAGAGCCGAGCAGAGCGTGATTCTTGAGGTCGGCGATCGAGTCCGGCATGCCGGCGTGTTCGAGGTAGCGGCGGTGGGCGAAGATGCCCACGTGCACGGCCCCGGCGAAGCGCGAGACGAGCGCCTTCTGGTTGGGCTCGAACATGCACACGGCGATGTGGGCGGCGCTGCTGAGCCGGCGGCGCTGGTCGTTGTCGATCTCGAGTTGCAGCACCAGATCCGGCCGCTGGTCGCGCAGGCGGCTGATCAGCGCGGGCAGAACCTCGAAGCCGATCACGTCGCCGGTGGTGACCCGCACCATCCCCGCCGACGAATTGGTGTCGGCCGAGCCCTGGCGGATGAAGGCGTTCGCGGCCTCCTCCATGGCCTTGGCGATCTCGATGAGCTTTCCGGCGGCTTCCGTCGGCACCAGGGCGCCGTCGACCCGACTGAACAGCACCGTCCCCAGCCGGTATTCCAGGGTCTCGATACGGTTGCGCACACCGTCGTCGTCCAGTCCCAGGGCGCGGCCGGCCCGGGTCAGACTGGCGCTGCGCGCCACTTCCAGAAACGCGCGAAGATTTTCCCAGTCCATGTCTTGAGGGTATTTCGATTGCCGATAAATTCAACGGTAAATTATCGTTCAATTGCGGGACAAAAGTCACGCTTGTTGGCCCGGCGCGGCGAAAATTTTGGCGGATGTCCGCTCGCGCGGGCCCTCGGCCGCCGGGCGGAGCGTATCGCCTGAACGCTGATAACCCAAATCGGCCGCCGCGCCTTGCAATCGAAATCCGCGGGGCTATGTCCTGCGGCGTGGGTGGCGCCGGCGCCATCGTGTCGTCTGGGGTGACCGGTGAGAGTCAAGCCAATCGCGTTCAGCCTGCGCGCCGTGGCGGCGCTCGCGGCGAGCGGCCTCGCCCTGGCCGGCTGCGGCAAACCCGCCGCGCCGCCGTCGCGCGGCCCCCCCGACGTGGCGGTGAAGACCATCGTCACCCAGCCGG
>CAIXWN010000277.1 GCA_903923135.1 uncultured Caulobacteraceae bacterium | reverse complement strand
TGTTGAAAAAGTCGCCCTGGCGGGTCGAAATTGGCCATTTTGAGCCATCCGGGGCATTTCGCTCAAGCAGCGCCGATTGAAATCATTAACGTATTTTCTTAGGGCGGGGCGGGAATTGGCGGCCACGAGGGGCCAAAAAAGTTTTTTCAACATCCTGCTAGGGCCTCCGCGCGCCTTCGGCATCGCCATAGATAGGGACGTCCATCGGCGGCGGCGCGGGTCGGCCGAGAATCATGTCGGCGGCCTTTTCGGCGATCATGATCGTGGGCGCATTGGTGTTGCCCCCGACGAGCGTCGGCATGACCGAGGCGTCGATAACCCGAAGACCACTGAGACCGATCACCCGTAGGGTGTCATCGACCACAGCGAAGGGATCGTCTGCGGCGCCCATACGGCAGGTGCCCACAGGGTGGTAGATAGTTTCGGCCGTTCGGCGGATCCAGGCATTCACGTCGGCGTCGCTGCTCACCGACTCGCCCGGCTCCACCTCGCCGCCGCGTATAGCCGTCAGCGCCTTCTGCCCGGCCACATCGCGGGCAATGGCCACGCCCTGTCGTAGCGCGCGCAGGTCCTCATCCGTGGCCAGGTAACCGGCGAAGATCGCCGGATCGTCGAAGGGATCGGCGCTCCTCAGCGCCACCTTACCCCGGCTTTCCGGACGCAACTGGCAGACATGTATGGAAAACCCGTCCTTGGGCACCGCAACCTTGCCGTGGTCCTTCATGATGGCCATCACGCAGTGGAGCTGCAGGTCCGGACGATCCAGATCCGGACGCGACTTCAGGAAGGCGCCGGCCTCAAGGAAGTTCTGGCGGCCGAAGCCCTGGCCGAAGAGCATGTAGGATAGCCCCGTAGTCAGCCGATTGAGACCCTTGCTGTGCGACCAGGCGGTCTTGAGATTTGGCGTCTCCCAGGACAGAATCACGTCGAGGTGGTCCTGCAGGTTGGCCCCGACACCGGGCAGGGGATGAACCGTCGTCAGGCCTGCCGTCTTCAGGCTCTCGGGATCACCGATGCCCGAAAGCTGCAAGATCTGCGGCGACTGCACCGTGCCGGCGCTCAGCAGCACTTCGGCATCGGCATAAACTTGGCGGGTCTGGCCGGCCTGGACGAACTCGACTCCTACCACCCTCCCCTTGTCGATGAGGATACGCGTGGTCCGGGCGCCGGTCTCAGTAGTCAGATTCGGCCGGGACAGGGCCGGCCGCAGCCAGGCGGCCGAGGCGCTCCACCTCTGACCGTCCTTGATGGTCAACTGAAATGGCCCGAACCCCTCCTGCTGATAGCCGTTGAAATCGTCCGTGAGCTTGTGTCCGGCCTGGCCGCCGGCGGCGATGAAGCTGGAAAACACCGGGTGACGCGAGGCGGCGGTCGAGACATGCAAGGGCCCCTCCCCGCCGTGGTAGGCGTCGGCGCCTTTTTCAAGCGTCTCGGAGCGCATGAAGTAGGGCAGGACGTCCGGATAGCTCCAGCCTCGCAGGCCCATCTGCCGCCACTGGTCGTAGTCGCGCGCGTGGCCGCGAATGTAGATCATCCCGTTGATCGACGAGGATCCCCCCCATCCCCGCCCCCGGGGCCACCAGAGACGGCGTCCATCGAGATGAGGTTCGGGCTCTGTCCAGAAACCCCAGTTGTAGTCGCCCTTGGCGCTGAGCAGGGAGCCCACGCCGGCGGGCATCTTCACCAGCAGGGAGTTGTCCTTGCCCCCGGCCTCGAGCAGCAGCACCCGCGCAGAAGGGTCCTCGGTGAGCCGCCCGGCCAGGACACAGCCCGCGGAGCCGGCGCCGATGATGATGTAGTCATACCGTTCGGCGGCCATGCGGGTTCCCTGGAGACTCTGACTCCGTCATCGCCCTTTGTGTGAATCGAATCGGCTTCTCTGTCGATCGGTCATGACCGCAGGGACACGCTCGTTCAGCGCGCAGGGGTCAAGGAGCCCTCAAGGAGTGCGATGAGCCAGACCCAAGCCCGGGACCGACAGGCTCCCAAAGTGAGCCGTCGCCCTGCCGCTTCTGCCCATACCTGCGAGGATTAGAAACAGTCGATGACCGGGACGGAGGCGGCGCCAGGCAATCCGACGATGACGTCCGCGCGGGCGACGCCAGAGGCGACAACCGCCCACGCCAGGATACCGCCGACGATAACCTTGAACACCCGCATGCCATTTCCCCCTGTTGGGCCCGCATCGCCGGCGCCCCCGCTACCGACGCTGCTGGGATAACCTGGAAAGCATCAAATATCAACTGCAATATCGAACAAATGCTGGGTAATATCGGGAAGTTCGCTCCGGTTCCCAGGCAGGGAGCGCCCGCGGTTGAGCGCGACTACGCCGGCGCGGGGCGGCCGCCGGGAAGGCGACGACGGATCATCGCCCAGGCCTGGGCGCTTTCGTCCAGGCGCAGCAGTCTCGCCGCGGCGAAATAGGCCAGCACGCTCAGCCCGATGGCGCCGGCCAGTCCCGCCGCTCGCCACAGGCGGCTTGGCGTGACCGCCTCGACCAGGTGGTTGAGCCCCCAGGCGGCGACGCCGCAGAGGGCGGCGGCAGCGGCGCAGCGGACCAGGAAGAGGGCCCACTGACGCAACCCGCCGAGATCTACCTGACCGGACAGGGCGGCCATCAGCTGCAGGAAATTCACCAGGGCGACCACTGACGTGATCAAAGCCAAGCCCGCGTGACCGAGACCAAGCACGCGCGCGTTGAGCAAATTCAACACCAGGTTGAGACCGATGCCGATCAGGCTGATCCGCAGCGGGGTCCGCGGGAGGTTCAGTGCGCTGAAGCAGGGCGTGAGCACCCGGATGGCGGCGTAGCCAGCCAGTCCCAGGCAATAGGCCTGGAGCGCCAGTGCGGTCTGGGCCGTGTCGCGGGCGCTGAAATGGCCATGCTGATAGATCAGGCCGATGATCGGTCCGGCCAGGGCGGCGAGACCCGCCGACGCCGGCAGGGCGAGGAACCAGGCCAGGCGCAGGGAATCACGCGCGGTCGCCCCGAACGCCGCCATGTCGCCCCGGGCATAGGCCCGCGACACCGCCGGCAAGGTGGTGGTGGCGAGGGCGACGCCGAAAATGCCGATGGGCAACTGCGCCAGACGAAAGGCGCAGAATAGCCACGACCGCCCGCCGTTGATCTCGGAGGCGAAGTTGCCGTTGACCAGGACATTGACCTGCACTGCGGCGCCGGCGACGACACTGGGCCACATCAAGGTCCAGAGTTGCGCCAGCCGGGGATCCTTCAGATTCAGCGACCAGCGGAAGCGGAACCCTAGGCGATAGAGCGATGGCAACTGCATGAGCAATTGCGCCAGGCCGCCAAGCAGCACGCCGACACTGACGCCGAAAAGCGCCCTCTCGTCGAACACAGGATGGCTCCAGTGAGCGCGCGCGGCCGGATCGAAAGCGTAGGCCAGGCTCACCCCCGCCACCACCGAAACGATGTTGAACACCGTCGAGGCCGAGGCGGGGATGCCGAAAACGAAGCGGGCGTTGAGCATCCCCATCACCGCCGCGGCGAGGGAGACAAACAGGATGAACGGGAAAAGCACCCGGGTAAGAGCCACGGTCATCTCGAACTTGCCGGGCACGGTGTGATAGCCGGGGTTGGTGGCCTCCACCAGCAAGGGTGAGGCGACGATCGCGAGCAGGCAAAGCCCGCCCATCAGGAAGATCATCGCCGACAGAATCAGGTTGGCCAGCTCCCACGCCGCCCCCTCCCCTTCCTTGTCCCACGCCTTGGTGAAAAGGGTCGTGAAGGCGATCGACAGCGCGCCCTCCGCGAAAAGATCCCGAAGCAGGTTGGGGATTTGGAAGGAGGCCAGATAGACGTCGAGCAGCTTTCCGGCGCCAAACATGGCGGCGAACACCTGTTCGCGAACCAGGCCAAACAGCCGCGAGCCGATCACCGCCAGGCCGACGATCCCGGCGGAGCGGCGCGTGCCGGGTTCTGTCGCCGCCGTCATCGCGTCTTTCTGAAGGTGCGGTGTCGGGACAGTCTCAGCGACCTTTCCATTGCGGTGGACGCTTTTGGGAGAAGGCCAGCGGCCCCTCGATGAGGTCCTCGGACTTGAACAGAGCGGCGACCTCGGCGTAGCGACCCTGGCCGCGGATGGCGGCCTCAAGGCTGGGTTCGTCCAAGCCCCGCATGACTGCCGCTTTGGAGGCGCGGATCGACATGGGGCTGCACTCACCGATCAGCCCCGCCCACCGGCGGGCGGTGGGGAGCAGGTCTTCCTTGCTGGTGACCTCGTTGACGAAGCCCAGGTCCTGGCCTTCCTTCGCCGACACCCGGCGGCCCGTCAGGATCATGCCCATGGCGCGCTTGAGGCCGATGGCCCGCGGCAGGCGGTGCAAACCCCCGGCCAGGGCCGCCAGGCCGACGCGAGGTTCGGGCAAGGCGAACACCGCCCCCTCGGCGGCGATGATCAGGTCGCAAGCCAGGGCGATTTCGAACCCGCCGCCCATGGCGACGCCGTTGACAGCGGCGATCAGCGGCTTTGCCAGGTCGAAGCGTGACGTCAGGCCGGCGAAACCGGACAGGGGCGACCCCATCTTGCCGCCAGTGGCCTGCCACTTGAGGTCATTGCCCGCGGAAAAGGCCCTGTCGCCAGCGCCGGTGATGATACCCACCCACTGGTCCGGGTCAGCGGCGAACGCGTTGAGCGCTTCGTCCATCTCGAAATGCGACGGCGAATGCAGAGCGTTCATCACGTCCGGCCGGTTCAACGTGATGGTGGTGATCGGTCCGTCGCGTTCGACGGTGATGAATTCATAGGCCATGTGGCGTCCTCCGTTTCTGTTCAATCGACTGCGTTAGAGCGGCGTAAGTCCCGCTTTGAAGCGTTTCCAGTTGTGCACATAGTGCAGAGCCCCCGCGGCGAGACCGGCCGCCTGCTGGTCGGTGAGGGTGCGAACCACCTTGCCTGGCGAACCCATCACCATCGAGTTGTCGGGAATCTCCTTGCCCTCCGTGATCAGGCTGGAGGCGCCGATGATGCAATTGCGGCCGATCCGGGCGCCATTGAGGACGATGGAGCCGATGCCCACCAGGCTTCCGTCGCCGATCACGCACCCATGCAACATGACCATGTGACCGATGGTGACGTTGTCGCCAATGGTCAGCGGTTGACCCAGGTCAGTGTGAAGCACTGAATTGTCCTGAACGTTCGAATTCTCGCCGACCACGATAGGATCGTTGTCGCCGCGAAGCACGGCGCCAAACCAGACACTGGCATTTTTCTTGAGAATGACATTGCCGATTACGGTCGCGGTCGGCGCTATCCAGTATTCATCGTCAGGAGGCAGAGCCGGACCGGCACTTCCCAGTCTATAGGCATTCATCCGTCTACCCCCTAGTCTTGCAAGTGGCCACTTGATTAACCTCTCATAAACATCGTTAGCATCATCCTAGTCAGGCGATTCGCGGGGGGCGGGCCCCCTTCGTTTCCCGCCGCGGGGGGTCCCCGCGGTCTCCTCGAGACTGGAGAACCGGGTGTCGCGTTTTGTGGCTGGGCGGTCAACACCGCCACCGCTCAAGGCTGTCCGACCGCTTTCGAACGGTCGCCCAGGTCCGGGTTCCATCCCCTACACCCCACCCGCTTCCACCCAAAGGGCGCGCCATTCCGGTGTCGCCCTTTTTCTTTGGCGCTAACGGAGCATACCCATGACCAAGCGACCCTTGAAAAGACTGGTGCGCGAAGGCGCCTTCGACGAACGGCAGTTCGATGACGACGCCAAAATCCGCCGCCTGCCGACCGCTCGGGGGTGGACGCCGATGCCGCATCAGGAGGATCGCGACCAGGGCTATCTGAAGACGATCAAGGCCAAGTCGCCGGGCCAGGAGCGGCTGATCTCCGCCATCGACGCGCGCAACCTTGTGCTGGCGCTGGGGCCGGCCGGGAGCGGCAAGACCTATCTGGCGATCGCCAAGGCCGTGGAGGCGCTCGAGGCCGGCCGGGTGGGCCGCATTGTGCTGTCCCGACCGGCGGTTGAGGCTGGAGAGTCGCTTGGCTTCCTGCCGGGTGAACTGGAGGACAAACTCGCCCCCTATCTGCGGCCCCTGTACGACGCACTCTCGGACCGCCTGTCGATGAAACGGGTGCGCACGTTGATTACCGAGGGCGCCATCGAAATCGCGCCGGTGGGATTCATGCGCGGCCGCACCCTGAACAATGCATTCGTGGTCATCGATGAGGCGCAGAACTGCACCTATGTGCAACTGAAGATGTTGCTGACGCGTCTGGGGTGGAATTCCACCATGGTGGTCACCGGCGATCCGAACCAGTCCGACCTGCTGCCTGAACTCTCCGGCCTGGGCGCGGCGGCGGAACGCCTCGAGGCCCTGTCCAACGTGGCGGTTGTCCGCCTTGCCGACCAGGACATCGTGCGACACCCGCTGGTCGCCGACATGCTCAGCGTGCTGTAGCCGCGATGCGCGCCCTCTCCTTCCATCCTCCGGGAGGAGAGGCCAGCGCCCACTGGCGATGGTCTGCCCGGTTGGGATAGAATACCTCCGATCCGCCGGAGCTGGAACGCACCATGAAACGCCACCGTCTGGTCGCCTGCAGCGTCGCTGTCCTCAGTCTTTGCGCCTGCGTCGCCCACAGTCACCGCGAGAGCGCCTCCTTGCGAGCCCGCTGGCCTTCGGACACAGCCGGGGCGCCCCTGGCTCAAAACGGCGGGACATACCCTTCCACCGGCGGCGACATTCTGCGGGGGACCTCCACGGCCGAGCTTGCAACCGCGCGCACCGCCGCCAGCTTGCAACTGACAGAGGCCCTGGCCAAACCCTGACTTGACGCGGGCGCCTCAGGGGCGAGTCTGCAACCCGCCGATCCGTCCGCGGCCGTCGCTGGAGCCTGAGCCGATGCCACCTTCTCCCCACGGTGATCGCCAAGACCGCGCCGCCCCCGGAGGCCCTCATAATCATGGCCATGATCATGACCATGAACACGGCCATGCCGGTCACGCACACGGCGAGATCGGCCACCATCATGCCCATGCGCCTTCGTCGTTCGGCCTGGCGTTCGCGGTCGGGATCGCTCTCAACACCGGCTATGTCGTCGCCGAGGCGGTGTATGGGGTCCTGGCCAATTCCCTGGCCCTGATCGCCGACGCCGGCCACAACCTCGGCGACGTTCTCAGCCTGGGCGTAGCCTGGTTCGCCGCCTGGCTGGCCAGCCGCCCCCCCAGCGACCGCTATACCTATGGCCTGAGGGGGTCATCGATCCTCGCCGCCCTGAGCAACGCCATAGTCCTGCTGGTGGTTACTGGCGGCATCGCCTGGGCAGCGCTCCTCAAGCTCGCTCATCCGTCTCCGGCGGGCGGCGTGACGATCATGGCCGTTGCGGCGGCCGGCGTCATGATCAACGGTGTCACGGCGCTGATGTTCGCCTCCGGCCGCAAGGGAGACCTCAATATCCGCAGCGCCTTCGCCCACATGGCCTCCGATGCGCTCATCGCCCTGGGAGTGGTGGTATCTGGCGCGTTGATCCTGCTTACCGGCTGGACCTGGGTCGACCCGACCGTCAGTCTGGTCATCGGCGGCCTCATCATCCTCGGGACGTGGTCCCTCATGCGCGAGTCCCTTGACCTGGCCCTGCAGGCAGTCCCCACCAGCGTCAACCACTTAGAGGTGCTGCGCTATCTGCGCGACCTGCCCGGAGTCAGCGACGTCCACGATCTACACATCTGGGGCATGAGCACGACCGAGACGGCGCTCACAGCGCATCTGGTGCGGCCGGGCGGCGAGCTGGACGATTCCTTGCTGCAGCAGGCCGGCGCGGACCTCCGCAAACGTTTCGCCGTCCACCACACAACCCTGCAGGTGGAAACCGGTCTCGGCGACCATCCTTGCGAACTGGCGCCCAGCGAGGTCGTCTGAAACGCCACGGCTCCCCGTTGAACGGAAGTCAGGCATGGGCCCGGGAGGACTTGTCGATTCCCCTGAACTCAAGGCGGACCAGAGCTGGCGCCCCCAGCCGGAACAGACGCCGGACGTTCGCCACCTGCCGCCAACGTCTGAATGGTACCACCTCTCGGGCTCGAACCGAGGACCTCTAGATCCACAATCTAGCGCTCTAACCAACTGAGCTAAGGCGGCATGTTTTCGGGGCGACACGTTTAGTCGCCGCCGGTCCGGCGATCAAGGCCGCTTTGGCCTCACAAAACGAAAACCACCCTCCCGACCATGACCGGGAGGGTGGTTCAAGAACCGTTCAGCCGTCGAAACTAGTCCTTGGCGATCTGGAAACGGATCGGAATTCTGACGGTCCCACCGCTGGTGGGCGCGCCGTCCTTTGTCTGGGGCCGCATCTTGAAGAGTTTGGACAGCTTCAAGGCTGCGGCGCCGAATTCCTGGTCCGCCGGGTCTTCGGAGACGACCGAGCAGTTGGTCAGTTTGCCTGTGGCCAGCACCGTACAGCTGATTTCCGCCTTGCCGCTCACTTCCAGCCGCTGGGCGCGGTCAGGATAGTAGCGCGCGACGTCATCAGCCGAAGGCCTTGCCGACCAGTCGGGGTTGGTGAGCACCGACGGACGCGGAGGCGGCGGCGCCGGAGAGGCGACCACCGGCGCAGGAGCCGGCTTGGGCTTTTCCACCGGCGCAATATTCAGCGGCGGGGGAGCCGGAACATTGAGCGGCACGGCCACCGGCGGACGCGGCTGAACCGGAGGCGGAGGCGGCAGGTTCTTCGGCGGCGGCGGCGGCGGCGGAGGCGGCGGAGGCGGAGGCGGTGGATGGATCAGCTGGGCGTCGGTCTTCTCGTCCGAGAACTCCTGGTACTTGGCCTGGATCTTGAACTGATAGAGGGCATAGAAGATCACGCCGTGGACCACGATCGAGGCGATGATCGCGATCATCGTCCCGTTGTTCCGCTTCGGTCGGGGAAGATCGAAGGGGTTATGCGCCGGGTGGGCTACGTCGATGTCAGCGGTCGGGGGTCCATCAGTCATTGTCTGAGCCCCGATTTGTCCTCACCGACCAGGGCCACGCTGTAGAAGCCGTTGTCCTGGAGCTTGTTCATGACCGCCATGAAGTTCTGGTAGAGCACTTCCTCATCGCCACGGATGAAGATGCGTTCGTTGGTCGGGTTTCGCGACCCAACCGCCTGGCGAAGATCTTCGCCAAGGGTGTCCATGTCGGACTGGTTATCACCAACGAACACTTTACCGTCCCTCTTCAACGAGATGTAGACCGGCTTGGGCGGATTCTTGGCAGGCTTAGCCACAGCAGGAGGCAGCGCCACCTTGATCGTCACACTGGCCAGAGGCGCGGCCACCATGAAGATGATCAGCAGAACCAGCATCACGTCCACGAAGGGCGTCACATTGATGGAGGCATTCTGCTGAACGTCGTAGCGGCCGCCTCCGCCGCCAGAGAGTTTCGCGGCCATACGCCTTAGGCTCCCTTGTCGAGCTGCCGGGAGATGGCGTTGATCAGTTCAGCGACGAAGCCTTCCGAACGCGTGCCGTAGCCGGTGATCTGCGTCTGGAAGAGGTTGTAGAAAATAACCGACGGGATGGCTGCGAAGAGGCCAATGCCGGTCGCGAGAAGCGCCTGGGCGATACCAGGGGCGACAACCGCCAGGTTGGTGGTGCTGGTGTTGGCGATGCCGATGAAGGACACCATGATCCCGTAGACCGTGCCGAGCAGACCGATGAACGGCGCGTTGGCCCCGACGGACGCCAGGAACTGCATGCCGCCGGAGAGGCGACGGGCGAGGGACGACTGCACCGCGCCGATGGCGGCGCCCGCGCGGGAGATGGTGGAGTCGCGGTGCTCGCCGGAAACCTGCAGGCCCGCCTGACGGGACAGTTCGACTTCGGCGGCGGCGGCCGCGGCCATGTCGGCGAGGGGGTTGCCCGCGAATTCTTCCGATTCGGCGACCCGGCCCATCTCCACGATGGAGCGCGCCCCACGGAAGCTTTCGAGGAAGGAGTCAGAGGTCTTACGCAGACCGTTGAACTCGACCAGCTTGATGACCAGGAGGGTCCAGGAGCCGAGCGAGCAGAGCAGCAGGCCGATCATGATGGTCTTCACCACCAGGTCCGCCTGCATGAACATGACGATTGGCGTCAGCTTGCCGGCGGCCGCGCCACCGACCTTCATGCCTTCGGCGTTGGGCGCCGCGTCGGAGCTGGCCGGCGTCGCATCGTTGGCCGGCGCGGCGGCGGGCGCCGAGGCGGCGGGGGCCGTCTGCGCGTGGGCGGGTACGCTAGCCAGCAGCGCGAGAGCGCCGACCAGAGCAATGAGGTGAGAGGTTCGTTTCGTTTCGAGCATCTGGCGCCGGTTCCTGCTTGATCGTGCACATGTGGGTGTGGGCTAGGCTGCGCCTCGGCGCGCGTCACCCTTCGCATTACCGCGTTGTTAGACTTGCGGTGGGGTCCCTTTGGCAACCGATTTTTTTGGCGTCAAGTGGCGCTTCGGCGCCGCCGGTGCGAGGAAAATCAAAGGGAACCACGTTCATATTGCGATGCAGCATGATTTTTCCAATAATTACCGGGAATTTCGTCGCCAACTGCAGGAAAATCTTTGCGATGCAGCATTTGTCGGGGAATCCCTCATGAGCCGCTGGTCCGTGGGCCGGTCGGTCCACGCGGCGCCCACCGGCTACAAAATAGTCAAAGTATCGTTGGGGAAGGCGGTCCAGCGCACAACTCATGCGGCGCGCGTGAGGGGGCAACCGCTCGCTGTCCGATATATAAATATAGAGAGTGGTGCCTGGGGGCGGATTCGAACCACCGACACGCGGATTTTCAATCCGCTGCTCTACCAACTGAGCTACCCAGGCTGAGAATTTGGGAGCGCCGTCTATAGGCGCCCCCGGCCGGCTTGTCCATAACCGCCAGGCTCAAGTTTCGACGTCTTCGACGCTGGACGGTCCCGCTGTGTCCGGCGGGTCTCCATCGCCGTCTTCGTCGCGGACTGCCGGTATGGCGTAGCGGCCCACAAGCCAGCGTTGCAGATCCACATCAGCGCAACGGCGCGAACAGAAAGGCCGATATTCGGGATCGAGCGCCTTGGAACAGATCGGGCACTTCGCCGGCATCTAGAGTTTCGCCACCTGCGACTGGCCGCGCGCGCGACCGACCTCGCCTCGCACGGTGATCCGGCCGCCCAGCCGCGCGGCCAGCATGATTACTGAGGGAGCCGCCGCGTCGGCGACCTCGGGTGCGGCCACGCCAACAAATCGACCACCGCCGTCCGCGATGGCTTCGCGCTCAATGGCTCGAACGAGGCCCAGCGCCTCGGTGAGCACGCTGATCTCGCCGTGTTCATCCGTCAGAGTATCCAGCACCGGCCGGGCGCGGCGCGGTACGGTCAGTTCGAGGGTGCCGAAGCGGCTGACAGCGCCCAGGGCGACGCCGGGATTGTCCGGGCCGAAGGCGGCGCGGGCGGCGGAAACCAGCGCGGGCGCGTCGTGTCCCCGGCCCACCAGATCGATCACCACCAGACCGCCGAGCCCTTTGAGGCGTAGCACCCGCGCTGCGACGCCCAGCGCCGCGAAATTCGCCGCCCGGGTGGCGCGCTTGGCTTCCGCTCCCGGGCGGGCGCCGAGATCCACATCCACGGCGACGAGGGCCCGTGTCGGCTCAATAGCCACGGACCCGCCCCCCGGAAGCGCGAAAACGGTCGCCAGCGCCTCTTCCTGCGCGCCATCGGCCACCGATCGCGCCACCGGTCCTGTGAGGATATCGGCGTGCGACGCAAAACCGATGAGCTGCTCCTCAATCGTTGGCGCCGGAGCCAGAAGTCGAGGCGGTCCCTCGGCAGGGCCCAGGAGTCGCGCCGTCGCGCCCTTGCCCTGGCGGGCTTCGGTGCGGATCTCCACCTCGAGCGCCTGCCCCTCGGTGATCGCACCGGCTTCTCGGCTGAGGTTGAGCACGGCGTCCGGACCCGACCCGAGATCGAGGAAGGCCAGGGCGTTGGCTCGATCCAGAGCGCGCACCCGGGCAGTGAGCCGCGCGCCGAGAGCCTGAACATCCAGATCGCCATCACGGGCGAGAAGCAGTCGCTCCGGGCGCCCGTCGAGGGTCACCACGCCGCGTGTCTCGCCGGCGCCGACATCAAGGTAGAGGCGGCGTTCGGTCATGGGGCTTCATAGCCCACGCCGGCCAACAAGCCCATGGTCTCGTACAACGGCAGCCCCACGACGCCGGTGTAGGAACCGATCAGGCTGATCACACAGGCGCCGGCGCGGCCCTGGATTCGGTAACCGCCGGCGGCGCCGCGCCACTCGTCGCAAGCCAGCAGCCGACGTCGGTCGACTGCCGACAGAACCTTGAATTTCACACGCGTTTCGGAGAGCCGCGTGGTCAGGCGGCCTCCGGGGGACACAACTGCCACGCCGGTGAACACCCGGTGACCGCGTCCGGAAAGCAGGCCGAGCATCCGCTCGGCGGCAGCCGATGTTGGGGGGGTGCCCAGCAGCCTTCGACCGACCGCCACCACTGTGTCCGCAGCCAGAATGATGGCGTCGGGATGTCTCTGGGCCCCTGCCCGGGCCTTCTCCGCCGCCAGGCGCAAGGCTGCAAGACGCGGTGTCTCGCCCTTCAGCGGCGTCTCGTCGATGTCGCAGGGCTCGATGGCGTCGGGGATCACGCCGGCCTGGGCGAGCAGATCCAGACGACGGGGGCTGGCGCTGGCCAGGACGAGGAGGGCACGGTTCAGAGGACGGGTCACGCGCACCCTTTAACCGGGTGGCAGCCGCATGTCGAAGCGGACAAGCCGGAACCCCCACGCCGTCCGGGGATTTGGATCAGGACAGGATCACGGAGACCACCGATGGCCGACCTCGAACAGGACGCCGACAGCCAGGATCTCGCCGAGGTGTTCGATGAGACCAACACCACCGCAGATGGGTACGATATCGCCCATCCGGACGTGGCCCCGGACGTCTACGATGTCACGCGCGCCGAGGATGACGACGACGAGGATGAGCCGGCCGACCCGGACCGGTTCGACCCCGACGACATCGAGGAAGGCGAGCGGGAGCGCATGCTGGAGGAGGACGACGGGATCGATGAGACGGGCGTGACCGCTCCGGGCGACGCCGACCTAGTGTCGGGTGAGGACGACTCAACCACCGACTATGAGGCCGAGGGGCCCTCCGCGACCGCGCGTTCGATTCGCGAGGACAGCCTGGATTCCGCCCTGGAGGCCAGCTTCCCGGCCAGCGACCCGGTGGCGATCGCCAGCGGGGCCGACTGACGAATCCCGAAGAGCGACTGGGAATAATCCTCAACCGGCTTGAATGTCGCCGCGTGGGCTTTAGGGTGGGTGGTGATTTGAACACCTGTTTGACGAGGCGATGCGCCTCTTCCGGAGCCCCTGAATGAGCAAACGTTTCGAAGGCACAGACGACTACGTCGCCACAGAGGACCTCAAGATCGCCGTCAATGCGGCGATAGCCCTTGAGCGCCCGCTGCTGATCAAGGGCGAGCCCGGCACGGGCAAGACCGTTCTGGCCTATGAGATCGCCAAGGCGCTCGACGCGCCGCTGATCACTTGGCACATCAAGTCCACCACCAAGGCCCAGCAGGGACTCTATGAATATGAGGCTGTCACCCGCCTGCGCGACAGCCAGCTGGGCGACGAACGGGTGAAGGACGTCTCCAACTACATCAAGCGCGGCAAGCTCTGGGACGCCTTCGACGCGCCGGAGCGGCCCGTTCTTCTCATTGACGAGATCGACAAGGCCGACATCGAGTTCCCCAACGACCTGTTGCAGGAACTCGATCGTATGGAGTTCTATGTCTATGAGACCAACGAAACCATCAAGGCCAAGATCCGGCCGGTGGTGCTGATCACCTCCAACAACGAGAAGGAACTGCCCGACGCCTTCCTGCGCCGGTGCTTCTTCCACTACATCCGCTTCCCCGATGAAGAGACCATGCGCGCGATCATCGACGTGCACTATCCGGGGATCAAACAGAAGCTGGTCGCCGAGGCGCTGCGGATTTTCTACGATATGCGCAAGGTGCCCGGCCTGAAGAAGAAGCCCTCCACGTCGGAATTGCTCGACTGGCTCAAGCTGTTGATGGTGGAAGACATCGACGCCGATTCCCTGCGCGAGCGCGACCCCACCAAGCTGATCCCGCCGCTTCACGGCGCCCTGCTGAAGAACGAACAGGACGTAACCCTGTTCGAACGCCTGGCGTTCCTGGCCCGCCGCGAAGGTTCGGGCGCCCGGCCCGGCCAACAGTAGGCGATCGAGCCTTACCGTTAATTCACTGGACCCTGACTCGGTCCGTGACCACCATGATCCTTGACGGAACGTGGTGGTCACGGAGGCGAGGACGATGCGACGGACAAGGCGACAGAACGGCCTTCAGGCAAGCGGTGCGCCCGCGATCCTGATGCTGACCACGCTTGCAGCGGTCTCACTGGCTCTGACCGCCTGCGACCCCCCACATCCCCGGGCCAAGGCGCCCCTCCGCGCCATCGCCTCGCTCGATTGCCCCGACAGCCAGGGTGAACTCAACCGCAAGAGCGTCGCGGCGGATGGAAAGTCCTGCGTCTACGCCACCGACGCCGGCGACGAGGTGACGCTGCAACTCGTCGCCCTGGATGGCAAGGACTCCCGCGTCGTTCTGTCGCCGATCGAGGCGCAACTCCAGGCCGAACTGCCGGCCGCGATGGTGGCGGCGACCAAGACACCCGGCGCGCCCGAGAAAGACCGCGTTGATATCAACCTGCCCGGACTACACATCCACAGCAGCGGCGACGGCCACGCCGACGTCGACACCGTTGGCGTGCATGTCCAGGCCCACGACGGCGGTGGCAAGGGCGCCGACCAGGCCGTGGTTCAGGTCGGCGGCGGCAAGGGCGCCGACGGCGTCACGGTCAACGCCAACGACAGCGGAGCCCAGGTCCGGGTCGACGAACGCGGCGGCGGCATCCGCGCCAGCTACATCCTGGCCAGCGAGACCGCCGGACCTCACGGCTACAAGGCCGTCGGCTACGAGGCCCGCGGCCCGCAGGCCGGGCCCGTCGCCGTGGCCGTGGTGCTGGCCAAGTCCGACGAGCATGACGACCTGCGCCACGACGTCCGCGAACTCCTCCGTCGCAACGTCGGCGGTTAGCGTCTTTCCCGATTTGTCTAAAACAATCCGATCGGATCAAAAAAGCTCCGAGCTCTGGATTCTAGATCAAACTATTCGCGGCCGGACGCTCCCATCTGGTCGGAGTCTGTTCTAGCCAGCGGCCTCAAGCCGTGCCACGAACGCGGCGAATCCAGCCTGGAAAGCGCCGGGCTGTTCGAGAAAGGCGGCATGACCTCCGGAGAACAGGGTCAGAGAGGCATTTTTCATGGCCTCGATCGCCGGACGGCAGCGACCGAGAGGCAGGACACGGTCGTTCCTGGCCCAGGCGAACCACACCGGGATGGTCAGGTCCGCCGCAAGGCCGCGGATATCCGCCTCGGGCGACGCAAAGCTCTCCCAGGCTTGCGCCAGGACCGGTGCGAGGTCGCCGGATGCGGCGACGATGGCCCGCCTTTGAATCCGGGCCGACGGTGATGGCAGGACCAGCCGATAGTAGAGCGCGAAGGCCGGCCTGAACCACCAGGCGCCGTGCGCGCCAGCGCGGAACGCAGCGGCGAAGGCGCCGCAGAACGCCCGAACCAGGCCGTCGACCTCGACCAGTCCGCCCGGATCGCAGAGCACCAGGCCGCGGACGGGGGACCGCGACGCGTGAATGATCGCGGCCGCTCCGCCGATCGAATTGCCGACGAGGATCGGCCGCTCGATCGCGAGTGCAGCGAGGGCGCCGTCGAGCAGGTCAGCGTAGCGCCCTGCGCTGGCGGCATGGTGGGTGTCGACGTCCGAGCGCCCTTGCCCCGGCCAGTCGATGCGGATGACTTCGAAACGATCGCGCATGGCCGCGGCGAAGGCCGCGAAGTCCCCGCCGCCGTGTCCCGTGGCGTGCAGGCAGACCACCGGCGGCCCCCGCCCCTCTCGCGCCACCGCCAGGCGCACGCCCTCGACCTCGATCCCGGTCGCCCACTCCGGCACCCCGATGTCCGCTCGCCTTGTCACCCAACACTCCTGTGATTTGAATATCACTTGTGATGGAGATATCACTCAATCATGTCAAGACAGTCCGGAACCGGGGCGAAACCCGCATATCAGCCAACCGCCGTGCGTTTGCTTGCCGCCGCCATGGCCGAATTCAACGAACACGGTTTCGCCGGCACCGACACCAACCGCATCGCCCGCCGCGCAGGGTTCGCCCCTCAGACCTTCTATCGCTGGTACCCGGACAAAACGGCGATCTTCGTGGCGGTCTACCGCGGCTGGGAAGATGAGGAGATGACCGCCGTGGCGGGGCTGCTCGAGTCACGGGCGCCGGCGTCCGCCCTGGTCGAGGCGATCTTCGAACACCACCGGCGGCACCTGCTGTTCCGACGCAGCCTGCGCCGCCTGTCGCTGGAGGACCCGCTCGTGCGTCGCGCGCGGGCCGACAGCCGCCTGCGCCAGATCGTTCAGATCAGCGGCGGAAGCGACTGTCCGGCGGTGGCGGCCGAGCGGATCGGCGTGGAGCTGCTGCAACTCGAAAGATTGGCCGACGCCCTGGCGGAGGGTGAACTGACCGACATGGGTCTGGGCGAGCAACTGGCCCTTGACCGTCTCGCGGCGATTGTCGAGGGCCTGCGCGCCTGGGGCGGTGTCAGGCCCGGTGATCTTCCAGCAACTGCGGAAGGGCCGTGATGATGCGGTCGGGCCGGACCGCGGAACCCGGCGGCAGACCGCTCGCGGCGTGATCGTGCCAGATGGCGTAGATGCCCAGCCGTTGTGGCGCGGCGACCTCCCACTCCAGGTTGTCACCCACCATCCAGGTCTCGGCAGGCTCGACATCGAGCGCGGCGAGAGCATGGCGATAGGCCTCGGGCTCGGGCTTGCCGAAGCCGGCCTCGCCCTCGATCTGCACATGGTCGAAGCGCCGCGCCAGATCGAAACGCTCCACCTTCGCGCGTTGGCCAGGGCCGTCGCCGTTGGTGATCAGGGCCAGTCGCACGCCCGCCGAGCGCAGGGCGTCGAGGGTGTCGTACGCGCCGGGAAACACATGCATCTGCTCGTCGCGATAGGCCGTGAACCGGTCCGCCAAGCGAACGGCCGCCCCGGAGGAAACCGCCGTCCGAGTCTCCGCGGCGAGCCCGGAAAGAGCGCAGGAGACGATCTGACGCCGGGCGTCCCCGAGCTTCTGGCGCCAAATCCGGTGCCGCTCGGCGTCCGCCCAGAACGCCACCGCCTGTCGGCTCACGGCCGCGGCGACGGCTTCTGGAGTCAGGGGCGCGATCAGCTCCGCCAATTCGTCCGCCACGGCCAGCCACGCGGCCTCGGGCCGACGGTAGGCCGACAGGATGGTGTCGTCGAGATCGAACAGGATCGCTGTGGGCAAGGCCGGCATGATTCCGTCTTACCCGGACCGGCGGCGACTGTGGAGGGAAGATGCGGGGCTCGGGTCCGTAGGCTAGGTCCCGTAGCTCGCCGGATCGAGAGCGAAGGCGGCGCCCTGCCAGTCATGGTTCCCGGCCTCGCGTCGGGCGCGGTTCGCGCCGGCCACCTTGCGGTAGAGGGCCATTGCCGCCAGATCGTCGAGGTCTGCGGTCTCGAAATCCAGATGTTCACGAAGCAGTTCGCACCGCAGCGCCTTAACCACCGCCGGATCCCAGATACTGGCGTTAAGCTCGGTGTCGCCAAAAAAGGAGCGCGGAGCGATGTTGCATGAGCCGATGGTCGCCCAGACATCGTCGACGAGCATGATCTTGGCGTGCACATAGACGTTGTGGCGCCGGCCCGCCCGGTCCTTCCCGGCGATGCCCACCAGGGCGAAGCGCTCGAATTCGCCCAGCGATCCGAGCAGGTCGAAGAGGCCCTGCTTGTCCGGCTGGCGCCGCGCCCGGCGCACCTCGTCATAGGCGTCGGCGGGAACCAGGGCGGTGACGGCCACGCCGCGCTCAAGCGCATTCCGCAGGCCGACAAGGATCTCCGGCGTCACGAAGGACTGGTTCTCGATATAGATGGACCGCCGCGCGGCCGAGATCGCCGCCTGGTACTGGGCGAAAATCGACAGATCTCCCCCGGCGATATCGAACGAGGCGGCCCCCGGACTGGCGCGGCTATCGCTATAGGATCGGGCGCGGACGGTCCGCTGGATCTGAACTAGGCTGTCGCCGCGCGGCGGCGACAGCTGTGACGGAAAGTCCAGATCCACGCTCCCCGACGTGCCCCGCACGCCATCGGCCTGAGCCCGATCGCTCGCCTCGTTCCAGCGCTGGACAAAGTTATGGGCGACATCGGTGGCCGCCGGTCCGCTGAGTTCCACATAGACGTCGTGGTCCTGGGGGTGCGTCGCCCCGTCGGCTATGGGATGCCCCGGCGCGACAACGCTGCCCGCGACGAGATTGATTCCGCCGACGAAGGCGGTCTCGGAGTCCTCGCCGGCGTCGATCAGCCAGCTCTTCTGGTGCTGGCAGTACCCCTTCTGCCCGCGGTCCCAGCGCGCGTGAAACCCCGAACGTCGGGCGTCCAGCCAGGCCAGCTGGCCACGGCTGCCCGGGAAGGTCTCGGCCACGACAGCCTCGGTCTCCGGGTTCACCCGCCAGAAGATCGCCCGGACGTCCAGGCCCCGCGCGGCGGCCCGATCGAGCACGTCAAAAAGAGACCCCCGTCCATCCGGCATCCCGAAGTCCTCGCCCAGGAAGGCGACGGTCAGCCAGACGCTTCGCCCCGCCGCCTCGACCGCCTCGCAAATTCGGCGGAACGCCGGCTCGCCGTCCACCAGGGGGCGCACCCGGTTGCCGGCCCGCACGGGGTAGGCGCCGTTGGTCGCGAAAGGAATGTGGCGGGCCACGCCGGCGGCGGCGTCGAACTCGGTGATGGGCATGCGGTCGCTTCCTTGCAGTCGGCACCGTAAAGCGCGACGGGTGCGTCAGGAAAGCCCGCCCTTGGCCGCAGGTTCAGGTCTCAGGATCGCGATGCGGGCGCCGTGTTGATCTCGCCAACCTCCAGGGCCGGGCCGTCCTCGGGGAGCCCCGCGCCGTCAACCGGTAGGGGACGGCCGATCCAGAGGGCGTCGGCCAGATGGTCCCGGCGCTGATTTCGGGTGTTGGGGTGGATCAGGATGCTGAGGCCGCCATGATTGAGCATCAGGAACGGAACCAAGGTCGGGAACAGTTCGGTTCCGAAGGCAATCTGATACATCGGCCCGCCATGGGGCCCGACCGGCTCGTCGCGCCAGCGACCGAGCGCCACGTTGAACCGTTCCGCCACCCAGGCCCTGATCTGTTCGGCCCGGCGCCGCCTTTCCGGCGAGTCGAAATACACGTGAGCGTGGAAGCTGGCGATGCTGTCGACCTGGCGAGGAACACTGGACATCGATGCGTCTCCGGGGCATGGCCCCACCGTTGGAACTCTCGGGGTCAGTCGACGGCCACGCCGTCGCGAGGGCGACCCTCCGTCTCGCATGCCGCGGCCGTCGCGCCAAACCGGGCGGCGGTCGAAGGATTCGGGATCACGATGAATTCGGTGCGTCGCCTTGCGCTTCACGGGATGGTCGCGGGAGCCGTGATGGCGATGTTGGGCCTGGTTCCGACGACGGCGAGTCCGGCGGAGGCCCGGGAGTGGGTGAAGATCGCCTTCGTCGACATCGGCAACACCGGACGCAGCGTCAGCGCCGAGGCTCTCGCCCAGGCCGAGATCCGCCGGAGCGGACGGGCCATGCTGTTGATCTCCCGGGCCGTCGATCTCGACCCCTTCGAGACCCGACCGGAAGCTGAAGTGGTGCGGCTGCTGGCGGTCCGGGGACTGGATGTCTCCGCGCATCGCGCCGCAGCACTGACGATGGACGATGTGCGGCACGCCGACCTGATCCTCACCATGACCGCCCGCCACCGGGAGCAAGTAATCGAACGGTTCCCCGCTGCAGCGGCCAGAACCTTCACCCTGGCGCAATACGCCGCCGGCGAGAGCAGCGACATCGCTGACGCCAAGGGCCAGCTGCGCCAAGTCTATCAGCAGATGCTCGGTCAACTCGAACGCCTCGTGCCGTTGGCCCTGGCGAGGGCTGCGGCGCCCTGATCCGCTCTCGGTTCCCGGCCGAATCGGCCCGCTCGGCTGCGACGGCGAGAACCCCACCGGCCTGAGGCCAGCTAGTCCCGCCCCCTCAGCTTGCGCGCGCCGCGTTGCGCCTTGCTGATGGCGATCCAGCGCTTGCGTTCGGCCTCTCGCGCCACCCGGTCTTCCTTGCGCTCGACGAAGGCCAGCTCCCGCCGCAGTTTGCGAAAGTTCTTCCACCGGCTGGCGTCGAGGGCGCCGGAGTCCAGCGCCGCGCGAATGGCGCAACCCGGCTCATTGCTGTGGCCGCAGTCGCTGAAACGGCAGTTCGCCGCCAGAGCCTCGATGTCGTCGAACGCCGCGTCGAGCCCTTCCTGGGCGTCCAACAGACCCAGTTCGCGCATGCCCGGCGTATCGAGCACCATAGCCCCACCGGGCAGCAGGATGAGCTCGCGGTGAGTGGTTGTATGGCGCCCCCGCGCGTCATCCTCGCGGATCGCTCCCGTGGCCATCACCGTCTCGCCGTAGAGGGCGTTGACGAGGGTCGACTTGCCGGCGCCGGACGAGCCGACCAGCACGGCGGTCTCCCCCGCCGACAACTGGGCTCGGACGTCCGCCAGGCCCTCGCCAGTAAGAGCCGAAACGACCAGCACCGGGACTCCAGGCGAGACGCCCTCCGCCTCGGCCAGGGCCGTCGCCCGGTCGGCGCACAGATCGGCCTTGGTGAGCACCACGACCGGCCGCGCGCCACTCTGCCAGGCGCTGGCAAGGTATCGTTCAAGTCGTCGACCGTTTCGATCGCCGTTCATCGAGGCGACGAGCAAGGCCACATCGATATTGGCGGCGACCACCTGGACGGTCTGGACGCTGTCGGCCGCCTTGCGGGTGAACGCCGTCCGCCGGGGCAGGACCGCCTGGACGGTCGCGGCGCCCTCGTCGAGCCGCATGTCGAGGGCGACCCAGTCCCCCACGGCGGGGTGCCCGCCCGCCTCGGCCTCGCGAATGAACCGTCCCGAAAGCCGGGCCGACAGATCGCCGTGGTCGGTGACGACGGTATAGCTGCCGCGCTGCTGGACGGTGATCCGCCCCGCCGCGTAGCCCTGCGCCGCATAGGGCGCAAAGGTCCGCTGGAGCGCGTCGCTCCAGCCATAGATTTCAATCACTGCAGACATCCTTCATGTCGGAATGGCGTTTCGCCGCCGACATGCAGGTCGCGCACGACCTAGCCGACGACGCCTTGGAGGGCGGCGCGAACAGCAACAGCCATGTCGTTACCCTCCTTTCCGGTCAGGGGATGATGACGGAGCCTAGGCGCGGTCGGCGGCGGCGTCAAATGCACAAGCGGAGCCGCGAGCGGCCCCGCACCCGGGCGTCGGCCTCAGACGGCCGTCACGTCGGTGACCTTGTAGGTCAGTCGCCGGCGGTTGTGATCGGTGACGGTGACATAGTCGCCGACGCCGAAGCTGTGGTCGCCCAGGCGATAGACCGGTTCGTCGTCGTCGGCGGCGGCGCCCTCATAGTCGAAAAACCAGCTCTGCCCTCGACGCGCCAGGCGACCCTCGACCGGGTCCTCGTCAGGGGCGAATCGACGGACCAGGCACTGGTCCTTGACCGCATGCCAGGCGTCGATGTCGAGTAGACCGGCGGGCGTGAGGGGAGCGGTCAGGGCATAGCCGCGATGATCGTCGCCACCCGCGAATTCGGTGCCGGGATTGCGGGCAAGGCGCAGGACGATGCGCGATAGGGGCATAGGAACTCCGATTGAATGATCCGCCGGATGGCCGGCGGGGGTCAGTGAGACAGGAAGAGCGAGAGGCCCTCGGAATTGAGGAACGTCCGCGTGGCGCCGCCGAACACATACTCCTGCAGGCGCGGGTGACCGAAGGCCCCGGCGACCAGGATCTCGGCCCCGGCGGCCTTGGCGGCTTTCACCAGAGCCGGAGCGGGATCGCCGTGGTCGGCGAGAACCTGAAGCGTCGCTTCGACACCCCTGGCGGTCAGGAACGCCTGCAGAAGCACAGGGTCGAACCGCCTTGGGGAAGCCGACGGCGCCGATAGGATCACCACCGAGGCCGCCTTGCGCAGCAAGGGAATGGCCGTACGGACGGCGCGGCTGGCCTCCTTGCCGCCATCCCACGCCACGGCGACCGGACCGCCGACCCTCAGGCCTTCGTGCGCCACAAGCGTGGGCCGCTGCTCGTCGGCCATGACCTGCTGGAACGCCTCGGACAGGGGCCCCTTGCCCCGCGCCGTCGAGAAGTCGAACACCACCAGGTCGGACAGGCGGCTCTCCATGGCCAGGGCCGCCCACACCGGCGAGGTCAGGGCGACGAAGGATTTGCGGGCGTAGGAGCAGGCGTCAACCGACGCGCGTGCGGCCTTTTCGCCCGCCGCGGCGGCCTCGCGCAGGCTCTGCACGGCTGTGGCCTGCACCCCGCCCATGAAGCCGTCGCCCATCCACGGTATCAGGTCTGCGACATCGGCCGGAGCATGCACGCAGGCCAGTTCGGCGCCGAACGCCTCCGCCAGAGCCGCGGCCGAACCGAGTACGCGACGGTCGGCCTCGCCGCCCGAAAGCGGCGCCATGATTCTCGCCCAGTCCATGATCGCGACCCTTTCGCAACGTTTCAGACGCCGGTAATCGGTCCTTCGGGACCCGTCTTGTCAAGCAAGGGCCTTTACTGAGCCCGTCCGATAAGGGTTCAACGCGCGGGCGGCCGCTTGGCGCCGCAGGAATCACCTGGAGGCCGCCTTGACGTTTTCGCAGAAGCTCATGTCGGCCTGGGAGACCTCCGGCGCCGGCCTCTGCGTGGGCCTCGACCCGATCATCGAACGCATGCCGGCGTCGATCGCCGCCGGGCCGCGCCCGGTGCTGACCTTCAACAAGTACGTGATCGATATCGTCGGCGACCTGGTGTGCGCCTTCAAGCCACAGCACGCCCATCACGCTGCCGTGGGGGCCGAGGAGGACCTGGCCGAGACCATCGCCTACATCCACGAGCGGTTTCCCAGGGCGGTGGTGATCCTCGACGCCAAGCGCGGGGATATCGGTTCGACGGCGGAGATGTACGCCCGCGAGGCCTTCGACCGCTACGACGCCGACGCCGTGACCGTGAACCCGTTCATGGGCGACGATTCCGTGCTGCCTTTCCTGAACAGGCCCGATCGCGCGGCCGTGGTGCTCTGCCGCACGACCAATCCGAGCGCCGCCCCGATCCAGAATGCCGTGGTCGATGGTGAGCCGCTCTATACGCTGATCGCCAAGCGGGCGGAGCAACTGTGGAACCGCCAGACAAACGTCATGCTCGTGGTCGGCGCGACCAACCTGGATGACCTGGGGAGAGTACGGGAGGCGGCTCCAAGCCTGCCGTTCCTGGTGCCCGGGATCGGCGAACAGGGCGGATCGGCCCGTGAGGTCGTGGCCCGCGGCCGACGCGCCGACGGCCATGGCCTGGTGATCTCCGCGTCGCGCTCGATCCTCTACGCCGGCGACGAGGGCCAGATCCGGCGCGCCGCCGAGGCGGTGTATGGCGACATCGCCGACTGAGCCGGCCATCGGCCCCGCGGGGCTGGACGTTCCCGGCGTTTGGGCCGCTATAGTGACGCGTCGGCGTCAGGGTCGCTTGGAAAGGTCTCCGTGGCCAGAGCATCAGAGGGTCGGAAAGCCACGGCGGCGCCTCCCAGGGCCTGGCAGCGCATGCTGTCCGGCCGCCGCCTGGATCTGCTCGATCCGTCCCCCATGGACATCGAGATCGAGGACATCGCCCACGGCCTGGCCCGGGTGGCGCGCTGGAACGGCCAGACCCTCGGCGATCACCCGTTCTCGGTCGCCCAGCACTCGGTGGTGGTCGAGGAGATCGTCGCCCACATCCAGCCCGGAGTAGAGGCGCGCTGGCGCCTGGCGGCTCTGCTTCACGACGCCGCCGAATATGTGATCGGCGACATGATCTCACCATTCAAGGCCGCGCTCGGTTACGACTACCGCAGCTTTGAGGACCGCCTGGAAAGCGCCATCCACATCCGTTTCGGCCTGCCCGCGCGCACCCCCGCCGCGATCAGGACCCTGATCAAGCAGGCCGACCGGGCCTGCGCCTACTTCGAGGCGACGCAGTTGGCCGGTTTCGAGCACGCCGAGGCGCTGAGCCTGTTCGGCAGACCGCCGACCGGATACAGCCTGATGATAGAACCGCTGAGTCCAAGAGCGGCGCAGGAACGCTATCTGCAGCGCTGTCATGTGCTGTCGGAGGCCGCGGGCTTCGGAGCGGCGGCCGTAGCCTTCGACAGCGAATGAGCGATCCCGTCGTCATCGGCCTGTCGGCGGTGATCGTCGCCCTGCGCGATGGCGAAGCCTGCGTGCTGACCGTGCGGCCGCGCGACAGCCGCACCGACCAGACCTCAACCCTGGAAGGTCTGCCGTTCGGCCCGTTCGACCCCCAGGGCCAGCGCACCTTCGATCTCGCCCTGCGCGAATACGTCACCCACCAGACACGGTTCGAACTGGGCTATGTGGAACAGCTCTACACCTTTGGCGACAAGGGTCGCGACGCCCCGCTGGCCGACGTCGGGGCCGGGGCCGCCAGGGTGATCTCTGTGGGGTATCTCGCCCTTGCCCCCAGCGCGGTGGACACCCATGCGCCCGACACCACCTGGACCCCGTGGTCGCGGTTCTTCCCGTGGGAGGACTGGCGGGCCGGACGGCCGGAGCTGATCGACAGCCACATCCGGCCCGCCCTCGAACGCTGGGCGGAGCGTTCCAACACCAGGCGCGACCGCATCCGCTTGCTGTTCGCCCTCGACGGGGCCCCCTGGAACGAGGAACGCGTCCTGGAGCGCTACGAACTCCTCTACGAGGCCGGCCTGGCGCCAGAGGCCGCTCGCGACAGGGACCGCGCCCTGGGCGGCGCGCCGGCCGAACCGCGCGCCTTCGCCCCGGCGCTGGGCGAGCCGATGATCTCGGACCACCGACGTATCCTTGCCACCGGCCTCGGCCGGCTGAGAGGCAAGCTGAAATATCGTCCGGTGATTTTCGAGCTGATGGGTGAGGCCTTCACCCTTTCGGCGCTGCAGCGGGCGGTTGAGGCTGTCGCCGGGGTGGCCCTCCACAAGCAGAACTTCCGGCGCGTCGTCGAGCGCACCTCCCTGGTCGAGGGCCTAGGTCGGATGGATGTCGATACCGGCGGGCGTCCGGCGGAGCTGTTCCGCTTCCGCCGTGAGATTCTGAACGCACGCCCGGCGCCGGGTCTGTCGCTGTCCCTGCTCAGGGAATAGTCGGTCCCGCGAAAAGCGGCGGTTTTTTATCCCGACCGGAAACCGGGGCGGGGCCTGGCGCGTAAGACTGGACCATGACTCGTCAATCGATCGCCATCGTCGGCGCCGGACTCGCGGGCCTCGCCTGCGCCGGACGCCTCACCGCAGCCGGCTGCCGGGTGAGGGTTTTCGACAAGGCGCGGGGCCCCGGCGGACGCCTCGCCAGCCGGCGCGTAACGCTCTGCGACGGTCGGGAAGTCCGCTTCGACCACGGCGCGCAACACATCACCGCTCGCGATCCGGGGTTCGCCAACCTGTGCGCCGGGCTTGAGCGCCAGGGCGCGGCGGCGTCGTTTCCCTGGCCGGTGTTCGGCGGGCCGCGCGACAGCGACGCGCCCGGCGAGCGCCGCTACGTCGGCGCGCCGGGCATGAACGCCATCGCCAAGGCCCTGGCCGATCCGCGGGCCCTGAG
>CAIXWN010000276.1 GCA_903923135.1 uncultured Caulobacteraceae bacterium | reverse complement strand
GCCTGGGCCCCGCCGCCCGCCGTCAGGCCCAGGGCCGCGCCCGCCGCCGCCAGCCCCAGCACCTCGCGCCGGCCCATCGCCGGCGTCGTCCTGTCCTCGCTCATCCATCTCCTCCGGGCCGCGGTTTTTGTGTATGGCTTGGAACGAATTAGCCTCCGCCGGCTGCGCCGCGTCAATCACCGCGGGGGACGGGCCGGGCAGGGGGCAGGGGGAACCGCGATGACACCTTTCCCGTCCTGGCCCGGCCGCCGGATCGCCAGAAGTCTTGTTGTCCGGGCGATAGGGGTCTTGGCCCTCGCCGTCTGCGCCCTGACCGCCGCCGGCCCCGCGCCGGCCCGCCCCCCGCCGCCGTCCCTCATCGTCATCTCCCTCGACGGCTTCCGCGCCGAGTATCTGGACCGCGGCCTGACGCCCACCCTGGCCGCCCTGGCCCGCGACGGGGTCCGAGCCCGGGCCATGCGGCCCTCGTTTCCCTCGGTGACCGAGCCCAACCACTACACCCTGATGACCGGCCTCTATCCCGACCATCACGGCGTCGTCGACAACACCATGCTGGACCCGGCCCTGCCGGGCATGGCCTTCGGCGGGCCGCACGCCGCCGGGACCGGCGACGACAACGATCCGCGCTGGTGGAGCCAGGCCACCCCCCTGTGGGTCACCGCCGAGCGCCGCCACCTGAAGACCGCCTCGTCCTACTGGCCGGGCGACGGGGCCGTCGTCCAGGGCGTCGCGCCCAGCTATCTCCAGCCGCGCCCGCCGGGCCGCAATCCCTTCCCGCCGCTCGAGCCCCAGATTGACGCCGTGCTCGGCTGGCTCGACCTGCCCGCCGACCAGCGCCCGGCGCTAATCCGCCTGCACCTGGACTTGGTCGACATCATCGGCCACATCGCCGGTCCGGACGGCCCGGCGATCAGCACGGCCCTGGCCAAGACCGACGTCGTCCTGGCCCGGCTGGTCGACGGGCTCAAAGCCCGGGGGATGCTCGACACCGTCAATCTGGTGGTGGTCTCCGACCACGGCATGGCCGCCGTCTCGGCCAAGACCACCCTCTATCTCGACGATCTCATCGACCTGAAGCACGCCACCGCGGCGGCCACCGGCGCCGAGGCCGGCGTCAACCCCGCCCCCGGCCGCGAAGCCGAGGTCGAGGCGGCGCTGCTGGCCAAGCACGATCACTTCCGCTGCTGGCGCCGCGCCGACCTGCCGGCGGCCCTGCACTATGGCCGCAACCCGCGCGTGCCCGCCCTGGTCTGCCTGGCCGAGCCCGGCTGGATGCTGACCACCCGCGAGGTCGCCGGTCACTATCCGCCCCTGCGCGGCGACCACGGCTATGACCCGACCCTGCCGGACATGGCGGCGATCTTCATCGCCCACGGCCCGGCCTTCCGCCCCGGCGTGGTCCTGCCCGCCTTCGACAATGTCGACGTCTATCCCCTGCTGGCCCGCCTGATGGACCTGCGCGCCCAACCCGGCGACGGCACCCTCGACCCGCTCCGGCCGGCCCTGGCGAAGGGCCGCTGACGGCGGCCCGAGCCTCCGCCTCAACTCGGACGTTGCGATGGCGGCGGCTGCGGACAAGGATAGGCCGGGCCGCGGCTGTGGCGACCGAGGACGGCGCGGGGGCGATGAGATGGGGCCTTGCCGAGAGGCGCTGATGATTCGACTGGCTGAAAAGCCGGGGGCGAAGGCGGTCCCTGTCCCGGCGCCGCGTGGCGGGGCGCCGCTTGCGACCATGCACAAGGTGAAGGGCAAGGTGTTCGCCATCGTCGGCCTGGGCAGGACCGAACATGTGATCGTGAAGTGCGACCCGCACCTGGTGGAGGTGCTGAAGGCGACCTACGCCGGGGTGGGCCATCGCTCCCATCTCGACCCGCGCAACTGGATCAGCGTCGAGCTCGACGCCGACGTCCCCGCCGACGAGATCGGACGCCTTGTCGACCAGTCCTACGACCTGGTCTGCGCGACCCTGACCCGCCGGCAGCGCGCGGAGCTGGCGGCGCCGGGAGACTGAGGTCGGACCTCCGCGAGCCTGCCGGCGCCGTCCCGCTCGACCAGGCCTGAGCCTCTACGGCGCCACGCCAATCGGCGGGCTTGCCGGCGCCCGGCCCCGCAACCCGCGCCGCAGCGCCAGAACCAGCGCCGCCAGACTCGCCGACATCGCCACCAGGGCGACCAGCCCCCACTGGTAGCCGCCGGTCTGGTCCTTCGCCACGCCCCAGGCGTAGGGCGTCACGAAGGCGCCGATCTGCGAGACGGTGTTGATCGCGGCCGCCCCGATGGCCAGTTCGCGCACATGAAGCACCTCCGCCCAGCCCGACGACGTCAGCATCGGCGTGGTGAAGCAGGCCGCGGCGAAGGCCAGATAGGCGACCATGGCGACGACGGGCGAGTGCCAGAGCCAGAGGGTCAGCAGCGCCGCCGTCATCACCGCCGCGGACCAGAAGGCGTTGAGGAACCGGTCGCCGTGACGGTCCGCATGATTGCCGGCCAGCAGCATGGCGGCGGCCCCGACGACGCCGCCGAGGCTCACCAGATAGCCGACGTGTCTGGCGTCGAGGCCGGTAGCCCCGCGCAGGATCATCGGGGCGAACAGGATGAAGGTGGTGATCGCGCCGATGTTCAGGAAGCCGATGCCCCCGAGCAGCCAGGCATGCGGATTGCGGAACGGCGCCAGCAGGTGGTGTCCGGCCGGTTCGCCGATCTGCGCCTGTTCCCGCGCCAGTTCGTCCTCGATCCAGGCCCGTTCGGGGCGGGAAAGCCACGACACCCTGGCCGGCGAATCCGGGAGCAGGCGCATCACCAGAAGGCCGACGAGCGCCGCCGGCAGGCCCTGCACCAGGAACAGCCACTGCCACCCGCGCAGGCTCGCGACGCCGTCGAAACCGAGCACCCAGCTGGAGATTCCACCCATCACGATCGAGGCGAGAGGGCTTGCCACATAGAAGCGGCTCACCGCGCGCCCGCGATGGCTCTTCGGAAACCAGCCTGAAAAATAGTAGATCACCCCGGGGTAGAACCCCGCCTCCGCCACCCCGAGCAGGAACCGCAGGGCATAGAACTGCATCGGGCTGCGCACGAAGATCATGCCCGCCGAGAGCAGCCCCCAGGTGATCATGATCCGCGCGATCCACTGGCGGGCGCCGAAGCGCACGAGCATCAGGTTCGACGGGATCTCGAACAGGGCGTAGCCCAGAAAGAACAGCCCGCCGCCGAGGCCGTAGATCGTCGCGGTGAAGTTCAGATCGGCGTTCATCTGTTCGGCGGCGAAGCTGACGTTGACCCGGTCGATATAGGCGAACAGGTAGGCCAGCATGATCAGGGGCAGGATGCGCCAGGACGCCTTGAGCATCGCCGTGCGCGGGATCGCCGCGCTGTCATCCTGGCGTTCAGTCATGCGATCACCCCGGTCCCCGACCGCTCGGTTAGAGCAGAACAAAGGCCGGGTTGAACAGCCTGTCGTCGGCGATCGCTCTCGGTAGCGGTCGGCGATGTGTCGCTTGGGCGTCTCGCTGAAGCTGGGGGGGCGGGCGGCATCGGGGCGTTCCGGGCGTTGCACCGCGATCACTGGCGGTGGAAGATCGCGGGCCCCCCGCCTGCCGGCCTGACCGCCCGCGTTCGACCAGACGCCGGAATTCAGCCCCGCGATCCGGCCCCGCGCTCGTAGAACTCGAGCCAGGTTTGGTGGGCCGCGGCGGGAGGGACCCAAAGGCTGTGGGGCCGGCAGCGTTCAGGCGACGCATAGGCCACGTGGTTGGCGTCGAGCAGCCCGCGGGCGGTCGCCAGACTTTTCACCAGCACCGTCAGTCCGATGATCGACCGCTCGGGTGGCGGTCTGACGCTTCGGGAGACCATGACCTGATCTCCCGCTTCCGGAAGGTCGAAAGCGACAGCGTGGCGATCGAACGGTGAACAGCGGACGCGGTGGCTTCGCTTCGCGCCGAGCTCGGGCAAAAGGGTCTGCTCGGGCGCCGTCCCAGCAAGCCAAACCCCCGCCAGTTTGTAGGCCGTATTCGGATGGGCCCAGTAGGCGACCCCGTCGGTGGGTGAGCGCAGGCGGTCGGCGAAGAACAGCCGGTGAGGCATGGCGGTCCGGGAGAAGGTGACGAGGTCGCCCTGGTTATCGGGATCCAGCCCTCGCCGGGTCAGAAACGCGGTCAACGCCACAAGGTCGGGGCTGTAGAGGCTCCAGAACGCCGGGCCCTCCCCACCTTTCAGCCAGTCGACATAGTCCCGGGCCAGGGCGTCTGTCGGCTTCGAGGCGGTGATGAGTTCGATCTCGCCGCCGTTCGGGAACTTCACGTGCCGGTTCCGGATGCCGTCGTCGTGGGGCCGGCCCGGCTTGATGATGAACCCGAGCTTCGAGAAATCGGCGGCGGCCTGGTCCAGGTCTGTCACCGCGACCGGCGTGTGGTCCAGCCCCTCCACAAGCGGCCGCCGGGGCGCGGCGGCTGCCGCGCTTGCGGTGAGCAACACCCACAGCACGACGCACGGCCGCCAGATCCGTCTCAGCGAAGCCATCGACGATCATCCAGGCTTCGACGAAACGCCCCATGACCGGTCCGCGAAACCGGACTGAAGCTAGCAGCCGGCGCCGGGCTCCGACAGTCGGGATCCATTGATCGGGTCGCTGACGCAGGCCATCCTCTCGGCCCAACGACAGGGGCGACGACACATGAGGTCTTTCTTCACGGCGTTTCTGCCGGCCCTCGCCGTTTCGGTGTGGCTGGCGGGCGGCGCGTGGGCGGGGCCGTTCGAGGATGGCCGGGACGCCGTGCGTCGCGGAGACGTCGAAACGGCCATCCGCCTGTGGCAACCACTGGCCGAGCGGGGCGAGGTGAAGGTCCAGTTCCTGCTGGGCCTGCTCTATACCCAGGGCCAGGGCGTTCCCCAGGACTGGGGCCGGGCGGGGGTCTGGTTCCGGCGCGCGGCGGACCAGGGAGACCCGGCCTCCGAATATTTCATCGCCATCATGAACCTGGGAGGTCTGGGCGGGCCGCGGGACGAGGTCCAGGCGCGGGCCTGGGCGCTTCGATCGGCGACCGCGGGCTACGGCAAGGCCCAGACCCTGATGGGCGCCCTCCTGGAGCTGGGTCCCGGCGGCGCGCCGAAGGACTATTCAGGCGCGATGGACTGGTACCGCAAGGCCGCCGCCCAGAACGACGCCGCCGCCCAGACCGCCCTGGGGCGGCTGTACGAGAACGGTCTGGGCGCCGACAGGGACTACGCCCTGGCGGCCCGGTGGTACCGGGCGGCCTCCGACAACCCGCACACCGGTCCGGGGGGAAAGCTGGGCCTGGCCCGGCTGTACGAGAACGGCTCCGGCGTCGAAAAGGACCCTGTCGAGGCGATGGTTCTGTACTGCGTCGTGACGCGCATGAAACCCATTGCCCAGGATGCCCTCGCGGAGGCCAGGGCCCGGTTGAGCGCCGTCTCCCGGACGATGGCGCCGCCCCAGATCGCCGAGGCCAATCGGCGCTGTGACCTGGACTCCGTACGGTCCGTGAGGCCGGCTCCGCCCTGAAGGTCGCCGGGTCGCCCGACCCCCGGTCTCTATTTCAACTTTCAGCGATCTGGCTTAGCCATGCCGAGGGGGCGGTTCAGGCGAAGGCGGAGCAGTGGCGATGAGGTTTGACGTGATCCCCTCGGTATCGACGGCCGCCCTGGCGGTCGCGACGTTGATCGCCGGAGTCGCCCCGTCGCCATCCCGGGCCCAGCCGCCGGTCGCGCCGACGCGATATTCGGTCACCGAGACGCTCTTCCTGGTCGTCCCGGGCCAGGTGATGAAGATCGGGCGCGACGGCCAGAGCGCCATCATCGAGCAGACCCTGCCGCCCAACAAGGACACGCCGGCCGGCGTTCATTCGCGCGCCTACTACGACATCCGGGGCGCGCGCAGCTACACCCTGGACCTCATCGATCCGACGACGCCCTGCGGCCCCTCCACCTTCACCGGTGACTGGGGCGACCCCTTCGTCATGTCTGCGGGCCTCATCGACCAGATGGCCAGGTTCCACCCCATCGGCGCCGGACCCGCCACCGTCAACGGCGTCGCCACCGAGCTCTCGGTCGCGACCACCCCCGACGGCCAGGCGAAGGTGTGGGTCGAGCCGAAGACGGGGCTGATCGTCAAATGGGTGATGACGCCCGCGAACGGCCCCCCGCGCACCATGATCGAGGTGACGTCCTTCAGCCTGACGCCGCCTTCGCCCGCCGCCCTCTCCCTGCCGGCCAGGTGCGCCCGGGGCAGTTGATTCCGCCGGGCCTCGTCATTTGACTTAAGTCAAACTACGTAGACGTCGGCAGAACCAAAAGTGAATAAAGCGGGAACATATGGCCATTTAACCGTGGTTGCGCGATGTGGTGTCACTCCGGGTTGACGCTCCTCGACCCCGTCCGCATGGGTCCGCGGCGTCGCCTTGACGGGGCGAACCCCGGGTTCAGCCCATGCCGACCCGCGCACCAGGTGACGGGGCCTGTTGCCGTCGGTCCCGGCATTGCTTACCAAGCCCGGCGCCCCGGCCCGCCCGGCAGCCTCATCAACCGATCGAAGCCATCGTCCAGCCAGGGATCCCTCATGCTCGTCGCCGAAGCCGTCGCCACCCGCCGCTCGATCCGCGCGTTTCTGCCCCGGCCCGTGCCGCTTGAGACCATGCGGCGGATCATGGATCAGGCCCGGATGGCGCCCTCGGGCTGCAACTTCCAGCCCTGGGAATCGGTCCTGCTGACCGGGCAGCCCCTGGCGGACCTGCAGCAGCGCCTGCTGACCAGCCAGCCCGACAATCCCCAGGAATACGACTTCTCCGCCCCCGGCGCGGTCGCGAAGTACCAGGCGCGGCTGCGCGCCGTGGGCGCGGCCATGTATGGCGCCGTCGGTGTCGCCCGCGACGCGGCCGAACAGCGCGCCGCCTTCGCCCGCGACAATCTCACCTCGTTCGGGGCGCCGGTGCTGCTGCTCTGCCACCTGCCCAGGTTCATGAAGGAGGCCCAGTGGAGCGACATGGGCATGTGGCTGCAGACCATCATGCTGCTGCTGCGCGGCGAGGGCCTGGACACCTGCCCCCAGGAGTACATGGGCGTCTTCGGTCGAACCATCAAAGCCCATCTGGGCCTGCCGGAGGAGCACATCCTGTTCTGCGGCCTGGCCATCGGCTGGGGCGACCGCGAGGCCAAGGTCAACGGCTTCCCCCGCGAACGCGTCGACCTGGATGAACAGGCGAAGTTCCTCGGCTGGGACTGACCGGATCGGCCGTCAGGGATCGGGGGACTGCGACAAGCGCAATTGAGTGCGCTGCCGCCGCGGCGCATTCTCGCCCGATGCCAACGCCCGACGACGTCCGCCGCATCGCCCTGGCCTTGCCCGAGGCCTGTGAGGACACCCATCGCCGCAAGCCGGCGTTTCGGGTGAACCGGCGCATCTTCGCCATGCTGGGGGTCGAGAGCCCGGGCGCCTCGCCGGGCTTCTTCGCGCCCCTTTCGAGCGCGCGCCCGGTGGTCAGCCTGACCGTCGATCGCGAGGACCAGCTCAACTTTGCGGCGGCCTGGCCCCACGCGTTCGAGCCGGCCGGTTCGCACGGCTTCAGCTACGTCTGGCTGGACGTGATCGACCATGACCGTCTGGCCCTGCTGATCCGCATGTCCTGGGTCAAAGCGGCGCCGAAAAGACTGGCGCTGTGGCCGGGCGACCAAGGGTCCGGCGAGCGTTGAAGCGAGAAGTCAGGCGGTTCGCCCCAAGGGAAGGGCGACACTGCTGGGCTGATCGCCAGCCTCCCTCGCGGCGCCAGACGGGCGGCGCCAGACGGGCGGCGCCGGCGGGCAAGGCGCTGCGGCCGGTGGGCGCGCAATCGGGCTCGGTGCGTTACACTCGGCAGAGGTTGCCCGGCGAAGCGCGAGGAAATCGTCAATGATCCACTGGACCACTCAACCCGGCTCGCCGGTCGTCGAGATCACCGTCGAGGGAACCGTCACCAACCCCGACCTGGAACAGGTGATCACCGCGCTCCATTCCAGCTTCGACCAGGACGGCAAGACCCGGATCCTCGAGATCATCCGGCATTTTACCGGCATGGAGCTCGCCGCCCTGTGGACCGACATCAGGTTGGGCGTGCCCCTCGCCCGGAAGGTGCGGCGGGTGGCGATTGTGGCCGACCAGGCCTGGATCCGCCAGCTGGCGGAACTCGGCCACCTGTTCACCCGGGCCGAGATGAAGGTCTTCGCCCTGGGTGATCTGGAGGCCGCCCGCGCCTGGATCGCCGCGGTCTGACAGCCGGCGACTCCGTCCGCTCGTGGCGGCGGCTCGGCGAGCCGACGGGTTTCGGATAGCAAGACGCCGCCGGTCTCGAGGCCGGCGGGGTCCTGTAACCGGATCGTTGCGCGGGTTCAGGCCTGAGCGGTCGCCGTCTTGCGGCGCGAACGCAGGGTCGCGCCAAGGCCGCCGAAGCCGGCCACCATCAGGGCCCACGTGGCCGGCTCGGGCACACCGCCGAACGGCGTTCCCTGCACAAAGGTGTCCGCCACGGTGTCGGTTCCGATGTAGATGACGCTGACCCAGGCCAGCCGGTTGATGTTCGCGGGGTTGTTGTCCACCGTCGATATCACGTAGTCGGACGGACTGCCGCCGAACAGCAGGGCCGCCGCATCAACGCCGGAATAGGCTATCGGGGGCGGACTGGTGTTCCAATAGGGACCCTGGTCGACTTCCCAGCTGCCGACAAAGGCGTCGGTCGTCGAGTTGAAGGCATAGTTGGTGTAGGCTGATCCGCTGGCGTTGTCGCTGACATAGGCCGACGTGTCGCCCGGCGTGTAGTAGCGCAGCGTCGCCGCCTGGGCGGCGCCGGTGACGGCTGTCATAGCCACGAACGCCGACGTCAGCAGAATCCTGCGGATCATGTCTGGTATCTCCCCCCTTGCTTCAGCCGCGCCGGCCCAATTCGGGCGGAGGGCGAAAGACACCTTTTCGTCACATAAGAGGCGAAGATGAACAAGCGAAAAATTGACTTGAATTGACAAGGCCGCGGGCCGGTCGCCTTGGCGTCCGGCGCCTTGCCCCGTTCAGAAGGCCTGCCGCGCCGGCGGAGGTGGCCGTCGCCCGCGCCGGCTCCATCCTGAACATGCGACGGGCGCGCCTGCCGCCCTCGGTCAGTCCGGCAAGGCGGATCGACCCGGGGAATGCTGAGCATGGCGCGGATGTGACAAGGACTCGGCTACCGTTTCGTTGGTCGGGATCGGCAAATCGAAAAAAAGATCCCGTTTCCTGTAACATCACGTTCGATTGACACGCGCCACGCGTCAGCAGACAGCCGACATGAGGCCCGTACGCCGGATTGAGCCAGAGTCGGAAACTACCCATGCACGCCAGGGTCAGGGTCGCTTCCGCTCCCGGGCAGGCGGGCGGAAGTGGCGGTTCGACAATGACCTCCCGGTTGCACTCGATCGGGTTCGGGTCTTGAGTGGTGCAAATCACGGGCGGTCCCTCCATGAGCGTCATCGACTTCGAATGCGACACCCCGACCCGGGAGGCGGTCGAGGACACCATCCGGCTGATCCGGTCGGGGCGCGGCTTCGACAAGGAGGGCTACGCCCAGTTGATGGCCCCGGGCTGGGCCGCCCAGATCGGCATGAGCCTGGAGGAATTCAACCAGGCGAAGGCGACCATCGGCCTGACCGGCCTGGCCCTGAAACTCTGCGAGGTGGACATGCAACGGGCCATGAGCCACGCCGACATCATCGCCATGCTCGACGGGGCGGGGGTTTCCCACGCCTGCATCGGCAACGCCGGCCGTCGCGCCGCCAACGAGGACGTGGCCCGGTTCGCCGCCGAATATCCGGACCGCCTGATCCCCTGGTTCCGCATCTGGGGCGATGAGGGCGAGGCCGGAGTCGCCCGACTGGAGCACGGCGTCCGCGAACTCGGCTGCAGGGGCTTCGAGATCTCCAGCTATCGCGAACAGCGCTACATCAACGATCCCGCCTACTTTCCCTTTCTGGCCAAGTGCGTCGAGCTGAACATCCCGGTGCGGATCACCGCCGGCGTCCATCTGCTGTCGGACCGGCCCTACGACTACGCGCACCCGAAATATCTCGACGAACTGGCGATAAGGTTTCCCTCCCTGCGGATCGCCGCCGGCCTGGGCGGATGGCCGTGGATTGGCGACCTGGTGGCGATCGCCATGCGCCACCCGAACCTCTACATCGACATCGCCTGCCGGCGGGTGAAACAGATTCTGGCGCCCGGCGCCGGCTACGAGGCGCTGGTCTACTACGGAACCCGGGTTCTGCAGGACCGGATCATCTTCGGCAGCGGCTGGGGCACCAGCATGGTCCCGCTGGCCCAGCTCGTCCGCGAGACCGACGCCCTGCCGCTCTCCGACAGCGTCCGGGCCAAGTGGATGTACGCCAACGCCGCGCGGGTGCTCGGAATCGCCTGACCGGCCGGCCGGAACGCCCGGTCAAGACAGATCCGCGCGATCCCTGAACTTCGGGCCGCGCCGCCCCTTTCCCCTGGCCCGCATGCCCGCCGCCCGGCCGCAAGGCCCGAAAAGCAAATACTTGTTAAAACCGGCGCTTCGGGGGTCCGTATTTCCCACAAGGTGACGCGATGATGTCGAGTCGATACGGGCCGTGAAATGAAGTGATAATCGTTATCATCAGGGTCACGTGAAATACATAGTTATGTAACACAGCATCAGGGTTCG
>CAIXWN010000275.1 GCA_903923135.1 uncultured Caulobacteraceae bacterium | reverse complement strand
TGTCTTCTTGGCGATCTCGGCCATCCGGCCACGCGTCCGCTCTGTCCACATCCAGAGCTTGAATCATAGACCGCGCCCCGCAGGAATCCCGCCACGGCATTTTCCAAACGGACTCTGAGGCGTATGTCGGCCGTCGGCGCCGTCGAGTTGGCGCCGGACGGACTCGGGGGCCTCGGGGCATGCGACTGCTGGTCATTCTTGCGGCCCTGCTCGCCGTCACGGCCGCGCGGGCGACCGACCTCGTCGTGTCGGTCCGCACCGCCGCCGGCGCGCCGGTGGCGAACGCCGTGGTGACCGTCTATGCGGGCGCTCATACGCCGCCCCTGTCAGCGGCCCGGTTCGACTGGCCCATGCGCATGGTGCAGCAGCACCTGATGTTCAGCCCCTTTGTGCTGATCGCTCCCGTCGGCGCCACCGTGGCCTTTCCCAACCTCGACAAGGTGCGCCACCACGTCTATTCGTTCTCGCCGCCCCACCCCTTCGAACTGAAGCTGTACGGGCAGGACGAGACCCGCACGGTGCGCTTCGACAAGCCCGGCGTGGTCGCCCTGGGCTGCAACATTCACGACCAGATGATCGCCTTCATCAAGGTCGTCGATACGCCCCTGGCCGCCCGGACCGGCGACGACGGCGAGGCGACCCTGCATGACCTTCCGGCCGAGGCCGTCACGCTTCATGTCTGGCACCCCTACATGCGGGCCCCCGGCAACGAGCAGGCGCGCGTCATCAACCTGACGGGCGCCGCCGCACGGCAGGTGCTCACTGTCGACGTGCGATCGCCGCCGGCGATGGTGATGAAATACTGACATGACGCGCTTCAGGACGCTGAGAACCCGGCTCACGGTCCTCTATGCGGGCCTGTTCGCCCTGGCCATGCTGGCCATCCTGGCGACCGTCTATTCGGCGATCTCGGACAATGTGCTCAGGGTGGTGCGCGGAGAACTGGCCGCCAGCGGCACGGTTTTCGACCGGATATGGGCGATGCGCGCCCTGCAGATCCAGAACGGCGCGGGCCTGCTGTCGCGGGACTTCGGCTTCCGCGAGGCGATCGCCACCCAGGACGACGCCACCACCACCTCGGCGCTCGAGAATCTGCGGCTGCGGCTTGGCATCGACATCGCCTTCATGATCCGCACCGACGGCAAGATCATCGACGGCGGCGACCGGGTCGGCCTCGACAGCCAGGTGCTCGGCGCCTTGCAGCAGGATGACACCGTCTCCGGCGTGCTCATCATCGGCGGGACGCCCTATGAGGTGGTGTCCACCCCCGTGCTGGCTCCGTTGACCATGGGCTCGGTGGTGGTCGCCAGCCGCATCGACGCGGCCCAGATGCGGCTTCTGGAAGGACTCTCGGCGATTCCGCTCGACGCCTCGATCCTCATTCGCGACCCTGTCGGAGACTGGCGCTCCCCCGACCGGGCCGGAGCGACGCCGGCGGGCGTCAGCCGTTTCGTGGACGCCCAGCTCCGGGCCGGCGGAACGCCCGGCGTCCTGCAGACCGACAAGGGGCCGACGATCGCCCTGGCCAAGTCGCTGAGGGCGATTCCCGGCGCCGCCCCGGCGGTCCTGCTGCTGAGGTATCCGATCGCCCGCGCACTGGCTCCCTATCAGCCGCTGCTTCTGGCGATCGCCGCGCTGGGCCTGCTGGGCGGCGGCCTGCTGGTCCTGGGCAGCTGGGCGCTGGCGCGGAGCGTCACCCGCCCCCTCTCCGATCTGGGCGAGGCGGCCAGCCGCCTGCGGCGCGGCGAGGACGCCCGGGTCGAGGTGCCGGGGGACGACGAGATCGCCCGCCTCGCCGAGGGCTTCAACGCCATGGCCGCAGAGATCAGCGAGCGCGAGCGGCGCATCCTGCACCTGGCGTCACACGACCCCGACAGCGACCTGCCCAACCGCTACGCCCTCGAGCGGGCCATAGAGGCCCTGGTCGCGGGCGGGGGTCCGGGCCTGGTGGTCGTCGGCGCCATCGGCGTCGACCGCTTCACCCATGTCCGCTCGGCGATCGGCCATGGCCCGGCCGGCGTGCTGCTCGGTGAGGTCGGCCGCCGGATGGCTGGTCTGCGTCCCGGGCTGGGCGTCGCGCGCCTGTCGACGGGGGTCCTGGGCGTCACCTTCCGCTGCGGCGGCCTGGAGGCGGCGCGCGAGGTGATCGAGGCCCTTCACGGCGTGGTCGAGGAACCCGTTCAGCTCGGCGAGACCACCGTCGACGTCAGCCTGACCGCAGGGATCGCCTGGCCCGATCACTCCGGCGAGCCCACCGGCGCTATGATCGAGCGGGCGAACATCGCCCTCGACCAGGCCCTGAAGTCCTCCCAGAAGATCGCCCTGTTCGACCGGGCCGCCTACGGCGATCCCGCCGAAAACCTGTCGCTGATGGGCGAGATGCGACGCGCCGTGACGTCGGGCGATCTGGTGCTCTACTACCAGCCCAAGCTCGATCTGACGCTGAACCGCACCACCGGCGTCGAGGCCCTGGTTCGCTGGCCCCATCCGGTGCGCGGCCTGATCGGGCCGGGCCTGTTCGTTCCCATGGCCGAGGAAACCGGCCACATCCGCGCCCTCACCGACTGGGTTCTGGCCACGGCCATCGCCGACCAGCGCCGGATGATCCAGGCCGGAAGGGCGCTGAAGGTCTCGGTGAACATCTCCGGGACTCTGCTGGGCGACGCCGACTTCGCCGAGGCGGCCCTGCGGATGATCGCCTCCGCGGCGGGAGCGATCTGCTTCGAGATCACCGAGACCGCGGTCATCGACAACCCGGAACAGGGCCTTGCGGCCATCGACCGCTTCGCCGCCGCCGGCGTGGCCGTGTCGATCGACGACTACGGCGTCGGCCTGTCGTCCCTGACCTACCTGAAGCAGTTCCGAGCCGACGAGCTGAAGATCGACCAGTCGTTCATCGTGGGGCTGGCCGACAACGCCCGGGACTGGCTTCTCGTCCGGTCGACGATCGATCTGGCCCATGGCTTGAACCTGGAAGTCACCGCCGAGGGGGTCGAGGGCGCCGAGAGCCTCGCCATTCTGCGGGCCATGGGGTGCGACCACGGTCAGGGATATTTCCTGGCCAGGCCGATGCCTCTTGCCGAGTTGCTGGCCTTCATGGACAACGAATCCCAGACGACAGATCACCAGGGCTGACGGGGGCCGGTGTTGGGGCTGCGGACGTTCCTATCCATCGGATTGCTGCTGGCGGCGGGCTCCGCCTCCGCCGGCGAGAGCCTCGTTTCGCCCGCCGATTTCAGCGGTATGATCGACCTGCGGGCGTCGGCGGCCGACGGCGAGAGATCCTGGCTCGAGGGCGGACTCGGCAAGACCCGGGTGAGCGGCGGCGGCAACCATGCCGCCGTCCACGCCCGTCTGGGTCAGTCTCTGCTTAGCTGGAACCCCCACCTGACCTGGGAACTCAGCGCCACGGTCATCGGCCAGTACCAGCCCGAACACGACCGGGGCCCGGCCCTCAGCCAGGCCTTCCTCACCTATAAGCCCACGCCGCACAGCGACACGCGGTTCAGCGCCCGGTTCGGCCTGCTGTATCCACAGATCTCGCTGGAGCACACCGGCCCCGCCTGGACCGACCCCGACATGATCACGCCGTCGGCGATCAACAGCTGGGTCGGCGAGGAGGTCAAGGTGGTCGCCGCCGAGGCGACCGTGCGGCGGGCCTTCGGTGACCAGGCGATCTCGGCCACGATCGCGGTGTTCGGTTACAACGACACGTCGGGCACCCTGCTGACGACCCGGGGCTGGGCGCTCGGGGACATGACCGCCGGGGCCCCTGATCGGTTCAATCTGCCGCCGCTGGGTCCGTTCATGAGCCAGGTGCAGGCCCCGGTGACCAATCCGGTCTTCGAGATCGACCATCATGCGGGTGGCTATGGTCGGCTGGAATGGGACATCGGCGGTTCGTTCAGCGTCAACGCCTTCGTCTACGACAACAACGGCAATCTGACCGGGTTCAGCGACGGCCAGTGGGCCTGGCGCACCCGGTTCGTCAACATGGGCGCCCGCCTCGACATCGACAGCCGAACCCACCTGCTGGCGCAGGCCATGAGCGGCGACACCCGCTTCGGCTACGCCGAGCCCGACATCTGGGTCGATACGACCTTTCAGGCCGCCTATGCGCTGATCCGGCGCGACTTCGGCCCGGACGCCCTCAGCGCCCGGCTGGACCTCTTCCAGACCCGCGATCACACGGGCCTCGAATACGGCGACACCCGCGAGCAGGGCTGGGCCCTGACCGCCGACTATCGCAGGCGCCTCTCCGGCCACGCGAGCCTGCTCGTCGAGGTGCTGCACGTAGCGAGCAACCGGCCGGCGCGCCTGGACATTCTCGGCCAGGCGCCCCGCACCGGCCAGACCGTCGCCCAGGCCGCCCTGCGTCTGTCGTTCTGACCGGTTGAGGTCAGGCTGGCTGCCGGCCCCTGAACCCCGTGGCCAGCAGATAGAGCTCGGAGCTCTCCGCGCGGCTGGCCTTGGGTTTGACGTGGCGCACGCGCGTGAAGTTCTGCTTCAGCAGAGTCAGCAGGGCGCCGGTCTCGCCGCCCTGGAAGGCCTTGGTGACGAAGACGCCGCCCGGCTGCAGGACCGAGATGGCGAACTCCGCGGCCGCCTCGATCAGGCCGACGATGCGCAGGTGATCGGTCTGGCGATGACCGGTGGTGTTGGGAGCCATGTCCGAGAGGATGACGTCGGGCGGGCCGCCCAGCAGCGACATAAGGCGATCGCCGCAGTCCGGATCGGTGAAGTCCTGCTGGATGATCGACGCTCCGGCGAGGGGATCCACGGCCAGAAGGTCGACGCCCACTACCGACCGCGCGCCGCGCTCCACGGCGATCTGCAGCCAGCCCCCGGGCGCGCAGCCCAGATCGACGATACGCGCGCCCCGGCGGATCAGGTGAAAGCGGTCGTCGATCTCGCGCAGCTTGAAGGCGGCGCGCGAGCGATAGCCCTTGGCGTGGGCCTCGGCGACGAAGGGGTCGTTGATCTGGCGCTCCAGCCAGGCCTGGGACGAGGGCGTGCGCTCCTTGGCGGTCTTCAGGCGCTTGGGCCCGGCGCGGCCGGCGTCCGTGCCGCCGGTGGGCGGGCGGACCATGCGCTTGCGGGGCGGTTCGATCGGGTCGTTCATCAGCGTCGGCCTCCCCGGCCGCCCCGGCGGCGGCGGGAACGCCCCGGGCGGACCGAGGACATCAGGGACAGAAGCAGCCCCTCGCGGAGCCCCCGGTCAGCCACCCTAACACGCTCGGAGGGCCACAGTTCCTGCACCGCCTGAAGAATCGCCGCCCCGGCGAGAACCAGGTCGGCGCGTTCGGGGCCGATGCACGGCTCGGCGGCCCTTTCGGCGACGCTCTGGGCGGTCAGGCGGGCGGCCACCCGCTCGCACTCGTCGCGGGTCATCCACAGGCCGTCGACCCGGGCGCGGTCATACCGCCTCAGGCCCAGGTGCAGCCCGGCCAGACTCGTGATAGCCCCCGAGGTGCCGACTATGTGGGCGTGGCCGGCGTCGAAAGCCCCCCGGAAGTGGGCCGCGCCCTCGTAGGCGCCGATCTCGCGCTTCACCGCCTCGACCATCAGGCGATAATGGGCCTCGTCGCCCGGACCCGCCGGCGGGAAGCGTTCGGTCAGGGTGACCACCCCCAGAGGCGTCGAGCACCAGGCCTTGATCGGCAGTCGCCAATGCGCCAGGCGCCGCGGTGCGACCTGCAAACCGGGTTCGGACAGATCGACCCAGGACAGTTCCGTCGAGCCGCCGCCGACATCCAGCACCAGGGCGACCTTGGCGCTACGATCGAGCAGGTCGAGACAGCCGGCCACGGCCAGCTGCGCCTCCTCGCGCGTGGTGATGACCTCCAGGCGCAGCCCCGTCCGCTGTTCGACGGCGGCGATGAATTGCGCGCCGTTGGCGGCGCTGCGGCAGGCCTGGGTGGCCACCGCCCGCACCCGGGTGACTCCCCGCCGTCGGATCTTGTCGGCGCACACCTGCAAGGCCCCGATCGCCCGCTCCATCGCCGCCTCGCCCAGGCGACCGCTGTGAGAGACGCCCTCCCCAAGCCGGACAATGCGGGAGTAGGCGTCGACAATGCGGAAGCCGCGGACGTGCGGCGTGGCGATGAGCAGACGGCAGTTGTTGGTGCCCAGGTCCAAAGCCGCGAACAGCGGTCCTTGGATTCCGTCCCGCCCCGCATTCCCCGGAGAGTCGACGGGCGGGCTCGCCGTCTCATTCATCTGTCGGTCCACCCCGATCCCGGATGCGCGCAAGCACTGACGGGACGCCGCATTGTTGGGCGAACCTTAGCGACTATGACGGGTTTGCGAAAGCGCGCCCTTGCCCGCGGCGCAGAAGGCCCTAACTTCATTCCAGGTTCAGGATCAGGAGCCTAGAACGGGATCATGGACACAAGGCTCGCCAAGTTCGCGATCGGTCAGGTCGTCAAGCACCGGATTTTCCCGTTCCGCGGGGTGATTTTCGACGTCGATCCCGTGTTCGCCAACACCGAGGAGTGGTGGCTGTCCATCCCGGAGGCTGTGCGGCCACGCAAGGACCAGCCCTTCTATCACCTGCTCGCCGAGAACGAGCAGTCGAGCTATGTCGCCTATGTGTCGGAACAGAACCTGTTGCCCGACGAGAGCGACCAGCCGGTGGAACATCCGCAGGCGGCGCTGATCTTCAACGCCTTCACCCCTGGACGCTACCAGCTGCGACCTCGCATCACCCACTGACCCGCCAGCGCGTCGTGCGGGGCGCCCGCTTTCAGTAGTCCTTGCGCCAGCGGATCGACACCGCGTGATCGCCCTGACTGGTCACCCGCGAAACGATGGCCAGGTGCTTCCTCACCCGCCACTCCACCTGGGCTCCCTGCCCCGTGCGGCCGCCGGACACCTCCACATAAAGCTTGTCGGTGATGTACTTGCCGCCGGCGACGGCGAAACCCGCGGCGGCGCTGGAATCGATCGCCAGGCGGTCGAGGTGGGCGAAGTTGCGCAAGCCGCCGATGACATCGAAGCCGCCGCCGCCGGCCAGCCCGGCCAGGGCCGAGGCGAGCTGTGCGGCCTGCAGGCCCGACAGCTGCGCGGCGGAGGAGCCGAACAGCACCTGCGAGAGCACCTCGTCCTTCGGCAGGACCGGGGTCGAGGAAAGCGTCAAGGTCGGCGCCGCCGCCGTGCCGCCGATGCGGATCACCGCCGTCAGGGTGGGATCGTCGCGCGTGGCCGTCAGATCGAGCCGAATGGTCTCGGGGGACGAACCCAGGTGGACGGTGCTGCGGTCGTCGACCTGGAACCGCTTGCCGGCGAAATCGTAGTCGCCGCGCACCACTCGGGCGACACCGGTCAGGGCCGGGGCCGACGTCGTACCCGACACCCTGGCGTCGAGGGAAAGCTCCAGATTCAGCCCGCGGCCCTTGATGAACACCCCGCCGGGCGCCTTGAGGCTGATGTCCAGGGCGACGGGCGCCTGCCGGGCCGCCGGCGGCGCCAGCAGGGCGTCGGCGTCCCCCGTCTGGTGGATCTCCGTCACCTCCATGGGGACCACGCCCGAGGGATTGGGCGGCGTCGGCGAGATCTGGGCGTGGTCGATCACCAGGGCGCCGCCGAGACGCACGCGGCCGTCGCCGGCCCGGTCGACGTTCACCACGCCGCTGGCGGTGGCCACGCCCTGAGCGTTGTCGATCACGCGGAAACCCCTGAGACCCAGGCGAAAGCTCGAATCGCCGTCGCGCACCAGGCTCAGGCGGCCCGATCCGTCCAACGCGCCCTTGGCCCCGTCGGTGGCGGCGAACTGGGTCACATTGACCGAGTCCCCCTGCATGGCGGCCCGGACCGTGACGCCCTTCAGCTTCAGGCCGACGACCGCGTCCTCGAAGTCGCCGCCGTCCAGGGACGCCGTTCCGGTGAGCCGCGGATCGGCCAGAGTGCCGCCGATGGTTCCGCTGGCCACCAGCCGCCCGGTGAGAGACTGGCCTCCACCCTCCAGCAGATCCCAAACCGGTCCGACCGCGCCGTCGGCCGAGAAGTGTCCGGAGATCGGCTTGCGGGTCTCGAGCCCCAGCACCAGCGGCGATGCCGACAGCGTCGCCGGCAGGCGCAGATCGACCGAGAGCCTGGAGCCCGCCGTGTCGGTAAGCTGGGTGCTCACGCTCACTGCGTCGCCGCCGAAGGTGGCGTTCAACGACCCGGCCAGGGGCGTCGAGCCTTCCAGGTCGCGGGAGGTCAGGCCGGCCACGGTCAGCTGGGCGGTTCCGGCCAGGACGTTGGCCACCCGCGAGAAGGCCAGCACGCCGTCGGCCCGGCCGCGCACGTCCGGATCGATCAGGGCCAGGTCCAGGGCGGCCAGCACCGCGCGGCCGTTCAGTCCGGCAGCCGTCTGGTTGAGGGTAACGTCCGCCCTGCCGCCCTGACCGACGGCCAGATGCAGCGATCCGGCGACGCCGGACCGGCGGAACGCCAGCTCGGCCGGCGCCAGGGTGCGCAGGTCTGCCGCGCCCAGGCGGCCGGCGCCGGTGAAAGTGGCCGCCGGCTCTCCGCCCGCGTGGGTCAGCACGCCGGCGCCCTTCAGCCGGCCCCTCAGTCCCGAGGCGTCTCCGCGCGCCTCGATCTGATAGGGCAGCCGGCTCATCGGACCGTCGGCGGTGAAGCTGAGCGTTTCCAGAGCCCCGGCGTTGTCGGGAAACACCAGGGCCGCGCCCTTCAGCGACACGCGGGCGTGCGGGCCGTCGGCGGCCGGGGTGACCTGTATGCGGCCGTCGGCGCGACCGCTGGTCAGCAGCACGCCGGGCCCGACGGCCATGGCCAGGTCGGCCTGGATGGGGCTGCGCCCCTTCAGGGTGGCCGAACCGCTCAGGGCCACGCCGGCGGCGGCGACGTCGATATCGCTGAGGCTCACGCCGCCGGGAACCAGGGCGAAGGCCGCTCCGACCCTCGCCGGGCCCTGGTCGCTGGCGGCGGCCAGGCCGACGCGACCGGACAGGGTCTGCTCATCGCGCATCAGGGTCAGGGCCAGGCGGGCGTCGCGAAGTTGCAGGTCGGCGAGGTCAGGCAGGTCGATCGAGGCGAATCCGGCCATCAGGTCCAGCCGCGGTCTTGTCAGGGTTCCGCTCACCGTTCCCTCGCCCTGGGTCCGGCCCGAGATCGCCAGCGGCCCAAGCAGAAGGGGGCCCTTGCCGGTCCAGGCCACCTTGAATCGAAGATCACCTGCGGCGGCCATGGACCCCGACGTGGCGCCCGCGACGCCCCCGCCATCCAGGCTGGCGCGGTCGATGGTCAGGGCGGTGGAGTCGTAGCGCCCGTCGGCCCTGAACGCCGGCGCGGGACCGAGCAGGCTGTTCGCCTCGGCCGAGGCCAGGCGCAGACCCTGGCCGCGGGCCTGCAGGCTGAAAGTCCAGGGCGCGGTCGCCTTCGGCTGGGCGGCGCGCCAGTCGACCTGGATCGTACCCGCCGTTCCGGGCGCCGCGGCGGCGAGATTGTGGGCCCGGGCCTTGCCCCTGAACGACAGGTCGCCGAACAGGCCCCAGGCGCCGTCGCCTTCCACATCCAGGGCCAGACCGTGCACGGCGAGCTTCCTCAGCAGGATGCGTCCGCCGGCCAGCCAGTCGATCTCGCCCGCGGCGCGTGGGCTCGGCCCAAGCAGGACCGCGACCGGCCCCGCGCCGGCGCCGCCGGCGCCGACCGCATCGATCTTCAGCGTCAGTGCCTTGTCGGTCTGCTCAAGCTGGAAGGGGCCGGCCAGCCGGGTCAACGTCACGCCCACCTCCTCGACCTTGTCCGCTGAGGCGGTCCCGATCAGCTTCCAGCGCCGGGCGTCGCCGGTGAGCCTCCCGCTGGCCCGGGTCGGCCCGAGTCCGGGCACGCCGGCGATGGCCGACAGGTCGGCGACCTGGGCGCTGACCAGCAGGCCGCCCACACCGGTGCGGAGCCGGCCCGGGTCGATCTCACCGTCGGCCCTCACCGCTGCCTTCTCGGCGCTTGCCTGCAGGGCGACCCGATAACGGCTTTCGGCCAGGCGGCTGGCGTCGAGGCGGAAGGTCGCCAAGGGCCCGACTCCAGCCCGCCAGGGGGCCAGCAGTTTCGAGGCAGTCATGTCCAGCCGCCCCGAGGCCTGCCCGCCGACCGGCGACCAGCGACCGGCGGCGCTGGCCGCCGCGGTGGGTCCGACGGCGGTGGCCAGGTCGAACCAGCCGGCCCGCGGCGTGCCGTGGGCGCGGGCGTCGAGAAAGAAGGGCTTGTCGGCCTCAAGACCCAGGCTGCCCGCCAGCGCCCCGCCCATGGCCTCGCGGGCGTGAGCTTCCAGGCCGATGGCGGCGGCGCTGAATTTGAAGCCGACGCGCAGGAAGTCGCCGGGATGCAACAGGCTGACGGCGCTGACCCGACCGCTGGCGGCGGTATTGCGCCCCAGGTCGAGCGCGCCGTCGAGCAGGTAGTCTCCACGCCGCCAGGCGAACTGTGGGGTCATGGTGACCATGGTCGCGATCCGGTCGATACGCACCGCCACCGGCGAGCCCCCGCCCCCGCCCGCCTCGCTCGGCAGCGTCGCCGGCCGGCGCATGAGGGTGACGCTCCTCGCCGAAAGGGCCTCGATGTGCACCCGCCGGCGCCAAAGCTCCTGTGCGCGCCAACGCACCGCCAGGCGCCGGGCGTCGAGCCAGACCCCCTGACGGTCGGCGATGGTCAGTCGCCGCAGGGTGAAGTCGCTCCACGGGTCGCCGTCCAGGCCCTCGATGCTCAGCCAGCCAAGGTCACCGACCCGCACGCCCGAGACCAGCCCGGCCACCAGCGCACGGCCGGGCGCGGTGGAAGGTCCGTAACGGATCACCGCGCTGATCAGCCCCAGAACGGCGCCCGCGATGAACACGCCGACGAGGCGGCGGCGCGTGGCCGGAGGCGGCGCCGATCCGGCCGTGGGGGGAACCACCGGCACGTTGTCGTCCGCGGCCGTCAAAACGCCTGTCCGATGCTGATGTAGACCTGCACGGGGCTGTCGCCGGCGCGCGGGTTCAGGGGCGTGCCGATGTCGAGGCGCAATGGGCCGAAGCCCAGGTCATAGCGGACGCCCGCCCCCACCCCGACGGCGAGGTTCGAGAACTCCGGGACCTGCGACGAGCCGACCCCGCCGACGTCGGCGAAGGCCACCAGCCCCCAGCGCCGGCCCAGCGGTTGGCGCAGTTCGACCGAACCTTCGGTGAGCGACAGCCCCCCCTCGGGCGTGTTGTCCGACAGTCTCGGCCCGACGCCCTGGTAGCCGTAGCCGCGCACCGAACCCCCGCCCCCGGCGAAGAACCGCCGGTCGGCCGGCACCTCGGGAATCGATCCTCCCCAGATCGACCCCACCTTCAGACGGGCGGCGACCACGGGCAGGCCGGCGCCAAAGGGCAGGTAGCCGGTGACCTGGGCGTGACTCTTCACATAACCCAGGTTGCGGTCGCCGCCGATCCAGGTGGGGTCGGCCTCAGCCTCGAGCCGCCACCCCCGGCGAGGGTTGAGGATGCTGTCCGACCGGTCAAGCACGAAGCCGGCCTTGGCGGTGGCGATGAACAGTTTCAGGTCCACGCCTACGGGTGTGGCCATGCTGTTGACGGCGGTCCTTTCCCGCGTCGAGGCGAAGTCGAGGGCGCCGCCGACGAAGATCGCCGTGGTAAGGCTGTAGTGCCGCACGACATCCAGCCGCACGCCGGCCCCAAGATCGCTGTAGGCCTTGGTCCGATCGCCCAGGAAGCCCCCGCCGACCTTCAGGGTCTGGTCGATGTGGGCCCAGTCCGGCAGATCGAGCTCCAGATCGAGCTTCTGCTGGACGTCGTAGGCCTTGGCGGTGAGGATCAGGGAGTCGGCCCGGCCGAGGCGATTATAGAGGGTCCATTTGCCGTCGACGCCCGACCCTTCCGTCGTCGAATACCCTGCCCCGAGTTCCAGGGCGTGCGATGGCCGATCAACCAGGGTGATCTCGACGGGCCGCGGCGTGTCGGGGGCGGCGGCGGGGCCCGGGGGCGCCAGCGCGACAGTCGCCGACTCATAGGCGCTGGTGTCGACCAGTCGCTTTTCCAGCTTCGCCAGGATGGCTGGATCGTAGATCGCGCCCACCTTCCAGGGCGCAAGGCTCTCGGCCCAGCGCGAGCGGGTGAGCCCCTTGCTGACCAGCCGCGCCGCACCCAGACGAACCCTGGGGCCCGAGGCCAGGCGCAGGGTCGGCCTGACCGTGTCGTCGGCGTGGTCGACCACCACCTGACGCGGCGCCAGCCTGGCGTCGGCATAGCCGAGCTTCTGCAGACCGGCGATGGCGCGACCCTCGGCGGCGAGAATGTCGGCGGCGCGCCCGGGAGCGCCGGCCTTCAGGTCCAGCGCCTTGAGCGTTGCGGCCTGCGCGACCGGGTCGGGCGCTGCACCGTTCCAGTCGATGGCGGCGTCCGCCAGCCTGAAGCGCGGTCCGGGCGTCACCCGGATCACCGGCCGCGCGGCGGTGGTCGCCGCCGGATCGGGCTCGGCGAGGCCCTCGTAATAGCCTTCCGAGCGGAGCAGAGCGATGGCGTCCTTGGCCGCCTGGATGGCGCGACGCCGCGCCGCCAGAGCGCTGCCGGGCGGCGTCCTGGCCTCCCCCACCGCCAGTTCCAGTTGGCCCCGCAGGGCGCCGTCGGTCAGGCCCTCGACAACGGCGTTGGGCGCCGCCGACGCCGGCCCGGCCAGTCCGGTCAAACCCAGTGCCAGCAGCATCCCGGCGACGGTGTTGCGGTTCAACGGCTTCACGACACCCTTTCAGCCCCGGGAGGATGTCTAGAGACCCGCGGGAGTCGTGTCACGCGCCGCTGACTGCAGCCCGCCACCCGCCGACCACCCCTGAGGGGGCCCGGCGCCCGTTTTTTGAGCGCAGAGTCCGGCCGGCGCACCACCCCCACAAAGCGGGTTGCCTAACGCCTGCGCAGGATGGACTAGTTGCGTTTCGGGTTTCCATGACTTCAGGCGTGCGCGTGGTCGACATACAAACGGTTGCAGAGCGTTCAACCCCCATGCGGCGACCGGACGACTACCCGGCGGGGCTGGCCTATGACGAGATGTTCGCCTCCGCCGGCGACACGCGACCCCACTACGAACTGCTTCACAACCGCATCCAGACTCTCGGCTCGATGGAACTGGCGGATCGCCAGCACACCCTCGAACGCTCGTTCCTGCTGCAGGGCATCACCTTCACCGTGTATGGCGGCGAGAGCGCCACCGAGCGGATCATCCCCACCGATCTTTTTCCCCGCATTATCCCGGCGACCGAATGGGCGAAGATCGAGAAGGGCCTGATCCAGCGGCTCCGGGCGCTGAACCTGTTCCTGGCCGACATCTACGGCGAGCAGAAGATCATCGCCGACGGCATCGTGCCGCGCGACCTGATTCTGGGCGCGCCATCCTACCGACGGCAGATGCAGCATCTCTATGTTCCGCATAACGCCTATGTGAACGTCTGCGGCAGCGATCTGATCCGCGGCGAGGACGGCGAGTTCTTCGTGCTGGAGGACAACCTGCGGGTTCCGTCGGGCGTGTCCTACATGCTCGCCAACCGCGAGGCCGCGCGGCGAACCTTCCCTGGCACCTTCCGCCAGGCCGGCGTGAAGCCGGTGGAGCGCTATCCCGACCTGCTGCTGGCCACCCTCAAGAGCATGGCCGGCGAGTGGCGTCCCAACCCCCAGGTCGTGGTGCTGACGCCCGGCGTCTACAATTCAGCCTATTACGAGCACGCCTACCTGGCGCGGCTGATGGGCGTGCCGCTGGTGGAAGGCCGCGACCTCGCCGTCCACGACAACCTAGTCTACATGCGCACCACCGCCGGTCTGCAGCGTGTCGACGTGATCTACCGCCGCGTCGACGACGACTACATCGATCCACTGAGCTTCCGCCGCGATTCCGGTCTGGGCGTCGCCGGCCTGTTCAACGCCTATCGTTCGGGGAATGTGGTGATCTGCAACGCGCCGGGAACCGGCGTCGCCGACGACAAGGCCGTCTATGCCTATGTGCCGTCGATCATCAAATACTACCTCGATGAGGACGCCATCCTGCCCAACGTAAAGACCTTCCTCTGCCGCGTGCCAGCGGAACTCGATCACGTGCTGGCCAATCTGGACAAGCTGGTGGTCAAGGCCGTCGGCGCCTCCGGCGGCTACGGCATGCTGGTGGGGCCCCACGCCAGCTCCGCCGAGCGGGCCGAATTCGCCGAGGCGCTCAAGGCGGATCCGGAAAACTACATCGCCCAGCCGACGATCCAGCTGTCGACGGCGCCCTGTCTGGTCGACGGCCACATCGAACCGCGGCACGTCGACCTGCGCCCCTTCATCCTTTCGGGCGAGAAGGTGGTGGTCACTCCCGGCGCCCTGACGCGGGTGGCGCTGAAGCGCGGCTCGCTGGTGGTCAACTCCAGCCAGGGGGGCGGATCGAAGGACACATGGGTGCTTTCGGATGATGGCGGCCTGACGGCAGAGGCCGACCTGGAGACGGCGCCATGATGCTCGCCCGGGTCGCCGACAGCCTTTACTGGGTTGGCCGATACGTCGAACGCGCCGAGCATCTGTCGCGCCTTTCGGCGGTCATGCTCAACGCCACCCTGGACCGCACGGACGCTGGGGCCATGGCCGCCCAGCTGGCCCGGGCCGCCATCGGCGATCCCGAGCCCACCGGCGTCAGCCACGCCCTGGACGCCGCCCGCGCCCTTGTGCTCGACAAGGAGCGCGGAGGCTCGGTTCTGGTCTCCCTGGCTCGGGCCCGCGAGAACGCCCGCCAGGTCCGCGACCAGATCACCAGCGAAACCTGGGAACGGCTCAACCTGCTTTATCTGCGCGCCATCGACGGTCATGCGGAGCGCGCCTTCGAGGCCGACGCCCCGGAATTTCTGCAGGGCATCATCGCCGACCTGCACCTGTTCAAGGGCGCCGCCGACGCCACCATGAGCCACGGCGAGGGCTGGCGGTTCATGGTCACCGGGGTGCATCTCGAGCGGGCGCAACTGATCGCCCGTCTGCTTCGGGTCTGCTTCAGCGGACCGCAGGGTCGGGTCATTGACGACCATCTGGCCCTCGTCAGCGTCCTGCGCATGGCCTGCGCCCTGGAACCCTATCTGCGGGCCTACACGGCGGATCTGCACTCCAAGAACATCCTCGAGTTCCTGCTGTTCGACGAGGATTTCCCGCGGTCGATCCGCTACTCCACCGAGCGAATCAAGGAACACCTGAACCACCTCTCGCGCGGTCGGGAGATCGGTCGCGGCGACCCGGCGCGCCTGGCCGGCCGACTCAACGCCCGCCTCGCCTACACCGACGTGGAGGATGTGGAAGCCGTCGGCGCAAGCGCCATCCTCAACACCGTCGAAGCCGAATGCACCGGCATTCACCAGGCCATGTTCGAGACCTTCGTGGCCTATCCGCTGGAAATGAGGCTGCCCGCCTGATGCTGTTCGAAATCCGCCATGTGACCCAGTACAACTACGACGAACCGGTTCGCGAGAGCGTCATGGAGCTGTGGATGCAGCCCCGTGTGGCGCACGGGCAGAACCTGATCAACTTCACGCTGGAGGTTGACCCGCCCGCGCAGATGTTCTCCTACGTTGATCCCTGGGGAAACACAGTGCGCCACTTCGACGTGCCCCATCCCCACCGCCAGTTGACCATCACCGCCCATTCGCTGGTGGAGACGGACGCGCCGCCCATGCCGCCCGCCGCTCTGGACGCCGCCGAGTGGGACCTGCTGGCCGGCGCGGCGGTGCAGGATGAGTGCTGGGATTTTTTGCGCCCGCACGGATTCGCCGCCTCGACGCCGCTGCTTTTGAAGTTCTGCGAGGACAAGTTCATCCCCGACCTGCGGGCGCTGGACCCGCTGTCGGCCCTGCGCGCCCTCAGCGGCATCCTGTACAACGGCCTGGACTATGAGCGCGGGGTCACCGGCGCGGACAGCCCCATCGACGAGGCGCTGGAGGGCGGCAAGGGCGTCTGCCAGGACTTCGCCCACATCATGATCGCCATCTGCCGCGGCTGGGGCATTCCGGCGCGATATGTGTCCGGCTATCTGGCCAGCAGCCGCAGCCACGGCGAACGCTCCGATCCCCAGGCCACACACGCTTGGGTGGAGGTTTTCCTGCCCTCCCTGCGCTGGATGGGGTTCGACCCCACCAACGACATCCTGGCCGGCGAGCGGCACATTCCAGTGGCCATCGGCCGCGACTATTCAGACGTGCCGCCCTCGCGCGGCGTGTTCAAAGGCGACGCCGAAAGCCAGCTGTCTGTGGGCGTCTCGGTGCGCCACGCCACGGCCCAGGACGCGGAGCCGGAGTTCCTCCGCCTGGGCGCTCCAGCCATCGCCGCCGCCCGCCGCCGCGCCAGCAGCGCCGCCCGCCTCGACCAGCACCACCAGCAGCAACAGCAGCAGGCGGATCAGTAGTCGCGCGGTCCGACCTCAGGCGATGCGGGCGCGGATTGCGTCGCGGCCCAGGTAGAGAGTCCAGAAGGCGTCGGAGATCGTCGTCGGGTCGATTCCCCCGTCTGCGGCCCACGCGGTGCCTTTGACCGCGCCGGCAACCGTCACCTCGCCCACATAGACGCCGTCTGCCTTCAATTGCGCCGAGAGCAGACCGACAAGCTTGTGTTTGGCCGCATTGGCCAGGCCCAGGCCCATGGTCTTCAGCGTCACGGCCATGGCGTCCATCTGCGGGGTCGCCTCGCCGAACGCCCCGTTGGTGACCAGAATGGCTCCGTCGCCAGCGCGCTTCAGGTCGGGCAGCGCCGCCTGGACCGCGGCGAGAAGGCCGACCACGGCAACGTCGAACACCTCCCGCACCACCTCGGGTTCGGTGGCCAGGATATCGCGCGCCTCGGCGCCGAAGGCGTTCCAGTGGATTACGGTGACAGCGCCAAGAGCGACCCGGGAGGCGGCCAGGGCCGCGCGGATGGCGTCAGGATCAGATGCGTCGGCGACGAAGGCGGCCGCCTCGACGCCCCTGGCCCTCAGCGCCGCGACCCCAGCGTCCAGTCGCGACCGGGTACGGCCCACCAGCGCCACGCTGAAACCTTCGGCGCCGAACCGGTCGGCCACGGCGGTCGAAATTCCCGGCCCGAAGCCGACGACGACGATCGATTTAGACATGGTTCCGCCCCTGTTGCGGGCTCTTCAGTACAGCGGCCCGAACGTGAACGCCCCTGAATTCCGAAGCCCTGAGGGCTGGAATCCGTCGCAGGCTCCCCCCCCCCTCGATCAATCCATCGCCGGCCGCCAGAGCGGGCCCACCGCGAGAAACAGAACCAACACGTTGAACAGCGCATTGGACGGAGCACCGGACGCAATGGAGCCTGCGCTGTCCAGGACAAACCAGGAGATGACCCCGGCGAGCACGGTGCGGCGCACCCCCTCCGGCGCCTGGTCGTAGACCCAGGCCGACAGACACCAGATCGTCACCCCCCAGCCCAGGAGGAAGCCGCCGGTGAGCGCCGACAGGAACCGCATGCCGGAAGCCGCGTAGGGCGTCGTCGCGGGCGAACGCAAACCCAGAATCTCGAGCGTCAGGCGCGCCGGCGCCGTCGTCTGGATCATGGTTCCCAGAAAAAACACCGGCCCGAACGACCCGATGATCACGGCGGTGATCTTCAGCCAGAACTTATGAAACGAACGCGACATGTAGGCGCGCCCATCAAATTCAGCGGCCACCGGGAGACCTCCTTTGGGCGCTAGGCCGTCGGCCACTGCGACAGGATCGTCGCCGCGTCGAAGTAGTCTCGCCAGTAGGTGATGAGGCCGTCGCGAACCTCGTAGACCCCGTTCACCGGCAACTCGACCCATTTGTCGGCCAGGCGGTGGCGGTCCAGCCGTTCCGTGAACACAACCGGTCCCGATTCTGCCTCCCGCAGGATCCTGAATTCGTTTTCCAGGGTTGGCGAGAAGAAGGGTTCCAGCACCGCGCGGATCCCCTCGGGTCCGCGGACTGTCCCGATGGGCGGCGGATTGGTGTACTCGCAGGCGCCCGAAACCAGCTTCAACGCCGTATCGTAGTCCAGCCGTTCCATGGAAGACATGAACTGGCGAACGACTTCGGTCGGGGATTGGGCGGTCATGCGGATCTCCTGGGCTCAAATGCTCCGCGATATTTGCCGGCCCTCGACCCTCTCGCAATTACTCCCGAGGTTATCGTAGCGGCGCCCTCGAATCCCGGACTCCGGGTCAGTGCGCGCCGTCACCCGGCGCCGCGATGCTGTGGCTTGAGGCGACCGGGGTTCGATGGTGAACGCCCATTGGCCGGTCCACTATCGGGCCGCGGTCGCTCGACCGGTCGATCCTTCCGCCCCTGTCGGGGACGGCGCCCCACAGGCGCTGAAACGAATTTCCTGTTGGTGTTCGTCTCCGAGGCTGACGCTGGCGGTAGCGGCCGCCGCCAAGCCTCCGGCCTCGCCCTGACGGATGGCCGCGACGCCGGCGTCCCTTAGGCGCGTCGGCAGTCGACGCGACGGTAGACGATGCCAGGCGCAGGACGCGCGACACGACCTGCGGCGCGCGCCGCCGACCGGGCCCAAACCTCTGAAACACGCCTGGACTTCGCAAGATTGGTAGGCCGGGTGGGACTCGAACCCACGACCACTCGATTAAAAGTCGAGGGCTCTACCACTGAGCTACCGGCCCCCAGCAAAGCGCCCGGCGAGCGGCGCGGACCATAGTCGCAGGGGCGGCCCCGCCGCAAGACGTTGCGGGCGCCCGCCGGCGCCGTGGCGCGGAAAGTCAAAGCGGATTACATTGGGCCCATGCGCACCTGGACCCTGCCGACCGCCCTGGCCGCTCTCATGGCCGCCCCCCTTTGCCTGGCGGCGGCGACGCCTCCGCCACAGGGGCAGATCCAGACTCCCGACCGGGCTGGCGCCGCCGATGTGCCCAGCGCCGCCCAGGCGCCGCTGCACGATCTCAACCTGACCCGTCAGGGCATTCCGCCGATCCTGCTGTCGGCGATCACCAACGCCTATGACCGGCCAACGCCCCTCGACTGCGGCGAGATCACCCGGCAGATCCGCGCCCTGGATGTGGCCCTGGGCGCCGACTTCGACGAGCCCGACACGCCGCAGAATCCCAGCCTGACCCAGAAGAGCGGCCGGGTGGCGCTCGCTCTGGTCCACGGCGCCGCCGAGAGCCTGCTGCCGTTCGCCGGCTTCGTGCGCACCCTCTCCGGCGCCCAGAGGCACGATCAGCTGGTCATCGAGGCGATCACCGCCGGCAGCGTTCGACGAGGCTATCTGAAGGGGCTGGGCGAGGCCCGGCGCTGCCCCCGCCCGGCGACGCCGATCCACTTTCTGCGTCCGCCGCCGCCGGCGCGGGAGGATCCGGTCGGGCCGAAATTCCCGATCCGCTGACGCCGACCGACGGCCTGGCTCCGTTCACGCCTGGACGGTCGCCGGCCTGAGACCGGCGCGGAAGGCCGATCGGAACGCCGTGAACCGCCCCTGGACGATGGCCTCGCGCATCCGGGCCATCAGCGCCTGATAGAAAGCCAGGTTGTGCCAGGACAGCATCACCTGGGCGAGAATCTCCTGTGACTTCACCAGATGGTGCAGATAGGCCTTGGAGTAGCCGTTGCTGGCCACGCAGTCGATGTCGGCGGCCAGCGGTGACTCGTCCTCGGCGAGCCGCGCGCTTTTCAGATTGACCGGACCTTCCCAGGTCCATGCCTGACCGTGACGGCCGGCCCTTGTCGGCAGGACGCAGTCGAACATGTCGACGCCGCGCGCCACGGCCTCGACCAGGTCGATGGGCTTGCCCACCCCCATCAGATAGCGCGGCCGGTCGGCGGGCAACAGGCCAGGGGCGTAGTCGAGCACCTCGCACATCCCTTCATGCCCCTCGCCCACCGCCAGGCCGCCTATGGCATAGCCGTCGTAGCCGGTCTCCAACAGCCGGTCCGAGGATTCCCGCCGTAGGGTCTCGAATGTCGAACCCTGCTGGATGCCGAACAGGGCCTGGTTCTCGCGCTCGCCGAACACCGCCTTTCCCCGTGCGCCCCAGCGGGCCGAAAGGCGCAGCGCCTCAGCCGCGCGCGCCTCGGTGGCCGGCCAGGCGACGCATTCGTCGAGCTGCATGACAATGTCGGAGCCCAGCAGGTCAGCCTGGATCTGGATCGAACGTTCCGGCGAGAGGATGTGCCGAGATCCGTCGATCGGGCTGGCAAACACCGCTGCTTCCTCGCTGATGCGGGTCAGCTTCGACAGCGACATCACCTGGAAGCCTCCCGAATCGGTGAGGATCGGCCCCTCCCAGCCGCCGAAGCGGTGCAGACCGCCCAGGCGCGCCACCCGCTCGGCGCCGGGCCGCAGCATAAGGTGGACGGTGTTGCCCAGGATGATCCGCGCGCCGGTGGCGCGCACCTGGTCCATGGTCAGGGCCTTCACCGCGCCGGCGGTGCCCACCGGCATGAAGGCGGGCGTGGGGATATCGCCGCGGGGGGTGCGCAGGACGCCCGTCCGCGCCTGTCCCTCCGAAGCCTGGATGTCGAAGACGAAGGCGCCCATCAGGCGGCGCGCCACAACAGGCTGGCGTCGCCGTAGGAATAGAAGCGGTAGCCCTTGGCGATGGCGTAGGCGTAGGCGGCGCGCATCACCTCAAGACCGCTCAGGGCGGCCACCAGCATGAACAGGGTCGAGCGCGGCAGATGGAAATTGGTGACCAGACCGTCCGCTGCGCGGAACCGGTAGCCCGGGGTGATGAAGATCGCCGTCTCGCCAGCGAAAGGCGTGATCACGCCGTCATCGCCGGTGGCGCTCTCCAGCAGGCGGAGACTCGTGGTGCCGACGCAGACAATACGCCCTCCCGTAGCCTTCACAGCATTCAGCGCCGCGGCCGTCCCGGCGGAGAGCTCGCCATATTCGGCGTGCATTCGGTGCCCCGCCAAGGTGTCGGCCTTCACCGGCAGGAAGGTGCCGGCGCCGACGTGCAGGGTGAGAAAATGGATGGAGACGCCCGCGGTGGCCAGGGCGGCCATCAACGGCTCGGTGAAGTGCAGGCCGGCGGTCGGAGCGGCCACCGAGCCGGCCTCCCGCGCATAAACGGTCTGATAGTCGCCACGGTCCCGGTCATCCTCGGCGCGCTTGGCGGCGATGTACGGCGGCAGAGGCATCTGGCCATGGGCGTCGATGGCCAGGTCAAGGTCCGGCCCGGCCAGATCGAATTCAAGAATCACCTCGCCTTCGGCGCCCTTGTCGGCGAGGCGGGCGAGAAGATCGCCCAGGGCGCAGGCGCGATCCTCGGGCGGGCCGAAGAGGACACGGTCGCCGACGCGCAGCCGTTTGCCCGGCCGCATTAAGGCGCTCCAGCGGCTGGGCGACAAACGCCGGTGCAGCGTGGCCTCGACAGCCGCAGTCGAGCCGTCGCGCAGTCGGCGGCCGAACAGCCGGGCCGGAATGACCCGGGTGTTGTTGAGCACCAGGGCGTCACCGGGGCGCAGCAGGCCGGGCAGATCGCTGAACACCCTGTCCTCGATGTCTTCGGAGCCGCGCACCAGAAGCAGTCGCGACGAATCGCGCGGCCGGGAGGGCCGCAGGGCGATCAGCCCGGTGGGGAGCTCGAAATCGAAATCGGAAACCTGCATGGCGCCGGGGTCTGGACCTTTTGCCGGCGGAAATGAACCCAAAGTTGCGAGAGGCGCGCAGATTTCGCCAGGATCATGCCAGCGGCGCGTGATCCAGCCGCGGCAGGACATGGCGAGCAAAGAGGTCGGCCTCGGCGACGTGGGGATAGCCCGACAGGATGAAGGCCTCCACGCCCAGGGCCCGGTAGGCGTTCAGCTTCGCCAGGACCTGGTCTGGGTCGCCGACGAGGGCCGCGCCGCAGCCCGACCGCGCCCGACCGACGCCGGTCCAGAGATTGTCCTCGATGAAACCGTCGGCGCCTGCCGCGGTGCGAAGGTCGGCCTGCCGTCGGACGCCCACCGAGCCGCTGTCCAGCGAGCGGTTGCGGATGGCTTCGCCCGCGGCGTCATCAAGCCGCGACAGCAGTCGGTCGGCCGCCGCGCGGGCCTTGGCTTCGGTCTCGCGGACCACCACGTGAACGCGGTAGCCGAAGCGCAGTCGCCGCCCCCGACGCGCCGCCCGCGTCGTGAGGTCGTCGATGATCCCGCGCACCGTCTCGAAACGGTCCGGCCACATCAGATAGACGTCGGCGCCGTCCGCCGCGGCCTCGCGGGCGTCCTCCGACAACCCGCCGAAATAGAATGTGGGGCACCGTCCGGAAACGGTGGTCACCCGCGGCGGGGCCACCTCCAACCGATAGAACTCGCCCCGGTGGCTGAGCGGCCGGCCGTCCAGCAAGGTTTTCAGGATCGTCATCACCTCGATGGTGCGTGCATAGCGCGGCCCACTCGCCAGGATTTCCCCGGGCAGGTCGCTGGAGATGATGTTCACAGAGAGGCGTCCGCCGAGCAGGCGGTCGAGGGTGGCGATCTGGCGGGCAAGTTGCGGCGGCCACATCTCGCCGCAGCGCGTCGCCGCCAGCAGGCGCATCCGTGACAGGCTGGGCGCCAGGGCGGCGGCGAAGGCCAGTGTGTCGATGCCCAGAGCGTAGCCGGACGGGAGCAACAGATTGTCGAAGCCGCCCGCCTCCGCGGTCAGGGCGATGTCACGGCAGTGCTCGAAACTGGACTGCAGCGCTGGATCCGCCACACCGAGGAATTCATAGTCGTCGTCGCACAGGGCGCCGAACCAGGCGACCTCGCAGGGGCCGGCGCTCACGGCAGGGGCGTCCCGCGCGCGGCGGTCAGCACGCCGTACCACTGCACCCTTGACAGGGTGACGCCAGTCGCCGCCGCCGCCTCGCGCAGCCGGGCCGCCGACTGAGAGCCGAGGATCGGGACCGGTCGCGCGGGGTGTGCCAGAATCCAGGCGAGCGCCGCCGCCGGACGGCTCACGCCATTCGCCCGGGCCACCCCGTCAAGGGCGGCCGCGACCCGCGCAGCGCGGGGGTCGTCGCCCGGCTGCGCCAGTCGGCCCCCGGCAAGCGGCGACCAGGCCAGCACGCCAAGGTCCCGCTCCATCGCCTGGTCCAAAACCCCGTCGGAGAGCGGCTCGATGGCCAGGGCCGAGAACTCCGGCTGTATGCTGGCCAGGGGAAACGGCAGGTGGGCGGACAGGGCCGCGACCTGGGCGGGTGTGTGATTGGAGACGCCGGCCTCGACGATCTTGCCCGCGGCGCGCAGGCTGTCGAGAGCCTTGGCCACCTCCGCCGGGTGGGCCAGGCTGTCTGGCCGGTGGATCTGATACAGATCGATGCGCTCAACGCGCAAACGCCGGAGGGAGGCCTCGCACGCGGCGGTCAGATAGGCGGCGCTGGAGTTGTAGGGAACGCCCATCTGGATGCCCGCCTTGGTGGCCAGCACCATCTCGCCCCGCAGACCGGGCGACCGGGCGAAAATCCGGCCGAGGAGGGCCTCGGCCGCGCCGAAGGGCTCGCCATTGTCTGGACCGTAGATATCGGCCGTGTCGAACAGATTGATCCCAATATCGAGGGCCGTCTCGACCAGCGTCGTCGCGGCGTCTAGGTCGTCCCCACGGAAGCGCCACATCCCCCAGGCCAGCGACGAGACGCTCAGCGTCGAGCGCCCCAGGGGGCGGCGGGATATGGACGGCGGAGAGAGGGTCATGGCGCACAGACTTCGGATCGGACTGGTGGGTTCCGGCATGATGGGTCGCGAGCATATCCGCAACCTGAAGTTGTTTCCCCAGGCCGAGGTCATCGCCCTGGTCGACCCTGTCCAGGCCTCGCTCGACCGGGCCCTGACCACCCTGGGCGCCCAGGCGGCCGCAGTGCGAACCTACGGCGATGTCGAGGCCATGCTGGCGGACCGCACGCTTGACGCCGTCCTTGTGGTCTCTCCCAACCACACCCATCGGGCGGTGCTGGAGCCGCTGCTGGCCACTAACCTGGCCATCCTCTGCGAGAAACCTCTGTGCACGACCGTGGAAGAGTCCCGCTGGGCCGCCGATCTCGCCGCGGACCGGTCGGCGCTGTTCTGGACCGGCATGGAGTACCGCTACATGCCCCCGGTCGGCCGTTTCGTCGACGCTGTGCGGGACGGCGCGGTGGGACGTCTGGTGATGCTGTCCATCCGCGAGCACCGCTTTCCGTTCCTGGTGAAGGTTGGCGACTGGAACCGGTTCAGCGCCAACACAGGCGGCACAATGGTGGAGAAATGCTGCCACTTCTTCGACCTGATGCGACTGATCATCGGCCGCGAGGCGGTTAGCGTGTTCTGTTCGGGGGCTATGGACGTCAACCATCTGGATGAACGCTATGACGGGCGTCGCCCCGACATCCTTGATAACAGTTACACCATCGTCGACTTCGAGGGCGGCGTGCGCGCCATGCTTGATCTGTGCATGTTCGCCGAGGGCGAGGCGGAACAGGAGGCCGTCGCGGCGGTGGGCGACCGCGCCAAGCTTGAGGTGACCATTCCCGCCGGAGTCCTGGCCCATTCGCCACGCACGCCCCTGGGCGCCCCAAAAGCCGTGACCCGAACGGCCGTGGTCGTGGACAAGACGGCCCTCGCCGCCGGCACGCACCACGGCGCCACCTACTATCAGACCCAGGCCTTTCTTGACGCGGTCGCGTCGGGCGGGCCCGCGCAGGTCACCGCGCACGACGGCCTTGAGGCCGTGCGGATCGGGGCCGCCGCGGAACTGAGCGCCCGGACGCACCGTGTGGTGCGCCTGGACGAGATCGGCTGACCGGCAGCCAGAGACGCCGGCCTTAGTCCGTCAGGCGCCGAGGCGCATCGAGATGATCTTGCCTGGCTGGCGAGGCGGTTCGCCCTTGGGAAGAGCGTCGACATGCTCCATGCCCTCGATGACCTCGCCCCATACCGTGTACTGATTATCCAGGAAGTTGGAGTCCGCCAGGCAGATGAAGAACTGGCTATTGGCCGAGTGCGGAGCCGAGGTGCGGGCCATGGAGCAGACGCCACGGCTGTGCGGGGCGCTGGTGAACTCCGCCTTGAGGTTCGGCTTCTTCGAGCCCCCGCCGCCCGTGCCGGTCGGATCGCCCCCTTGAGCCATGAAACCGGCGATGACCCGGTGGAAGACAACTCCGTCATAGAAGCCTTCCTCCGCCAGTTCACTGATCCGGGCGACGTGGCCTGGAGCCAGATCGGGACGAAGTCGGATGGTCACCGGGCCAGTGGCCAGGGTCATGATCAGGGTTGGGTCAGCAGACATGGGGCTCACTTGATTTGAGAGGGAAGATCGATATCGCAGGCCGAGAAATCCACGACCTTTTCAGCCTTCATCCGTCCGACAAGGGCTTTGAACCACGGGCCCCGGGTGTCGATCACCCTCACCTGCGGACGGTCAGGGGCGGCCATATCGGCCAGCACCCTCACCGTCGTCATGGTGTCGGCCGGTGGCGGCGGCGGCTCGCCGGTCTTGATCGCGCGAACCACGTCCAGGCCGCCGATCACCCGACCAAAGACCGCGTACTTCTGGTCGAGCGCCGTGTTGGCACCGCGCATCAGGAAGAACTGGCTGTTGGCCGTGTCGGGCGCATCGGCCCGGGCCATGCCGGCGACTCCCGGGCAGAAGGTCGCATAGGCTCCCACGCGGTTGTCGTTGGTCAGCAGGCCCAGATCCATCGACTGGCTGATCACCGGCAGGCTGCCGATGAAGCCGACGTCGAGGCCGCCCTGCTTGCTCGCCGCCGTGAAGGCCATGTCGCCGGAGCGACGGAAGGTGAATTCCGGCGGCAGGTTCGGCAGCGGCGAGCCGCCCGTGCCGTTGTCGAGAGGATCCCCTGTCTGGTCCATGAAGTTGTCGATGACGCGGAAGAAGGCGCGGCCGTTGTAGAAACCTTTGCGGGCCAGTTCACGCACCCGGTCCATGGCCAGCGGCGCGGCCACGCCGTTCAGTTCGACGAAGATGCGCCCCTTGCTGGTGTCGATGACCAGGATGTCGCCGGGATCAGGCGTACGCCAGTCCGCGTCGGAAGGGGCTGCGGGCGCCGACGGGACGGTCGGAGCCGCCGCCGCCGCCGCGGGGCCCGCGATCAGGATCGAGAAGAGCGCCAGAGGGATGAGCTTCATGACCCGGCCCTAGCCCGCCAGGGCTCTCGCCGCAAGGCGCCGCGCCGGGCTCAACCCCTGGCCACCTTGTCCATCAGGCGGCGCTTGACGCCTTCCGACACGAAAGGCGAGACATCGCCCCCCATCGTGGCGATTTCCTTCACCAGCTTCGAGGCGATGGCCTGATGCCGCGGGTCGGCCATGAGGAACACCGTTTCGATCTCGCGATCGAGTTGCTGGTTCATGGCCGTGATCTGAAATTCGAATTCGTAGTCCGCGACGGCTCGCAGTCCGCGCAGGATGATCGCCGCCCCGACTTCCCGCGCCGTCTGGACCGTCAGCGCCTCGTAGGGATGCACGACGATTTCACCCTCGTCGGCTAGGAACGCGGTCTCGGCCTGCAGGATCTCGACCCGCTCTTCGAGCGTGAACAACGGCCCCTTGCCTGTGTTGATCGCCACGCCGATCACCAGCCGGTCGACCAGCTTGAGCGCCCGCCGGATCAGGTCGAGATGACCGTTGTGGATTGGATCGAACGTCCCCGGATAGAGCCCGACACGCTTCACTGGCTGCTCTCCCCGTCTGGGCCTTCGGCCTCGCCTTCCAGTCGTTCCACCGAAACCACATGTTCGTTCTCGGCGGTACGGAAAATCGTAACGCCTTGTGTGTTTCGTCCAGCCACACGAATCTGAGAGACCGGTACGCGGATCAATTGGCCCTGATCGGTGACCAGCAGAATCTCGTCGGCCTCCTCCACCGGGAAGGACGCCACGAGCCGTCCTCCCTTGCGCGACAGGTCGTGAGCGATGAGCCCCTGTCCACCCCGCCCGGTGCGACGGTAGTCATAGGCCGACGTGCGTTTACCGAAGCCTTCCGACGACACGGTCAGGACAAATTCTTCTGCGGCGCCGAGCTGCGCGATGCGCTCAAGCGAAAGACTCACGCCCTCGCCGCCCCCCTCGTCTTCGTCATCGACCGCCGCCGCGGCGATTTCGCCGTCATCGCCGGCCCCCGCGGCCGATCGCATCGCGGCGGCATGCTTCATATAGGCCACGCGTTCGGCCGGCGTGGCTTCGACGCCGTGAAGCACGGCCATGGAGATCACACTATCGCCTTCGGCCAGTCGAACGCCGCGCACCCCTGTGGATTCCCGGCCGGCGAAAACCCGCACCTCGTCGGCGCTGAAGCGGATGCAGCGCCCAAGCGCGGTCGTCATAAGAACGTCGTCGACGGCAGTGCACAGACTGACGCCCAGGATCGCGTCGCCGTCGTCCAGCTTCATGGCGATCTTGCCGTTGCGGTTGATCTGCACGAAGTCCGACAGCTTGTTCCGGCGGACATTGCCTGATCGCGTGGCGAACATCACGTCCAGCGAATCCCAGCTGGCCTCGTCCTCTGGCAGCGTGAGGATGGAGGTCATGGTCTCCCCCGGTTCGATCGGGAATAGGTTGACGAAGGCCTTGCCCCGGGAGGTGGGCGTGCCGAGCGGCAAGCGCCAGACCTTGAGCTTGTAGGCCTTGCCGCTCGAGGCGAAGAACAGCATCGGCGCATGGGTCGAGGCCGAGAACACCCGTGTGACCGCGTCCTCGTTCTTGGTGGACATGCCGGAGCGACCGCGGCCCCCCCGATGCTGAGTTCGATAGGTCGTCAGTGGCGTGCGTTTGACATAGCCGCCGTGAGTGACGGTGATCACCATATCCTCTCGCGCGATCAGGTCCTCGTCCTCGACGTCGGCGTCACCCTCGACGATCAGAGTGCGTCGCGGCACGGCGAAGGCGTCGCGCACCTCGACCAGCTCGCCGCGAACCACGGCCATGATCGCCTCACGCGAGCCCAGCAGATCGAGATAGCCCTGGATGGCGACGGCCAGTTCACGCGCTTCGCCGAGGATCTCTTCGCGGCCGAGGCCGGTCAGGCGCGACAGCGTCAGGGCCAGAATGGCCCTCGCCTGCTCCTCCGTCAGCCGGACCCGGTCGTCATCCACCACGACTGTGCGCGGGTCGGCAATGAGCGTCACCAGCGGCATCATATCGCCGATCGGCCAGCCCCTGCCGACGAGACGCTCGCGCGCCTCGGCCGGGTCCTTCGACGACCGGATGATGTGGATCACCTCGTCGATGTTGGCCACGGCGATGGCCAGACCAACCAGGACGTGGGCCCTGTCGCGGGCCTTCGACAGCTCGAAACGAGTGCGGCGGACAACCACTTCCTCACGGAAGTCGATGAACGCCGTGAGCATGTCGCGCAGGCCCAGCTGTTCAGGCCGGCCGCGGTTGAGCGCCAGGGCGTTGACGGGAAAGGCGCTTTGCAGCGGTGTGAAGCGATAGAGCTGGTTGAGCACCACCTCGGCGCTGGCGTCGCGCTTGAGCTCGACCACCACACGCATGCCGGCGCGATCGCTCTCGTCGCGCATGTCGCTGACACCCTCGATGCGCTTTTCGTGCACCAGTTCGGCGATGCGCGCGACCAGGGCGGCCTTGTTCACCTGGAACGGGATCGCCGTGATGATGATCGCCTCGCGATCCTTGCGGATCTCCTCGATCGTTGCGACGCCGCGCACCACGACAGAGCCGCGACCGGTCATCAGCGCCTGGCGGGCGCCGGTCCGACCGATGATCTCGCCGCCTGTAGGGAAGTCGGGGCCCGGCACGATGTCGAGCAGTTCGTCGAGGGGCATATCCGGCTGGTCGATCAGCGCCAGGCAGGCGTCCACGATCTCGCCCAGATTGTGTGGCGGGATGTTGGTGGCCATCCCCACGGCGATGCCGCCGGCGCCGTTGACCAGCAGATTGGGGATGCGCGACGGCAGGACGGCGGGCTCCTGCTCCTTGCCGTCGTAGTTTTCCTTGAAGTCGACCGTATCCTTGTCGAGATCGGCCATGATCGACATGGCGGCCTTCGTCAGACGGCACTCCGTATATCGCATGGCGGCCGGCGGATCGTTGTCGACCGAACCAAAGTTGCCCTGGCCGTCGATGAGCAGCAGGCTCATGGAGAACGGCTGGGCCATCCGCACAAGGGTGTCATAGATCGAAAGGTCCCCGTGGGGGTGATACTTGCCCATCACGTCGCCCACGACGCGGGCCGACTTCACATAGCCCCGGTCAGGCGTGTGGCCCTGCTCGTTCATCGAGTAGAGAATTCGGCGCTGAACCGGTTTGAGGCCATCGCGAAGGTCGGGCAACGCCCGGCTGACGATCACGCTCATGGCGTAGTCGAGGTAGGACTTCTTGACCTCGTCCTCGATCGTGATCGGGCTCACATGACCACGCTGGGGGTCGCCCGGCGGCGGGGGGGTCTCTTCGGTCAAATGAGGGGTTCAGCGCTTCAGAATCGGACAATTACCGTCCGAATTCCTTAGCATCCGTCACGCGCGGGCGCCACCTAAAGGGCAATTTCCGCGTCCTTGCGCCGCGGGCGGCTTCAGAACGGGATCTCGTCGTCGAGGTCGGCGGTGAAGGTTTCCCGCGGTCCGGACGGTGTGGCGCGCGGACCAGGCGAATAGCTCGCCCCCTCGGATTCCCGGGCGCCCCCTTCGCTGTCGCCACGGCCATCGAGCATGGTCAACTCGCCGCGGAACTTCTGCAGCACGATCTCGGTTGCGGTCTTTTCCACGCCCGAGGCGTCGGTGTACTTGCGCGTCTGCAGCGACCCTTCGATGTAAACCTTCGAACCCTTGCGCAGATAGTTTTCGGCCACCTTCACGAGGTTGTCGTTGAAGATGGAAATCCGGTGCCACTCGGTCTTTTCCCGACGCTCGCCCGACGTGCGGTCGCGCCAGGTCTCGGACGTGGCGATACTGAAACTGGCGACCCGATCGCCCGAGCCCAAAGACCGGATTTCGGGGTCTCGCCCCAGGTTTCCGATCAGAATGACCTTGTTGACGCTGCCCGCCATGGCGGTGTCTCCCGGCTCGCCCGGCGACCAAGTGCGCCGGAATCTAAGGTGACTGTACCAGCGTTTTGGGTTGGCGCAAGGCTTTGTTCATGTTTTGTTCACTATTCCGGGGAAAACAGCTGTGGACAGCCTGCCGCCTCCCCGCCGGGCCTAGGGCTGCTGTGGCATGGCTCCCGGCATCGCGAGGCGGCCATCTCCGGTGCGAACCATGAAGGGATAGCGGTAGCCATCAACGGTCTGGCTGGTGAACACGCCTTCGCGCTGCAGGAACAGGAACTGTCCCTGAAAGGCGCCGGTGACCTCGTCCTGGGTGAGACCCAGGCCTCGGAATCTCAGGCGCATCATCTCGAGCTGAGCGGCGCAGTGCTCAAGATCGGGCTGGTGATCGGCCAATCGGTTGAAGCGCGGCTTGCCACCGTCACCCTTGACCAGATGCCAGCAGACACCGGCGTCGGCCGGCGCTTCAAGGGTCTTGCTGCACCCGGCGAGGGTGAAAAGGGCCGCAGCGGCCAAGATGGGTAGGGTTGCGCGCATGAGGAGAGTCTACTCTCCCGGTGCGGGCCAGGGAATGGCCTCGGGACGCGCTCGTCAGCCCGATGTCGCGGCGCACCCCGGGGCGTGGTCGATCAGCGGCCGGAAGTTGCGGTTGTCGGGTGAAATGTCGACGCGCCCCTGGAGCAGCCGCAGGGTGCGGTCCCCCCATCGGCCATAGGCGGGCGGCCCTGCGCGTTCGCACAGTCCGCTGTAGAGCATGCGGATGCAGGCCGACAGGGAGACGTCGTCGGGCAATCGGGTCCACTCGGAATCGCCATAGCGCCAGCAGCCGGCGACCCGCGCGGCCGATGTGATCGCCGAGTCCGAGTCTGGGGACCCCATCGGTGAATCGCCACCGGCCGCGCCGGGCGTGGCGCCAGGCGGCAAGGGCGTGATCTGGCTGGAGACACCATTGGTGGCCGCCAGGGCGCCGCTCTGGTCGAGGCCCACATCCAGAGCCCCCGTCGCCACGCCATTGCGGTGGGCGCAATCCCTGACGGTCAGTTCGCCGACGAGCTGGCCATTGACGAAGCAGCGCAGCGGACGGCGCTCGTCGAGCTTGATGTCGTCGTCGCGACCGGTCTGCACGACCAGTCCGCCCTGCGACGCCGGCGGCGGCTCGGCCGTTTGCCTGCCTTGGGACAGCATCAGGGCGGCGATGGTCAGTCCCGCCGCCAGGGCGACGCCCATACCGGCAAGGGCGACGACTCGCCTGTCCTTGAAGACATCCATCCAGGACCTGGGCTGGCGCGGCGGCACGGGCGTCGGTCGCCTACTTAAAGCGATAGGTGATCCGTCCCTTCGACAGGTCGTAGGGGGTCATCTCCACAAGGACCTTGTCGCCCGCCAGCACGCGGATGCGGTTCTTGCGCATCTTTCCGGCGGTGTGCGCTATGATTTCATGAGCGTTTTCAAGCGTCACCCGGAAGGTGGCGTTGGGCAACAGCTCGCTGACCGTGCCCGGCAGTTCCAACAGTTCTTCTTTCGCCATGCGGCTCCTCGAATGCGACAAACAACGGCGCCGCCCGCGATAGTTCATCGCGAGCGCCGCGCCGATAGGACGATCATACGCAACCCGGGCGTTGAGGTCGATGGCCGGCGGGCGTATCGCGGTAACGGCCATCCTGAGGCGCGCCGAATCTCGGTCGTCGCCTCGCCAACCACAGGGCGTCACCATGCACTTCAGCCACGCGCGGCGCGCAACGATTCTCCGGGCGAGCCTCGCCGCGTTGTGCGTCTGGGCCGCGGCGGCAAGCGCCCTTGGTCAGACCCAACCTTCCGCGACCGCCCCGGCCCTGGCCGCACCCGCCGTGACGCCCCCCAAGGCTTGCGGGCTCACCCTCAGCGACGCGGTGCTGAGCGCCTGGCGCGATCAGGGCGGGGAGAGCGGCCGCCTGGGTTGCGCCACCGCCGTCGAGACTCCCACCTCGACCTCCCCGGTGGGCTCGGCGGCGCGAGCCGCCGTGTTCGGCCAGAACGGCGAGATCATTTTGCACGTTTCCGGACCGAGGGCCGGCCAAGCGTACGCGGTTGCCGGCTGTTTCTACCGGCTCTACGTGCAGTTCGGAGGGTCAAGCGGCTGGCTGGGCCTGCCCGTAGATGAGGCCATCAACACGCCGGATGGCTCGCGCCAGGCCTTCGAAGGCGGTATGATGCGCTACACCCGCGCCTACGACGACTGCGAGGCGACCCCGACACCGAAAACCGCCCCGCCGCCGGTGACCGTGACCGAGGCGACGCTCGATGTCTTTGAGGACGCCGCCACCGGCGACCGGCTGAGCCTGGCGTCGCCGGGAACCGTTGCCGAGGCGTCCTCGGCTGGCTATCAGCGCCTGCGGGCCCAGGC
>CAIXWN010000274.1 GCA_903923135.1 uncultured Caulobacteraceae bacterium | reverse complement strand
GCCTGGGCCGTTACCGGCTGTCGTTTAGGCATGGGGGTCACCGCGGTTCCTCCACTGGATTGTCCAGCGTTTGATGCTGCGTAGGGGTATGCCCCCGATGCGGCCGGGATGCGAACGGGTCCGCGGATCCTGTGTCGCCATCGGTCGACGAGGAGTCCGTGTTCGCCTCGCCTTCCAGGACGGGGGCCACGTCCCGGGCCACCTTCAGACCCTGGGGCGCGAAGGCGCGCAGGGCCGCTCCCGCGGCGGCGGCCAGCGGATACAGGGTCGCCCCGGTTATCCATTTCGGCAGTCGCTCCGCCGGCGTCGCTGCATTGAGCAGCAGCGTGAAGCCGCCGAGCACCACCAGAGCCCGAACCAGGCCGATGCCGAAGCCGAGCAATCGGTCGAGGCCGGATAGGCTGGTCTGCTGGACGGTGCGGGTCAGGGCTCCGCCGATGAGCCGCAAGACGATATAGGCCACGATGAAAACGGCCAGAATGGCCGCGGTGTTCGCCAGCCAGCCGGCGTGGATCGCATGCCGCGCCAGGGGGCCGCTGAAGCGCAGAGCGAAGACCGACACGATTGCGGCAAGCACAAAGGCGACCACCGTGGTGACCTCGCGGGTCGCGCCGCGGACCAGTCCGATCAGGCCCGACGCCAGCAGGATGAACGCCGCCGCGTAGTCGAAACTGGTCACGCGGTTTCTACGCCCATGACGAGTCGCCGATCATCGCCACGGCCTCGGCCAGCCGGGAGACGCCGTTAACGACGACGCCTGAGCCGCCATCGGCCGAGCCAGGGCCGAGGGCGCGGGAAAAGCCCAGCTTCGCCGACTCTTTCAGGCGCGTTTCCATTCTGCTCACCGGCCGGATGTCTCCCGAGAGGCTGATCTCGCCGAACACGACGCAGTCCTGTGGAAGGGCGACGTCCAAGGCTGATGACGCCAAAGCCGCCGCCGCGGCGAGGTCGGCCGCCGGTTCACTGATCCGCAATCCGCCAGCGACGTTCAAATAAACGTCACGTGCGGCGAATCCAAGCCCGCAACGTGCCTCGAGTACCGCCATCACCATGGCCAGGCGCCCGGTGTCCCAGCCGACCACGGCGCGACGCGGCGTGCCGTAGACCGACGGCGCCACCAGGGCCTGGAATTCCACCAGGACCGGACGCGACCCCTCGATGCCGGCAAAAACCGCCGCGCCGGCCGCGCGCTCGCCGCCATCATTGAGGAACAGGGCTGAGGGGTTCTTCACCTCGCCCAGGCCGGCGTCGCCCATTTCGAACACGCCGATCTCGTCTGTGGCCCCGAAACGGTTCTTGGCGCCCCTCAGGATGCGGAACGGGTAGCCGCGCTCGCCCTCGAAGGCGAGCACGGCGTCGACCATGTGCTCGACGACCCGCGGCCCGGCGATCTGCCCGTCCTTGGTGACATGCCCTACCAGGATGACGGCGATCCCGCGTTTCTTGGCCAGGCGGACCAGTTCACCGGCGCAGGCCCGCACCTGGGTCACCGAGCCTGGGCCCGCTTCGTGGGCGTCGCTCCACAGGGTCTGGATGGAATCGATCACCACCAGATCGAAGGCGTCCTGCTTGAGGGCGTCGATGATGTCCCGCAGGGCTGTCTCGGCGGCCAGCCTGACCGGCGCGTCGGCGAGCCCCAGCCGGTGCGCGCGGGTGCGAATCTGCTCGACGGCCTCCTCTCCGGAGATATAGGCGCAGGCCGCGCCGCGCCGGGCCGCCTGGGCGCACACCTGCAGCAGAAGCGTTGACTTGCCGACGCCGGGGTCCCCTGCCAGCAGTATGGCCGAGCCGGGCACCACCCCCCCGCCGCAGACCCTGTCGAATTCATCCAGCCCGGTGGAAATCCTGGGCGGGCTTGGGGTGCGCGTCTCCAGACCCTCGAAGGCCAGGCCCCGGGTCTTGGCGCCGCGACGCGGGGCCAGGGCCCCCGGGGGGCGCGAAGAGACCTCCTCGACCAGAGTGTTCCACGCCGCGCACGCGGTGCATTGGCCAGACCACTTGGCATGGACCGTTCCACAGGACTGGCAGACATAGAGTGCGCCGTCGCGGGCCATGGGTTTCCGATTCGCTAATGGATGGCAGTGTAACGCCGTGAACGGTATCGTGTCGTCCTGGTCCGCGGCCGGCCGGCGTCAGTGAGGATCGAAACGCCCGTCGCGTGCGAAGTTGCTGAACTTGGTAATGTTCTCGTCATAGTGCAACTTCACCGTGCCGATAGGGCCATGCCGCTGCTTGCCGATGATCACCTCGGCGACGTTGCGGATCTGGTCGAGGTTGTCCTGCCAGGCCAGGTGCTCGGCTGTGCCCTCCTTGGGCGGGACGCGGCCAACGTAATAGGCCTCGCGAAAAATGAACATCACGACGTCGGCGTCCTGCTCGATGGAGCCTGACTCGCGCAGATCGGAAAGCTGTGGGCGTTTGTCCTCACGGTTCTCGACCTGACGGGAAAGCTGGGCGGCGGCGATGATCGGAACCGAAAGTTCCTTTGCCAGGGACTTGAGACCCTGGGTAATCTGGCTGACCTCCTGCACCCGGTTCTCAACCCGGCCCTCGCCGGCCGTCACCAGCTGCAGATAGTCGACAACGATCAGGTCGAGTCCCGCAGTGCGCTTCAGGCGGCGCGAGCGCGCGGCGAGCTTGCCGATGGAGATGCCGCCGGTGGCGTCGATGTAGAGCGGTGATTCGCCGATTTCGCCGGCGGCGTCGCTGATCTGACCGAACTCGCTGGCGGTGATCTCGCCCTTGCGAATCTTGTCCGACGGAATTTCGGTGACCTCCGCCAGCAGGCGCATGGCCAGTTGTTCTGCCGACATTTCCAAGGAGAAAAACGCTACGACGCCACCCGAAACCGTCTTGCGTCCGCCCTCCGGCAACGGCTCCCAGGCGTATCTGCGGGCGACGTTGAACGCGATATTGGCCGCGAGTGATGTCTTGCCCATCGAGGGGCGCGCCGCCAGGATGATCAGGTCAGAGGGATGCAGGCCGCCAAGCTTCTGGTCGAGGTCGCTCAGTCCGGTGGACAGTCCCGACAGGCCGCCCTCGCGGCTATAGGCTTCGGCGGCCATGGTCACCGCGCCAGCCAGAGAATCGCTGAAGCCGACAAAGCCGCTGGACGCGGCGCCGCTTTCGGCCAGGCAATAGAGCTGCTGCTCGGCCGCCTCGATCTGCTCGCGTGACGAGAGCTCCGGATCGCCCGCCTGGGCCGCGGCGGCGATCTCGCCGCCGATGCGGATCAGATCGCGGCGCAGGGCCAGATCGTAGATGACCCGGGCGTAGTCGCCAGCGTTGGCCGCGGGCGGGGCGCGGTCCACCATGTCGGCCAGGTAACGAACACCGCCGAGTTCCTCGAACGCCGGGTCCCGCTGGAACTGTTCGGCCAGTAGAATCGGTTCGGCCAGATGGCCGCGGCGGACGTGGCTCTGGATGGCGGCGAACAGGCGGCCGTGAAAGGGCTCGAAGAAGTGAGCCGCCTGCAGGGAGTCGCTGAGGCGTTCGTAGGCGCTGTTGTCATAGAGCAGCACCCCGATCAACGCCTGCTCGGCTTCGATGTTCGCCGGGGCGTGGGCGATGTCGAGGACTGGCGCCGACGGGCGCAGGTCTAGCATGGGAACGAGGGCCATGCCCTACACTAGCGCACCGGCTCGGGGTTCGGGGGGCGATCCGTGGTCCGCCCACAGAAAACTGGGCCGCCTGTGGAGCAATCGCCGAAGGCGCCGCGAGCCGGGCGTGAATGGCCCGGCTCGCGATCGCCGTCAGTCGTCCCGGCCGAAGCTTTCGTGGCTGCCGGCGCCGCCTTCAAGCATGTCCGCCGCCGACTGAGCGTCGGTGGCGCGGTCTTCCTCGAACTGCGAGGCGATGACGTTCTCGCCGCGGGCCTGACGATCGGCTTCATCGGCGCTGCGAGCGATGTTGATGTTCACCGTGGCGGTGACCTCGGCGTGCAACCGCACCTTCACCGAATGGACGCCCAGGGTCTTGATCGGCTTGTCGAGGACGACCATCGACCGGTCAATCTTGCCGCCTTCGGCGTTCACCGCGTCGGCCACGTCACGTCCGGTCACCGAACCGTACAGCTGGCCGGTGTCGCCCGCCTGACGGATCATGATGTACGAACTGCCGTCCAGACGTTCTCCCGCCTTGGCCGCCGCCGCACGGGCGTTGGCGTTGCGGGTCTCGATTTCCACCTTCTGGCTTTCGAACACCTTCATGTTCGCCTGGGTGGCACGCAGCGCCTTCGAGCGCGGCAGCAGGAAGTTGCGAGCGAAGCCGTCCTTGACGGTGACGATCTCGCCCAGGGCGCCGAGGCGTTCGACGCGCTCGAGAAGTATGACTTTCATGGTCCCCTCCGCTCCTATTTCACAACGTGGGGAAGCAGGGCGAGGAAGCGGGCGCGCTTGATCGCCTTGGCCAGTTCACGCTGCTTTTTCGCCGAAACGGCGGTGATGCGCGAGGGCACGATCTTGCCGCGTTCGGAGACATAACGCTGCAGCAGCTTGACGTCCTTGTAGTCGATCTTAGGGGCGTTGGCGCCGGAGAACGGGCAGACTTTGCGCCGACGCAGGAAGGCGCGCCGGCCGCCGCCGCCGCTGGATTCGGGAACTGTGGTTTCTTCGGTCATCGGTGGGTCTCTTGAAGGAATTGGCTAGGCCGGGACGTCGTCGAAACGACGTTCGCGCTCACGGTCTCGGCGGGCGAGCACCGGCGACAGTTCGAGGTCGAGAGCCTCGACTCGCACAGTCATGTAGCGAAGCACGTCTTCGTTGAGCGAAATCTGCCGCTCCATTTCCTTCACGGCGGTAGCCGGGGCGTCGATCGCGAGAAGCGAATAGTGACCCTTGCGATTCTTCTTGATGCGGTAGGTCAGGTTGCGAAGACCCCAGTATTCGATCTTGGCGATATGGCCGCCGAGGGATTCGATGAGGGCCTTGAGTTCTTCGTTCAGCGTCTCGGCCTGGGCCGGCGATATGTCCTGGCGTGCGATGAGCACGTGCTCGTATGCGGGCATGGTTTCCTTCGTCCGATGGAGGGAGCGGCGTCGGGCGGCGCTCGGGACCGGCGCCGCTAACGATGGATCTCAGGACGGCGACCGGGAGACTCCCAGTCCTTTGACGTTCCGTGAAGAGACCGCTCTCCTGCGAGAAGCCGGCGCTGATACGCGCAAATGCGCGACGGCGCAAGGCCGCCGGTGTTGTCCGTCAGTGAGGATGCGCGGCCCGGTACGCCTTCAGGGCCTCAAGGGTCTTGGCCACATGCTTCTCGGCGCCGAGGTCGGAGTAGACGAAGACCACCTTGCCGTCAGGGGCGATCACATAGCTCGTCCGGTCGGAGTGACCCGGGTAGATGGCCAGGGTCGACTTGTAGCTCTGGGCGATCTTGGCGCCGGGGTCGGCGGCGACCGGGAACTTCGAGCGGCACTCGCTCACCGAGAATTCCGTAAGCCGGTCGATGTTGCCGGCGGTCAGGCCAATCAGGGTCGCGCCGAGCTTCTGATAGTCGCCCGAGGCTTCGGCGAATTCATGAGCCTCGATGGTGCATCCAGAAGTGAAGGCGGCGGGGAAGAAATACAGCACCACCGGCCCTTTCTTCAGGGCGTCCGAAAGTTTGAAGGCGAACTGCTTGCCACCTTGCGAGGCCTGAGCGGAGAAATCGGGGGCGTCGGCGCCGACTTTCAGCGCGGCGAGCGCCGGACCGGCGACCAGGATGGCAGCGCAGGCGAGGGCGAGAAGGCGCTTCATGGCGGGGCTCCTGGAATGGGAATGATAAGCACTCTTATGCGCCAACTTGGCCGGTTTGCGCCAGAGCGTTGCGGCGGCTTTGATGCGCTTGTGGCCGCGCGGGGTTTGACCTAACCCTCCCGGAAGACAAACCGACCCGACCGAGGAACGTCCGACCCATGAGCCTTGCTCTTCTCTTTCCCGGCCAGGGAAGCCAGGCCGTCGGCATGGGCGCCGAATTGGCCGACGCATTCGCTTCGGCGCGCGCGGTCTTCGAAGAGATCGATGACGCGCTGGGACAGAAGCTGTTCAGATTGATGCGTGAGGGTCCGATCGAGGACCTCACGCTGACGGAAAACGCCCAGCCGGCGCTGATGGCGGTGAGCCTGGCTGTCATGGCGGCGCTGAAGGCTGAGTTCGGGGTGGGGGTGGAGCGCGCGGCCTTTGTCGCAGGGCATTCCCTGGGCGAGTATTCGGCTCTGGCGGCGGCGGGCGCCCTGAGTCTTGGCGACACGGCGCGGCTGCTGCGATTGCGCGGTCAGGCCATGCAACGCGCCGTACCCGTCGGGGCGGGGGCCATGGCGTCGCTGATTGGTCCGAAGAGCGATGTGGCCCTTGCCGAGGCCGCCGCCGCCGCCGGATCCGCGGTCGGGGTCTGTGTGGTGGCCAACGACAATAACGCCGGCAACGTGGTGATTTCCGGCGACAAGGCCGCGGTGGACCTCGCCATCGCCAAGGCCAAGGAACTCGGCGCCAGGGCCATACCCTTGAATGTGTCCGCGCCCTTTCATTGTCCGTTGATGCGCCCGGCGGCCGACGAGATGGCGGAGGCCCTGGCCACAACAGCCCTCGGCCCACCCAGGGCGCCGCTTGTCGCCAACATCACGGCGCGGCCGACGCTGGACCCGGACCTCATTCGCAACCTGCTGGTCGAGCAGGTCACCGGTCGCGTCCGCTGGCGCGAGACCATGGAATGGCTGGCCGGCGATGGCGGCGTCACGCGTTTCGCCGAGGTCGGCGCCGGCAAGGTGCTCACCGGGATCGCCAAACGGATCGCGCCTGAGGCCGAGGCTTCGGCGCTGGGCGCGCCGGCCGATCTCGAGGCGTTCGCCAGCGCATTGTAGGTCTCGGCCGCCGGGCGGCCGACAGGTGCTTCAAGAAAAGGAACAGACATGTTTGATCTGTCAGGCAAGACCGCACTGGTCACCGGCGCCACGGGCGGCATCGGCGGGGCCATAGCGCGGGCGTTGCACGCCCAAGGGGCTCACCTGGTGCTGTCCGGCACCCGGCCTGAGGCGCTCGAAGTCCTCTCGGCCGCGCTGGGAGAGCGCACATCGGTGGTGGCATGCGATCTGGGCGATGCCGCCGCCGTGGACGGTCTGGTGGCCGCCGCCGAAGGGGCGGCCGGGTCGCCGCTCGACATTCTGGTCGCCAACGCCGGGATCACCCGCGACGGTCTGCTCCTGCGCATGAAGGACGAGGACTGGGCGGCGGTTCTGCGCGTCAATCTGGAAAGCTATTTCCGTCTGTCGCGCGCCGCCCTCAGGGGCATGATGAAGCGCAGATCCGGGCGCCTCATAGGCATCACCTCCGTCGTCGGAGTGACGGGCAATCCGGGGCAGGCGAACTATGCAGCCTCGAAGGCGGGAATGATCGGCTTTTCAAAAGCGCTCGCCCAGGAGGTCGCCAGCCGGAACATCACCGTTAACTGCGTCGCGCCGGGATTCATCGAGAGCCCGATGACCGACGCCCTGAGCGAGGCGCAGAAGGCTCAGATACTCTCCACCATTCCGCAGGGCCGTCTGGGCGCCGGGGCCGACATCGGAGCGGCCTGTGTCTATCTGGCGAGCAGAGAGGCGGCCTACGTCACTGGCCAGACCCTGCATGTGAACGGCGGCATGGCGATGATCTGACGTCGCCGGCCAAACGCGCGGGGCAAACCCTATCCCGGCCAGCGGGCGCGGCGCTCGCGCCGCTAGGCGGACCCCAAGGAACATGCTAGGCGCTTTTTCGGGTTACGAGACACACACTTGGGGTCGCGAAGCGCGGCCTTTGACGCTAATCAGAACGGCCGGTGGCAGGGGCGACCCGAACCGTCGGCGCCGATCAAACCAGAGGGACTGGACCTGAATGTCCGATACACTTGAGCGCGTTCGTAAGATCGTCATCGAACACCTGGACGCCGACCCTGAAAAGGTTACGGAAAAAGCCAGTTTCATCGACGATCTGGGCGCAGACAGCCTGGACAACGTAGAACTCGTCATGGCCTTCGAGGAAGAGTTCGATATCGAAATCCCGGATGACGCCGCTGAGCACATTCAGACCGTGGGTGACGCGGTGAAGTTTATCGGGGAACGCCTGGGCGCCTGAGGCGAACCCGTGCGCCGAGTCGTCGTCACCGGACTGGGAATGGTCACGCCCCTCGCCTGGGGGGTGGAGCCGACCTGGAAGGCCCTGCTCGCCGGCAAGTCCGGCGCGGGTCGCATCACCACGTTTGATGCGACCGGTTGGGCCTGCCAGGTGGCGTGCGAGGTGCCCAGGGTCGATGGCCGTGGCGGCGGCGGGCAGGACATAGCCCATTCCTTTGACCCGGATCAGGTGATGAGCCTGAAGGAGCAGCGGCGGGTCAACGACTTCATCCTGTACGCGATGGCGGCGGCGGACGAGGCGGTGCGGGACTCCGGTTGGGCGCCGCAGACTGACGACGAACGCGAGCGGACGGGTGTGAATATCGGCGCCGGAATCGGCGGCCTGTCGACGATTGCCGAAACCGCCATCGAGATGCATGAGAAGGGGCCGCGCCGCGTCAGTCCGTTCTTCATCACCTCGGCGCTGATTAATTTGGCCTCGGGTCAGGTCTCCATCCGCCATGGCTTCAAGGGACCGAACCATTCGGTGGTCACCGCCTGCGCTACCGGGGCCCATGCCGTGGGCGATGCAATGCGGTTCATTCAGCATGGCGACGCAGACGTGATGGTGGCGGGTGGTGCCGAGGCCGCGGTTTGCCCCATCGGAATTGCCGGCTTCATCGCCTGCCGCGCCCTGTCCACTCATTTCAACGATGAGCCCCACCGGGCTTCCCGGCCCTATGATCGCGACCGTGACGGCTTCGTCATGGGTGAGGGCGCCGGTGTTCTGGTTCTTGAGGAACTCGAGCACGCCCGCCGACGCGGCGCCAAGATCTACGCCGAGGTGATCGGCTACGGGCTTGCCGGTGACGCCCACCATATCACCGCGCCGGCCGACGACGGCGACGGCGGCTTCCGCGCCATGCGCGCGGCGATTCGCAGCGCCGGGCTCGAACCGGGCGACATCGATTACATCAACGCCCATGGCACCTCGACGCCGTTGGGCGACGAGATCGAACTTGGCGCGGTCGAACGGCTGCTGGGCCCGGCCGCGGCGAAGGCGACGATGTCGTCGACCAAGTCGGCGATCGGGCACCTTCTGGGCGCAGCGGGCGCGGTCGAGGCGGCGTTCAGCGTTCTGGCGCTCCGCGACCAGATCGCACCGCCCACTATTAACCTCGAAAATCCGTCTGTGGACTCGGCGATCGATCTGGTGGCCAACACGGCGAAGCCGATGGTGATCGACTACGCCATGTCCAACAGCTTCGGGTTCGGCGGCACCAACGCCTCGGTCGTGTTCAAGAAGGCGCCGTGACGCCACGGCCTCGGCCGAAACGCGCCGGCCGGAGGGCCAGGGGGCGATGGCCTGTATCCCTGACCATGCTGATCGCCGCCGGAACGGCCGGCCTGCTTGGCTGGACCGCTTGGTCTTATCTGGGTCCCGGTCCCCGTTCCGCGCAAGACGCGGCGACTGATGTTGTTCTGACGTCGGGCGGCGGACTGAAAGGCGTCGCCGTTGCGCTGGGAGAAGCTCATGTCGTCGGCTCTCCGGCGGAGTTCATGGTGGCCGCGCTGGTCACCGGTTCCGCACACAGGCTGAAGGCGGGGGAGTACGAATTCCGCTCCGGCGAGTCCCTGGCGGAGGTGCTGACGGCTATCCGTCGCGGCGAAGTCGTCCGTCACCAGGTCACCATTCCCGAGGGATTCACCTCCCGTGAGGCCGTCTCGGTCCTGAACCGTGTCGATTATCTCGACGGCGCGGTGACAGTGCCGCCGGAAGGGGCTCTGCTTCCGGAGACCTACGAGGTCCGCCGCGGGGAGACTCGCGCGGCGGTTATGCGGCGCATGATGGATGCGCGCGAAAAGGTTCTCGAGCCCCTGTGGCGTTCGCGGTCGCCAGGGTTGCCGCTGGCGAACCCTGAACAGGCGGTCGTTCTGGCTTCGGTCGTGGAAAAAGAAACCGCGAGACCGGATGAGAGGCCGCGCATCGCTTCGGTTTTTGTCAACCGGCTGCGTAAGGGCATGCGCCTGGAGAGCGATCCGACGGTGATCTACGCCGTCTCGGGGGGGGCGCCGCTGGGCCACGGTCTGCGGGTCTCGGAACTGGCTCTGCGCTCCCCCTACAACACCTATCTGTTCGGCGGACTGCCGCCGACACCCATCGCGAACCCGGGAAGGGCCGCGCTCGCGGCGGTCCTGAGACCCGCGCCGACCGATGATCTTTTCTTTGTCGCCGATGGCGCGGGCGGCCACGTTTTCGCGGCGACCTTCGAGGCGCATAAGCGCAATGTGGCCCGCTGGCGTTCAGTCGAGGCCGCCCGAGGAGCAGAGAAAGCGCCATGAGCGTCGCCAGCATGACGGGCTTTTCGCGTGTTGAAGGGGCGTCAGGCGACTGGTCCTGGACCGTGGAGACCCGCTCCGTCAACGGTCGCAATCTGGACCTCCGCTTCCGCGGCCCTCCTGGATTCGACGGACTTGAGCGCCAGGCGCGCGATGGCGCACAGAGCCGGTTCCAGAGGGGCCAGATCAATGTGGCCGTTCAGGCCAAGCGCACCACCGAGTCCCGCCGCAGCCGGGTCAACCTGGAGGCGCTGGAACGGTATCTCGCCTTGGGCGAGAGCCTGGCCCTGAAAGCTCGGGTGGCGCCGCCTTCGCTTGACGGAGTGCTGAGTCTCCCTGGCGTGATCGAACTGTCCGACCAGGAAGAGGACGCGGCCGATCATGCCACCCTGGAGGCGGCGGTCGCCACCTCGATTGGTCTGGCTTTGGACGATCTGAAGCTTTCCCGGCAGGCGGAGGGGCTGGCGATAACCGAACTGCTTCTGGCCTTTCTGGCCAGGATAGAGGCTTTGACACGCGACGCCGAGGCGCTTGCGGCGGAACAGCCGCCGATCATCAAGGCCCGGTTCGAACGCCGCCTGGCCGAGCTTCTGGGGGACGCCGTGAACCCTGAACGGGTCGTTCAGGAGGCCGCAGCCATGGCGTTGAAGGCGGATGTTCGGGAGGAATTGGATCGGCTGGTTGGCCATATCGCCGCCGCCCGGACGCTGATCTACGACAACGGGGCCAGTGGGCGACGGCTGGATTTTCTGACACAGGAATTCATGCGGGAGGCCAACACTCTGTGCTCGAAATCGGCGCTTCAGGCTCTGACCACCGCGGGTCTCGACCTGAAGGCGACGATCGACCAGTTCCGTGAGCAGGTTCAGAATGTCGAATAGTCAGGCGGCGCGGCGGCGGGGCCTTCTTCTGGTCATTTCCAGCCCTTCGGGCGCGGGCAAGACCTCGCTCTCCCGCCGGCTCATCAGCGAACACCCTGATCTTACGCTGTCCGTATCGGCCACCACCCGCACGCCCCGTCCCGGTGAGGCGGACGGGCGGGAGTACTGGTTCGTCACCGCGGCGGCCTTCCGGGCCATGGTGGCCGACGAGGCGTTTCTGGAGTGGGCGGAGGTCCACGAGCATGCCTACGGGAGCCCGCGCGCGCCGATCATGCGTCACCTCGAAGATGGACGCGACGTGCTGTTCGACATCGATTGGCAGGGGGCGCAGGCGATCGCCCGGTCGGCTCCGGAGGATACGGTGCGGGTGTTCATCCTGCCGCCGACCATGGCCGACCTGGCCCGACGCCTTCACGCCCGGGCCCAGGATCCGGAGGACGTCATTGCCAGACGCCTCGGCCGGGCGCGCGGCGAGATCGCCCACTGGCGGGAATACGACTATGTCATCGTCAACGACGACTTCGATCTCGCGTACGCCCAGCTATCTTCGATCTATCACGCCGAGCGCCTCCGGCGCGTCCGGAACCCCTGGATCGCGCGCGTGGTGCAGAGCCTGCTCGACGAAGCCTAGGCCCGGTTGGAGGCTCAGCGTGCGCCCGGCGCCGCCCCGCAACGAAACCTGGAGTATCTGTTTTGGTCAAGCGAGGGTTGGGGTCCAGGTTCGAGCGTCCCTGATGAGGGCGTTGGCGAGGATCAGCAGCTTGCGCATGATAGCGGTCAGGGCGACCTTTGGCGGTTTGCCGGCTTCGATGCAGGCCTGATACTTGGCCTTCATCGAGGCGTTATGCCGGACGGCGACGAGTGCCGGCATGTAGAGGGCTTGGCGCAGGTCTGCCCTGCCGCCACGAATGAACCGCTTGCCACGATAGGCGCCGGAGTCGCGGGCAATGGGAGCGAGACCTGCGAGGCTTGCGACGGCTTTGTTATCGATCATGCCGAGCTCGGGCATTTCGACGATGATGGTGATTGCGGTGACGTCTCCGACGCCGGGGATGCTCATCAGGATATCGAAGCGGGCCTTCAGGGCCGCGTCGGCGTCGAGGATTGAGTGCAGTTCGACGTCGATGGCGGTGATCTGCCGGTCAATCTGCTTTAGCCGTTCGGCGGCTTGGCGTTTGAGCAGGCTTGATCTGCGGATCTGCTCGCGGTTCTGAGCCGCGACGCGGTCCTTGACCAAGGCGCGCCGAGCGATGTGAAGTTCCTTCATTTCATCAAGTGCCTGGCTGATCATGGGACGTGCGGGAGGCTGGATGAGCGCGCCGAAGCGAGCGAGCATGGCCGCGTCCACGGCGTCGGTCTTGGCCTGGCGGCCTATGACCTCGGCGAAGCGCCGGGCCTGTCGGGGATTGACCTTGACCAGGGGCAGACCAGCCTCGCCGAGGCTCCGCTCGAGGCGGTGATGATAGGAGCCGGTCGGTTCGAAGACGATCCGGTCGACGGTGAAGCCCCCAAGCCAGGAGACCAGTTTCTTGATGCCGGCAGGTGAGTTGGGCAGGCGCTGGGTGGCGTCAGCCGGGTGGAGATGGATATCGAGGGTGTCTTTTGAGATGTCCACCCCAACGCTCTGGGCTATGATCGATGTCATCTTTTCCAGGTCCTATGCTTGTCATCCGAGGCGTCACCCTCGGGTATCTGTTCAGGCCACAAGGAAAAGAGAGGGGTGGTCAAACTCTAGCGCGACCCGTCACGGTCAGCCTTTCCACGACCCAACCCCTCCCGCCTTTGAGGGGTTGCAACCCCTCAAAGGCGGCCCATTCTGCGGGAACGAGCCGGGGATG
>CAIXWN010000273.1 GCA_903923135.1 uncultured Caulobacteraceae bacterium | reverse complement strand
TGAGGCTGAGATTGACCGTGTTGACCCCGTCGGCGAGGTCGTGGGCGAGGACGGCGACGGTGAGGGCGAGGCCCACGGCGGGCGAGGCCTGGAAGCCCAGTCCGATGGCGACCCCGTCCAGGACGCTGTGCACGGTGAGCGTCCCGGCGCCGAAGTGGCCGCGGTGCTGGGCGTCGCCGCGGGCCAGCATCAGCAGGCTGCGGTCGACGGCCAGATAGGCCAGGAAGCCGATGGCGGTGAAGGTGGCGACGCCGAAGGCCCCGCCCGGCGCCCGCGCGCCGATGGTCATGGCCTCGGGCAGCAGGTCCAGCAGGGCCACGCCGATCACCGCCCCGGCGCTGAAGCCCAGCACCAGATGGATGCGCCCGGCCAGGCGCAGGGCCAGCCAGCCGCCCAGCAGGGTGGCGGCGCCGGCGGCCAGGCCCACGGCGATCAGCAGCAGGCTCAGTGAGTGATCGGCGCACATGGCTGTCCCCTACCCGCCCGGGGGCCGGGGGTCCATCGGCGCGTTCAGCCGGCGGGAGCGGTGACGACCAGTTTTCCGTGGGCGGTGTCGGCGTGGGCCTCGCCCATGAAGTCGTAGGACCCCGGCTTCAGCGGCCCGATGGTGAAGCGGATGTGGGCCCGGGGGGTGACGTCCTCCTCGACCCCCAGGTCACTGCTGTCGAACTCCTCCCTGGCGCCGTCGAGGTTGATCAGGGTGATGGCGATCCTCACCCCCGCCGGAGCGGTCAGCGTGTCGGGGATGAAGCGATGGTCCCTGAGCGTCAGGGTCAGCGCGGCGGGCGCCGGGGCGGGGCCGGCGGGGGTTGCCCGGGCGGCGACGGCGAACAGTCCGCCGAGGGCGGCGAAGAGAAGGACGGCGGTTCGCATGAGCAGGCTCCTGAAGCGTGACGGGAGTGCTCTAGGCCTGATTGACACAGGTTCGCAATCCTTTAATGCGAATGATTATCATTTACAGGAACAGCCATGACATCTCCCCTGCCCATCCTGGTCATCGCCCTGGGACTGGCCGCCGCCACGGCCGCCCGGGCCGACCCACGCCTGGATGAGGTGGTCTATTCGCCCTACATCGAGAAGGGCGAGGCGGAGCTGGAGACCCGGGCCGGGCGCGAGATGGGCGGCCCCCTGGCCGGCGAGGCCACCACGGTGCTGGAGGCCGAGTACGGGGTCAGCGACCGGGTCAGCCTGGCGATCGTCGGCCGGTTCGAACGCGACGCTCATGGGCCGCTGAGCCTGAATGCTGTGGGCGTGGAAGCGGTGACCTATGTCGGCCAGATCCCCGGGATCGGCGTCGATACCGGCCTCTATCTGGAATACGATCAGGGCGTTCAGGGCGGCGAGAGCGTCGGCGAAGCCAAGCTGCTGCTGGCCAGGACCTCCGGGCGCTTCCAGGGCCTGTTCAATCTGATCGTGGAGCGGCCGCTGGGAGTTCCCCGCGGCGAGGGCTACGCCAGCTATGGCTATGCCGCCTCGGCGACCTGGCGGACGGTCGGCAATCTGCGCCTGGGGGCGGAGGCCTTCGGCGATCTCGGCTCCGACCGCGCCTTCCTGGGCCGCCAGGGCGCCTATGTGGGCCCGCAGCTGAAATGGAAGGCGCATCCGCGCCACTCGCCGGTGACGATCACGGTGGACGCCGGCTGGCTGGCGGCCGTGGGGACCGACCGGCGCGAGGCCGATAGCCAGCTTCGCCTGGCTGTGGAGCTGGAGCGGCGCTTCTGAATCCGCCCAGGCCGCCAGACGCACCCAGGCTCAGAACGACTGGGTGATCCCGCCGAACACCCCACGTCGGGGGCCGAACTGTGGCGCGCCGACGCCGACGCCGGTGCCGTCGCGGATCTCGTAGAGCCGGTCGAAGGCGTTGGTCACGTCCAGCCGCACCTCCAGGGGCCCCACCGGCCCGCGCTCGAAGCGGTGCGACACGGAGAGGTTGACCTGGACGTAGCCGGGCAGACTGGCGCCGTTGGGAACGCCGTCGGAGCCGGTGGCCCGCAGGCCGCTGCCATAGATCAGGTCGGCGCCCACCCGCGTGCCATGCCAGAGGTATGAGGCCCCGGCGGAGGCGGTGATCGTCTGATCGTGATCGAGGTGGATATCGTGGCCGGCGACATAGGCCAGCTCGGCGGCGGTGAAGTTGAACTGGCTGGTGATGATCCCCCAGCCCTGGTTGCTGGCGAGGGCGAGGTTGGCGTAGGCGGTCAGGGGGCCATGGCTGTAGCTGGTCGACAGCTCCACCCCGTACTGGCGGCCGCGCCGGTAGTTGAACGGGGTCAGGATGATCGGGGCGCCGAACTGGCCCTCGTCGATCAGGTTCCGGGAGGCCTTGTAGTAGCTGTCGACGCCGACCGTAAGTCCACGGATCAGGGTCCGCGACACGCCGATGTCGCAGTAGTCGGCCCTCTCGGCATAGGGGGTGGTGTCGGCCCCCACCGGGGCGGCGGCCGTGGTGCCGGCGAAGCGGGCCAGGGTCTGCGAGCCCACCAGCTCGAAGGGCGGCGGCGAGAAATAGCGGGCGTAGCCGAGGTGGACGGTGGCGCCGCCGGGCGCCCCCCAGACGAGGTTGACCCGCGGGCTGAGCTGGTTCTCGCTCCGGAAACCGGCAAACTCATCGAAGCGCACGCCGTAGTTCAGGGTGACGGAGTCGGCCAGCTTCCACTCGTCCTGCAGATAGGCGCTGAAGGTCCAGGCGGTGTGGCCGCCGTTGTCGACGATGGCCCGCGGGATGTCGGAGCGCTGAGAGCCCAGGGCGTCCAGGTCGATGACCAGCGACGTGGTGTTTCTGGTGGCGCGGTCGACCTGGCCGATCAGGCCGGCGCGCACCGTGTGGGCCTGGCCCAGGCGATAGACGCCCTCGGCCTGGAAACCGGCGGAGACGTCGGCCTTGGCGGCGGCCTGGGAGACGCCGTTGAACAGCAGATCGCCCAGGGGATCGGGGACGAACTTCAGGCTGGAGTAGCGGCCGAACAGCGACAGCTGGCCGGTGAAGGCGTCGCCGGTGTGCAACAGGCTGACAACGCCATAGTAGGTGGCCTCGGTCTGGCTCTGGTTGAGGTCGGCGCTGGGAAAACCGGTCTGGCCGAGCACGGTGAGCGGCTGATCGCCCCCGGGGCCGAACATCAGGCCGGGGGTCAGGCCGCTGCGGTCGGGGATCTGAAAGCGCTGGTTCGAGGCGCCCAGGATCATCGACACCCGGGTCTGCGCATCGACGATGTCCTCCAGATAGGCGAAGGCCTGCAACTGGTCGGTGTGGTCGTGCAGCGGCGTCGATGCGCCGTCGGGGGATTCCACCCCGAGGTCGGAGCGCAGATAGCTGGCCGAGGCGAAGAAACTCAGGTTTCCCGCGGCGCCGCCGTATTCGACGCTGGGTTCGACCTCGCCGTGGGCGCCGCCGTAGATCGACACCGAGCCGGCGTTGCCCAGCGGATCGGTCTTCGTGGCGATGTCGATGACGCCGGCGGTGCGCAGGCCGTACTGGGCCGGCAGGGCGCCGGTGATCAGCTCGACCTTCTCGGCCAGCCGCGGACTGAGCGCCTGGCTGAACACGCTGAGGCCCTCGGGCAGGATGACGCCGTTGAGGCGGAACTGCAGGCCGTTGTGCTCGCCGCGCACATGCAGCTGGCCGAAGGAATCCTGGGCGACGCCCGGCGACTGCAGGATGACCTGGTTGAGGGCCACGTCGTCGCCCCCCGGCATGGCGGCGATGGCCTTGGCGTCGATGGTGTAGACCGAGGCGCCCAGCTGGGGCTGGATGGAGGCGCGGGCCTCGTTGAGGCGGCGGGCGGTGACCACCACCTCCTGGACGGTCGCGCCCTGGACGCCCGGGCCGGGTGCGGACGGCGCCGGGTCCGCCGCCCGGGCCGGCGCGACGACGCCGGCGAGACCCCCGGAGAGGATCGCCAGGAACAGGGACACCCGTACGCGGTGCTGCAAACGCCGACTCCATGGCCACAAGGCCCTCTGACCTAATTGTGCGGTGCGGCAAGGGACAGGGGCCCCGTTCCCTATGTGGTCGGGAAGTTTTCCCGATCGCGCGGGCCTATGGCGGCCGCGCCCCGGCGGGCCTATCAAGACGCCATCATGTCGCTGCGTCTCCGCGTCGTCGTCGCCATCGCCGTGCTGCTGCTCACCGGATCGATCGTGGGCACGGCCCTGGCCGGCTGGCAGGCCAACCAGGTCCTGCGCGAGGAGTTGGCGGCCGCCCTGGCCGGCGGGCGCCAGACAGTGGAGGGCGCCTACGGATCCCTGGCCCGCTCGGACGACGCGGACCGCGACCTCGGCCGGCTGATCGGCGCCTTCGACGGCGAGCGCCACCTCACCGCGACCCTGCTGGACGGCCAGGGCCGCGTGGTCCGCGTCTCGCACCCCCGCCCCGCCCGCGCCGCGCCGGCCTGGTTCGCCGGCCTGTTCCGCCCGCAGGTCGAACCGCTGAGCCTGCCGGTTCCCGCCCCGGCGCGCGGACGCATCCTGCTCTCGCCGGTCGCGACCAACGACGTGGCGGCGATCTGGGCGGAGTTCATCGACCTGGCGGCGGTGCTGTCGCTGTCGCTCGTGGCGGGATCGGGGCTGGTGTGGCTGACGGTGGGCCAGGCCCTGCGGCCCCTGTCGGACTTTTCCGCCGCCTTCCTGCGCATCGGCTCGGGCGACTACTCCGCCGAGGTGCGCGAGGCCGGACCCCTGGAGCTGGTGCGCCTGGGCCGGGGGGTGAACGACATGGCCGGACGGCTGGCGGCCATGCAGGCCCGCACCCAGCGGCTGGAGGAACAGCTGCGCACCCTGCAGGACGAGGAGCGCGCCGACCTGGCGCGCGACCTGCACGACGAGATCGGCCCCCACCTGTTCGCGGTGAACGTCGACGCGGCCATGGCCCGGCGGCTGATCGCCGAGGGCCGCGCCGCCGAGGCCCAGAAGCCGGTGGCGGCCATCCAGGAGTCGGTGGCCCACATGCAGCGGCTGGTGCGCGACATCCTGGCCCGGCTGCGGCCGACCGAGCTGATCGAACTGGGGCTGAAGGCGGCGATCGAGGAGCTGGTCGGCTTCTGGAGCGCCCGCCATCCCGGCGTCCTCTTCGACGTCACCGTGCCCGAGGACGAGGCCTTGAGCATGGCCGACGAGGTGCGCGAGACCCTCTACCGGGTGATCCAGGAGGCCCTGAACAACGCCGTGCGGCACGGCCGGCCGGGCCGGGTCGAGATCGAGGTGGCCTCGAAGGGCGGCGAGGTGACGGCGCGGGTGAGCGACAACGGGGCGCCCACGGGCAAGCCCGACGGGACCGGCTTCGGCCTGAGGGGCATGCGCGAGCGGGTGGCGGCGGCCGGCGGCTGGCTGATCATCCGGCGCGGCGAGGGCGGCGGCGGCTGGACGGTGACGGCGCACCTGTCCGCCTTTCCCGGCGAGCGCGCGGACGAGGCGCACGCGGCATGACCATCCTGCTGGTGGACGACCACGCCCTGGTCCGCGCCGGCCTCAAGCGGCTGCTGGCGACGATTTCCGACGGCGAGATCCTGGAGGCGGCCAACGGGCGCGACGCCCTCGCCCTGATGCGGGCGCAGAAGCCCGACCTGATCATCCTCGACCTCAACCTGCCGGAACTGGGCGGGCTGGAGCTGCTGCGGCGGCTGATCCACGCCGGGGCCGGGCCGATCCTGGTGCTGACCATGCACGCCGAGCCGCTCTATGCGAAGCGGGCGCTGGACGCCGGCGCCGCCGGCTACATGACCAAGAACGCCACCCCGGACGAGCTGCTCACGGCGGTGCGCCGGGTGACCGCCGGCGGGCGCTATGTGGAGGCCGAACTGGCCCAGGCCCTGGCCGCGCCGGGCGGCGGCGGGCGGCAGTCCCTGGACAACCTCACCGCCCGCGAGCTGGAGATCATGCGCCTGCTGGCCAAGGGGGCCAGCCTGGCCGAGATCGCCGCGGCGGTGGGTGTCGGCTACAAGACCGTGGCCAACAACTGCGGCCAGATCAAATCCAAGCTGGGCGTCTCGCGCACCGCCGACCTCGTCCGTCTGGCCATAGAGACCGGTGTCAGCTGACCGGTCGCGACCGGGTGACGGCGCCGCCCTACGGGCTGGCCGAGGATTCCATGAGGGCCAGCAGGCCCTCGAGCAGGGCCGCCGGATCGGGCGGACAGCCGCGGATGTGCAGGTCCACCGGCACGGCGGCGTCGACGCCGCCGGCGCAGGCGTAGCCGCCGGCGAAGAAGCCGCCGTCGAAGGCGCAGTCGCCCACGGCCACCACCCACTTGGGCGAGGGGGTGGCGTTGTAGGTGCGCTCCAGCGCCTCGCGCATGTTGCGGGTGACCGCGCCGGTGACGAACAGCACGTCGGCGTGGCGGGGCGAGGCGACGAAGCGCAGGCCGAAGCGCTCGAGGTCGTAGAAGGCGTTGCTGAGGGCGTGGATCTCCAGTTCGCAGCCGTTGCAGGAGCCGGCGTCGACATGGCGCAAGGCGAGGCTGCGGCCCAGGCGGCGGCGGGCGGCGGCGTCCAGGCGCGTGGCCAGTGCGGCCAGGCGGGCGTCGTCGAGCGGCGCCGCCGGCTCGGTGAGCGGACCGCCGGTGAGGCTTTCCAGCAGGACGGTGAACATCGGCATCAGAGGTCGTGCCCGGCGTAGGAGCAGTTGAAGGATTTGTTGCAGAGGGGGAAGTCGGCGACGATGGCGCCCTCGACGCAAACCTCCAGCAGCGGCCACTGGAACCAGGAGGGATCGCGCAGGTGGCAGCGGTCGACGCGGCCGTCGGCGCCCAGGCGCAGCCAGACCAGCACGTCGCCGCGGAAGCCCTCCACCAGGGCGACGCCCTCGGCGCCCTTCGCATCCCCCGTCCCGCCCCCGGCCGCCGGATCGGCGCGGCAGGGGCCGGTCGGCGGGTCGGCCAGCAGCTGTTCAATCAGGTTGAGGCTCTCGCGCACCTCCTCGATGCGGATCCACAGCCGGGCGTCGACATCGCCCGCCTCGCGCACAGGGGTCTCGAATTCGAGCATCGTATAGGGCCGGTAGGGGAGCGCCCGGCGGGTGTCGAAGGCGCGGCCCGAGGCGCGGCCGACGAAGCCGCCGGCCCCGAAGGCGCGGGCCAGGGCCGGGGCGACGCGGCCGGTCCCCACCGTTCGGTCCTGCAGGGAGGTGGTCTCGTCATAGAGGGCGACGAGCACCGGAAAGCGCCGGCGGACCTCGCCGACAACGGCGCGCAGGGCCGCCGCGCCGGCGGGGTCGAGGTCGACGGCCGCGCCGCCCGGAACCACCCGGTCCATCATCAGCCGGTGGCCGAAGGCGACGGCGCAGGCGCGCAGGACCCGTTCACGCAGGACGCCGGTGTGGGCGAGCATCAGGACGAAGGCGGCGTCGTTGCAAACCGCGCCGATGTCGCCGAGGTGGTTGGCCAGACGCTCGAACTCGGCCATCAATCCGCGCAGCCAGTGGGCACGGGGCGGCGGTTCGACGCCGAGCGCGGCCTCCACGGCGCGGGCGAAGGCCAGGGAATAGGCCACGGTGCTGTCGCCCGAGGCCCGCGCGGCCAGGGCGGCGGCGCGCTCGACGGCGGCCCCGGCGGCGAGGGATTCCAGGCCGCGGTGCACATAGCCCAGGCGCGCCTCCAGGCGCACGATGGTCTCGCCGTTGGCGGTAAACCGGAAATGGCCGGGCTCGATGACCCCGGCGTGCACCGGGCCGACGGCGATCTGGTGCAGGCTGTCGCCCTCGGCGGCGAGGAAGCGATAGGGCGCGGCCGGGCCGGCGGCGTCGCCCCCGGACCCGTTCTGCGGATGAGCGAGCCCCCAACGGCGGTGGTCGAGCCAGGGCCGTGTGTCCGGCGCGTCGTCGGCCACGAGACCGACGATATCGGCCACGGCGCGCTCCAGGCGGATCGCCGGGGCGTGTCTCTGGCCCACCGAGGGGAAACGGCCGTCCGGGCAATCCAGGGTGAGGATCGCCGGCTGGCTGTAGTCGGCGTTGATCAGGGCCAGGTGGATACGGCCCGGCTCGCCCCACAGGCCGGTCAGGATCAGGGCGCCGCGCGCGAGGTGGCCGGCGGCCTCGCGCCAGACGACGGCGTCGACGATGGACCGGGGCCAGGGCCGGCAGGCCTCCACCCTCGCCCCGCGGGCGATCAGACCGGCGGTGACGCTCATCGCCGCCCCCTCATCCGAGCATCCTCGCCACATGCAGGAACCAGGTGGTCATCAGCGGCGGGAAATAGAGGCCGGCCATCAGCACCAGGCCGAAGTGGGCGAACATCGGCAGGTTGGACGCACGCTCAGGGGCGTTTCCCGGCGATGGCTCGCCGAAGGCCATGCCCTGGACGCGCAGCAGCAGGGCGCCGAAGGCGACGAGGATGCCGAAGACCAGGGGTATGGCCAGCAGCGGGGCGCGAGCGAAGGTGGAGCTGACCACCAGGAACTCGCTGCTGAAGATGCCGAACGGCGGCAGGCCGGCGATAGCCATGGTTCCCACCACCAGCGACCAGCCCAGCAGGGGATGGGTGACGGTGAGGCCGCGGATGTCGGCGATCCTCTGACTGCCCTTCACCTGGGCGATGTGGCCGACGACGAAGAAGATCCCCGACTTGGTCAGGCTGTGCATGGTCATGTGCAGCAGACCGGCGAAGTTGGCCAGCGGCCCCCCCATGCCGAAGGCGAAGGCGATGATGCCCATGTGCTCGATGGAGGAGTAGGCGAACATCCTTTTAATGTCGCGCCGCCGGTAGAGCATGAATGCGGCGAAGATCAGCGACACCAGCCCCATGGTGACCAGCAGCGGGCCCGGCGCCAGGGCGGCGTGATTGGCGGTGAGCAGCATCTTGAAGCGCAGCAGGGCGTAGAGGGCGACGTTGAGCAGCAGGCCCGAGAGCACCGCCGAGATCGGCGTCGGGCCCTCGGCGTGGGCGTCCGGCAGCCAGGCGTGCAGGGGCGCGAGGCCGACCTTGGTGCCGTAGCCCAGCAGCAGGAAGACGAAGGCGACGTTGAGCAGGGCCGGATCGAAGGCGGCGGCGCGGGTCATCACCACGGTCCACACCATGCTCTGCAGGCCCTGGCCGATCACCGGCTCGGCGGCGACATAGACCAGGATGGTGCCGAACAGGGCCAGGGCGATGCCGACGCTGCCGAGGATGAAATACTTCCACGCCGCCTCGATGGCCTCGTGGGTCCCGTAGATGCCGACCATGGCCACGGTGGTCAGAGTGGCCAGCTCGATGGCCACCCACATCAGCCCCAGGTTGTTGGAGGCCAGAGCGAGGTTCATGGCGAACATCAGCACCTGGTACATGGCGTGGTAAAAGCGCAGGCGCACCGGGGTGAGCCGGTCGGTCTCCACCTCGTGGGCGATGTAGGAGCCGCTGAACAGGCTGGTGGTGAAGCCGACGAAGGCGCCCAGCACGATGAACACCACGCTCAGGTCGTCGATCTGCAGATAGAGCCCCGCGGGGGGGCGGTGATAGAACAGCGACGCGGCCACGAGGAAGGTGGCCAGGGCCGCCGCGGAGTTGACCCGGGCGCTCACGCGGTAACCGGGCAGCAGGGCCAGGACGGCCGCGGCCACCGCCGGAATGATCAGCACCAGGCGGACGGCGTCGAGGTGCGCGAGCGTCATTCCCGGCCCTCCCGGAACCGGTCGAGCGCCGAGACATCGATGGTCTCGAAGCGCTCGCGGATGCGGAAGAGGAAGACGCCGATAACGATGAAGGCGATGAGCACCGAGAAGGCGACGCTGATCTCCACCACCAGGGGCATGCCCTTGGCGCCGGTGGCGGCCAGCACCAGGCCGTTCTCCAGGGACATGAAGCCGATGATCAGGCTGACGGCGTTGCGCCGGGTGACCATGATCAGCAGCCCCAGCAGCACCACCGAGAGGGCGAAGGCCAGGTCCTCCCGGGCCAGGCGGTCCGCCTCCTCGGTGACCCGCAGCATGACGACCATGGACAGCGCCACCAGACCGATGCCCGCCAGCATGGTGGGACCGACGCCGACAACGGTCTCGATCTCGCGGTGGATGCCCAGCCGCTTGATGATCCGCTGCAGGGCGACGGGAATGATGATCGCCTTGAAGCCGAGCGCGATGAAGGCGGTGACGTAGAGGTGGGGGGCGTTCTGGGCGTAGGCCTGCCAGGCCACGGCCAGGGCAAGCACCGTGGCGTGGGCGGCGAAGACGTTGATCAGCGAGCTGAGACGGTCCTGGTAAATCAGGGCGAAGCTCATCAGCACCAGGCCGCCGGCCAGCAGGTGGGCGACGTCAAAGAACAGGCCGGTCATCTCAGGCCTCCGCGCGAGACGAACAGCAGCAGGGTGCCCAGCAGGGCCAGCATGAGAGCGACGCCGAGATATTCGGGCGCCCGGAAGACGCGCATCTTGGCCACCGAGGTCTCGAACACCGCCAGCAGGGTTCCGCCGACGGCCAGCTTGCCGCCATAGGCCAGCAGGCCCAGCAGCGGGGCCAGCAGCCCCGAGCCGGCCGGCGCCAGACCCCAGGGGACGAAGACGCAGGCGATCAGGGACATGTAGAGCAGCAGCTTGAGGAAGTTGGCCAGCTCGAGCACGGCCAGGTGACGGCCGGAATATTCCAGCACCATGGCCTCGTGCACCATGGTCAGCTCCAGGTGGGTGGCTGGGTTGTCGACCGGCACGCGACCGTTCTCAGCCACCGCGACGATGAGCAGGGCCCCCAGGGCCATGGCCAGGGTGACGCGCAGGCCGACGCTGGGCGAGCGCATGAAGTCGGCGACGGTGGACAGCTGGGTCGAGTGGGCCAGCAGGGCCAGGCTGAAGACGATCATCACCATCGCGGGCTCGGCCAGGGAGGCGATCATCACCTCGCGGCTGGAGCCGATGCCGCCGAAGGCCGTGCCCACGTCCATGCCCGCCAGGGCCAGGAAGAAGCGGGCGCTGCCCAGCAGGGCGATGATGGCGATCAGGTCGGCCGACCAGCTGAACATCAGGCCGGTGGCGAAGGTCGGCACCAGGGCCGCGGCGACCCAGGTGGCGGCGAAGATCAGATAGGGGGCCGCGCGGAACAGCCAGGAGGCGTTCTCGGCGAGCACCACCTCCTTGCGCATCAGCCGCCACAGGTCGCGGTAGGGCTGCAGCAGGGGCGGCCCGCGCCGGCGGGTCAGCCGCGCCTTCACCCGCCGCACCCAGCCTGTGAGCAGGGGCGCCAGGGCCAGGACCAGGAGCATCTGGGCGCCCTGGATCGCCAGATCGCGGATCAGACACATACGGCCAGCACCAGGAGAAGGCCGACCAGGGCCAGAAAGACCAGGCTGAGGTAGACGCGGATGGTGAGGAACTGCAGGCGGTTGAGGCGGCGGGCGATGAAGTCCACGGCCACGGCGATGGGAGCGTAGAGGATCTCCCAGATGCGGTCGCGCACGACGGCCTTGAAGCGGGCCGGACGCATCTCGCCGGGGCCCGGCATGTCGACGACGTCGCGGGCGGCGAAGACGAAACCGCCGAACACCCGGCGGATCGGCTGGGCGAAGCTTGAGGCGCTGTACTGGGTCATCGGGCCGGCGTCCGGGAAGCCGCAGTCCCAGGCCGGCGCGCGCCGCACCGCCCGCGAGGCGAAGCGGTGGATGGCCAGGGCCGCCAGGGCCGCCGACATGGAGACGAAGCCCAGCACCAGCAGGCCGTTGTACGAGCTACGGCTTTCGGCGATCGGCACGATGGAGAGCCAGGGCTGGCGGGCCTGCTGCGGCATGTGGCCACCGGCCAGGGCGCTGGCCACCGGCGCCAGGGCGTCGATGACGAAGCCGGGCAGGACGCCGGCGACGAGGCAGAGCGCCGCCAGGAACAGCATCGCCGCGAGCGACCAGCGGTCGGTCTCGGCAGCCGCCGCCGCCGCGGGGCTGCGCGGCCGGCCCAGGAAGGCGACGCCGAAGGCGCGGACCATCGCCGCGGCGGTGAGGGCGGCGGCCAGGGCCAGCATGCCGCCCACCGCCGGCACCAGGAACTTCAGGGCCGTGGCGGCCAGTTGCGGACTGACCAGCACCGCCTGGAAGGTCAGCCACTCGGAGGCGAAGCCGTTGAGCGGCGGCAGGCCGGAAATGGCCATGGACCCGGCCAGGACGGCCAGGGTGGTGAGCGGCATGCGGCCGATGAGCCCGCCCATGCGGTCCATGTCGCGCGTGGCGGCCGCCCCCTGCACCGCCCCGGCGCCCATGAACAGCAGGCTCTTGAACATGGCATGATTGAGCACGTGGAACAGGGCCGCGGTCACCGCCAGGGCGGCGGCCAGGGCCAGGTGCTGGGCGCGGAAGGCCAGGGCCAGGCCCAGGCCGATGAATATGATGCCGACGTTCTCGACGGTGCTGTAGGCCAGGAAGCGCTTCAGGTCGTTCTGCATCAGGGCGTAGAGGATGCCCAGAACCGCCGTGCCGGCGCCCAGCACCAGCACCACCACGCTCCACCACACCTGGGCGGGGCCCAGCAGGTCGAAGACGATGCGGATGAAGGCGTAGATCGCCACCTTGGTCATCACCCCGCTCATCAGGGCCGAGACGTGGCTGGGCGCGGCCGGATGGGCCAGCGGCAGCCAGGCGTGCAGGGGGACCAGGCCCGCCTTGGAGCCGGCGCCCATCAGGGTCAGCATCAGGGCCAGCCCCGCCAGCAGCGGCGGGGGGGCGTGCAGGCGCATTTGGTCAAAGGCGTAGCCGCCGGCCGGCCCGGCCAGCAGGCCGAAGGTCAGCAGCAGGGACAGTGCGCCGAAGCTGGCCATGAGCAGATAGACATAGCCGGCCCGTGAATTGCCCTCCTCGCGGTGGTGGGCCATGACCAGGGCCCAGGACCCGAGGGACATGAACTCCCAGGCCACCAGGAAGCTGAAGGCGTCGTCGGCCAGAACCACTAGGTTCATGCCGGCGAGGAAGGCCGGATAAAAGGGCAGCACCCGCCCAGGCTCGGCCTCGCGCCGGCCGTAGCCGACCGCATAGACGCTGGCGGCCAGGGCGCCGAGATTGACCACGATGAGAAAGAAGGCCGAGAGCGCGTCCAGGCGGAAGCGCGCGCCGATCCAGGGCAGGCCGAGCGGCAGGACCGCATCCGACGGCCCCGGCGCGCCGGCGATCAGGAAGGTTCCGGCCAGCCCGAGGAGCGCCAGGGCGACCGCCGCGCAGAGACCGTACACGAGGGTCGAGGCGCCGCGCCAGCGCAGCGTCGTCACCGCCAGGGCCGAGATCCCCAGCAGCAGCGCCACGCAGACCAGGAGCGTCGCGGCCGTGACCATCAGGTCCCGGACCCCGACCCCGGGGGGATATTCAGGCGCACGCCCCGGCCGCCAACGGCGCTGACCGAGCCCTCGTTGATGAGGGCGATGCCGGCGGCGTCGAGGGCCCCGACCAGCTTCATCAGGGAATCGACATTGCCGCGGATCAGGCCATCGCTGGCCTCCATCCGCTGGATGGTGGGCACGGACAGGCCCGACAGTTCGGCCAGACGCTTCTGGTCGACGCCGAGCAGCGCCCGGGCGGCCCGCAGTTGGGCGGCAGTTATCATGTCCTGGACATCATATTTAGCGCTTCATCTATGATAAGTGGCCGATACTCCCTGGCTGGCGTGCAATCAACGCGCTGGATCAAAAATCGTTCGGCTTTGTCGGGACCGGCGCCAGCAGGCGCGCGAGCGGCGCCCGCAGGATGAGCAGCACCGCGGCCGCCCCGGCCCCCAGGGCGGCGTGCAGCAGCCAGAAGTTCACGGCGGACATCTTTTCCAGCAGGCCGCCCAGCCAGCCGACCAGCATGTTGGAGAGAAAGACCTGCAGATAGAACAGGCCGAGGATCGTCGAGGCGACGGGCCGCGGGGCCAGGCGGCTGTATAGCCCCATGGCCACCGGGGCGAGGTTGGCCCAGCCCAGGTTCATCACCAGTTCGAAGGCCACGGCCCAGCCCAGGCTGACCCGGTGGCCGCCGCTCGCCGCCTGCCAGGAGGCGGCCGCCAGGATCAGCGGCGAGAGGCCGGTGACCAGGGCGCCGAAGGCAATCTTGCTCATCTCGTCCGGCTCGGCGCGCCGGGACGACCACCAGCGCCAGAACAGCAACGACAGCACGATGGTGCTGCTGGTGCCCACGGCGTCCACCGCCTGCAGCCAGGTGACGGGGATGGCAAGGCCGAAGAGGGTCAGGTCAAAGGTGGCCTCGCCCCAGATCACATAGGCGTTGGCCACCTGGTTCGAGCCGATCTGGGCCACGGCGAGCACCGGCAGCAGGCTGATCATGATGGCGACGTTGCGCCAGTCCACG
>CAIXWN010000272.1 GCA_903923135.1 uncultured Caulobacteraceae bacterium | reverse complement strand
TGTCGAGCACGTCGGAGGAGGTCATGCCCTGATGCACGAAACGCGCCTCGGGGCCGACGATTTCCGCAAGGTGGGTCAGGAATGCGATGACGTCGTGCTTGGTCTCGCGCTCGATCTCGTCGATGCGGTCGATGTCGAAAACCGCGTCGGCGCCCTTTTCCCAGATCGTGCGGGCGGCCAGGGTGGGAATGACGCCCAGTTCGGCCATGGCGTCGGCCGCATGGGCCTCGATTTCGAACATGATTTTGAAGCGGGTCTGTGGGGACCAGATGGCCGCGGCTTCGGGGCGGGCGTAGCGAGGGATCATGACGCAGGCCTTACCCCGCCTCGCGTCCGCGGGGAAGCGGTCAGGCTTCCCCGGCTCGCCGCTCCGCCGCCACGGCGGCAAGGCGCCTGGCCAGGCCGAACGATCCCAGCAGGTAGTGGAATGCGCCCCAGACGTAGAACACGGTGGTCAGCAGGATGCCCTGTCGCGTCGCGGCGATCAGCGATGATTTGCACTGACCGGCCAGCGCCGCCGGCGCGCCGTGGGCCGCCACGCCCCCGGGGCAGAGGGCGGAGAACCGGGCCGTCGAGACGTCCGGCTGGCCAAACCACGTCCACAGCCGCAGCGGACCCAGACCGCCGTCGGCGGCGCCCAGCGCAGGGTGGGTGAAGTTGAACTGGGCGAACTGGTCGATGATCCACCCGGTGAACAGCGGACCTCCACCCAGGGCGATGATGTTAACGAACAGCAGCATCACCGCCGAGGCCGTCGCGCGCCGCCGCGTCTCCACCACGTTCTGCACCACGGCGAACGTCGGGCCCAGGTAGGTGTAGTGAAAGAGGCCGGGAATCAGCAGGATCATAGCCGCGACGCGCCAGTCGAGGACGCGATAGGCCAACACATAGATCGGCGCAGCGATGGCCAGACCGATGGCCGGGGTCAGGGCGTACCAGCGTTCATGATGCTTGCTGGCCCAGTCGCTGATGAATCCCCCGGCCAGGGTGCCCAGACCCGAGGAGAACCCCCCGATGAGGCCGAACACCAGGCCGACAGTGGCGTAGTCCAGACCGAACGCACGGATGAAATAGGGCGAAGAGAACTGACCGATGCCGTAGCCGGCAAAGGACGCCATGGTCAGGCCAAGGATCATATTGGTCACCGGCCAGTGGCTGAACAGATTGCCGGTGACAACGGCGAGCTCCTTCAGTTCGGTCATCGCCCAGCCGCGGGCCGGCGCCGCGGCGGCGGTCGCCGAAGGCGCCTTTTGGGCCGGGTCGGAGTGGCCGCGGGGCGGCTCCTTGATCAGCAGCTTGACCAGCACGGCGAGAATCAGCCCCGGCGCGCCGACGACCATGAAGGCGACCCGCCAGCCGTAGGTCTTGGCGAGCCATCCGCCGGCCACCGCGCCGATCATCGAGCCCAGCGGGATTCCGAAGGCGTAGATCGACAGGGCCGAGGCCCGACGCTTGGGCTCGAAATAGTCGGAGATGAGCGAGTGCGACGGGGGTGAGCACCCTGCCTCGCCGACGCCGACGCCGACCCGCAACACCAGCAGGGCCAGGAAGTTGCCGGCGAAGCAGCAGGCGACGGTGAAGCCGGACCAGACGACCAGGGCCAGGGATATGATCGAGACCCGGTTCCAGCGCTCGGCGAGGCGGGCGATGGGGATGCCGAGCAGGGTGTAGAGCACCGCGAAGGACAACCCGCCCAGCAGGCCCAGTTCGGTGTCGCTGATCTTCAGGTCGACCTTGATGGCCTGGCCGATGGTGGCGATGATCGTGCGGTCGATGAAATTGAAGGTGTAGGCCAGCAACAGGAACGCCAGCACCAGACCCTTGTAGCCGTTGGAAAACACCGGCTTGGGTCCGGCCAGCGGAGCTTCCGCCACGGCTGCTTCCGACATCGATACGCCTCCCCTGACTCGCCGATTTTGGCTTACAACCATGGTAGACCGGCGACGGCCCCGGGCGTCTCGCCTTTTTTCATCAGTCGAGGGACATTCATGGAATTGCTGATCGGCGACAAGGTCTGGTCGACCTGGTCCATGCGGCCGTGGCTGGCGCTGAAACACGTCGGCGCGCCGTTCACCGAGACCCTGATCCGGCTGCGTCGTGAGACCAGCGACGAGGTTCGGGTGGCGGCCACGGCCGCCGGATCGCCCACCGGCCAGGTGCCGGTGCTGAAGGATGGCGCGGTGACGGTATGGGACAGCCTGGCCATCTGCGAATATCTGGCGGAACGCTTTCCGGCGGCGGGGCTGTGGCCGGCTGACCCCGTGGCCCGGGCGCTCGGGCGCGCCGCCGCCGCCGAGATGCACGCCGGCTACGCCTCGCTGCGCGGCGAGTGCCCGATGGACCTGACCCGCCGCGAGGCGGCCAGGCTGACACCGGCGACCGAGGATAACGTCCGCCGCATCGTCGCTCTGTGGCGCGACCTGCTGACGAAATTCGGCGGTCCGTTCCTTCTGGGAACCGGCTGGTCGATCGCCGACGCCTTTTTCACCCCGGTGGCCACGCGATTCCGTAGCTACGGGGTTCATCTCAGCGATTTCGGCGACGACGGCTCGGCCGGCGCCTACGCCTCGCGCCTGCTGGAGACGCCCGGATACCTGGAGTGGGAGCGCGGCGCCCTGACCGACGAGCGGGTGAGAGACCGGTGATCGTCGCCCTGATGGCCCAGGCGGCCGCCGGGGTGATCACCTGCCCGGCTGCCTCCCAGGGCCGCCCGCTGATCACGGTGCAGGTGTTCGACGGCGATCCGCGCGAGCAGGCCGACCTGGATCCGGACGGCCGGGTGTGGGACCTCAGGGCGATCCGCCCCACCAGCAGCCCCGCCGGCTTCTTCCTGGTCTGCGGCTATGGAGGCGAGCGTCGCCTTGTCCTGCGCCTGCCCCGGGGCGTTGACGCCTGCCGTCGTTCGGGCCCGGTTCGCACGCCGCGTATCGCCTGCCGCTGACCGGCCGCCCGGCCAGTTCGTTTCAGAACAGACCCAGGGCCTTGAGGCTGGCCACGCCGTCGCGGCCGACGACGATATGGTCATGCACCGTGATGCGCAGCGGCCGGCCGGCGTCGACGACCTGGCGGGTCATGTCCACGTCGGCGCCGGAGGGCGTGGGGTCGCCTGAGGGGTGGTTGTGGGCCAGGATCACGGCGCTGGCCGACAGCTCCAGGGCCCGGCGCATCACCTCGCGCGGATAGACCGGCGCATGGTCGACGGTGCCCTCGTTCATCACCTCGTCGGCGATCAGCTGGTTTTTCTTGTCGAGGAACAGCACGCGGAACTGCTCGCGCGCGGCGCCGGCCATGGCCACGCGGGCGTAGGCCAGCAGGGCCGTCCAGGACGAGATCACCGTGCGCTTCCTGGCCTCGCCACGACTGACGCGCAGGGTGGCCTCATGCACCAGCTTCAGGTCGAGCGCCGTCGCGGGACCCACGCCTGGAACCGCCTTGAGCTCGTCCAGGGTGGCCCCGAAGACGCCTGCCAGGCACCCGAACCGCGCCAGAAGCAGCTTGGCCAGGGGCTTGATGTCGCCTCGCGGCAGGCTGCGGGCCAGCAGCAGTTCAAGAAGTTCATAGTCGGGCAGGGCGGGGAAGCTGATGGCGGCGCGCTGGCGAAGGCGGCCGCGATGCCCGGCGTGGTGGCTTCGTGGCCTGGCCGGCGACGGCCGGCGAGGGGCGACCGGCGCGGGGGCTTCGACCGGCCCGACGGGGAAGACAAACGCGCCCTGTTCCTCAAGCACCCGCCCGCTCCGCCTGCCGCGTGGAAGATCTGGAACAGAATAGGAACGTTTGGGTCGCCGCGCCAGCGCTTTTTCGCCGCCGGCCGGTCGGCGTCGCGGGCAGGATCAGTTGGGGCGGAACAGGCCCTTGGGCGAGAGAGTGAACACCTCATAGCCGGTGGCGGTGACTCCGACGGAGTGTTCGCACTGGGCCGACAGCGACTTGTCGCGGGTGACCGCCGTCCAGCCGTCGGCCAGCAGCTTCACCTGCGGCTTGCCGAGGTTCACCATCGGCTCGATGGTGAAGAACATGCCCGGCCTCAGCTCCGCGCCGGTTCCCGGCCGGCCGAAATGCAGGATGTTGGGCGCGTCATGGAACACCCTGCCCAGGCCATGGCCGCAGAAATCGCGCACCACGCCACAGCGCTGCGCCTCGACATAGGACTGGATGGCGTAGCCGATATCGCCCACGCGGGCCCCGGGCTTGATCGCCGCCAGGCCGCGTTCGATGGACTCATAGGTCACGTCGATCAGCCGCCGGGCGCGCGGGGCCACCTCGCCGATGGCGTACATGCGCGAATGGTCGCCGTGCCAGCCGTCGACCACCACGGTGACGTCGATGTTGGCGATATCACCCTCGCGCAGGCTGCGCTCGCCGGGGATGCCGTGGCAGACCACGTGGTTTGGCGAGATGCAGAGGGTGTGGCTGTAGCCGCGATAATAGAGGCAGGCGGGCAGGGCGCCGTTGTCGAGGGTAAACTCCCGCGCCAGACGGTCGAGTTCGGCGGTGGAGACGCCCGGCTGTACGTAGGGCGTGAGCATGTCGAGACATTCGGCGGCCAGGCGGCCGGCCTTGCGCATGCCTTCGAAGCCCTCGGCGCCATGCAGCTTGATGTGGCCGGAGCGGCTTTCGGGCGCCAGGATTTCCTCGGCCAGCGACATTTCTCTCGTCTCTCTTTCAGGTCGGCCCTGGGGCGTGGATCCAGGGCAGGCGCCGCGCGATGCGGATTTCACTCGCCCCTATGTCGCAATCGTAGCACAAAACTTCAACGCCCGCCGCCGCGGCGGCGAGAAGTTCCCGCGCGTAGACCGGGTCGAGATCGGCGCAGGCGGCGAACCGGTCGCAGTCGGTCCGCTGGATGACGAAGAGCTGCACGGCCCGGTGGCCCTCTCGCACCCGCTCGCTCAGTTCGCGCAGGTGCCGCGACGAGCGTGCGGCGACACAGTCGGGAAACTCCGCCAGCGCGCCCTGGCGGCGCAGGTGGCAGTTCTTCACCTCTAGCCAGCAGACGGCGCGGCCGGGGCCTTCGAGCACGAAGTCGACGCGGCTGGCGGCGCCCATCCTCACCTCCCGGCGGTGCGTGGCGTAGCCGGAGAGCTCGGGGATGCGGCCATCCGCCAGGGCCTCGGCGACCAGACGGTTGGGATGCATTGTGTTGACCCCCACCGGGGCCCCGTCGGCCTCGACCAGCTCCAGCGTCCAGGCCAGCTTGCGTTTGGGGTCATCCGAGGACGAGATCCAGGCGACGAGACCGGGGGTGTTGAGCCCCAGCATGGCGCCCGGGTTGGGACAGTGGGCGGTGATCTGGCGGCCGTCGTCCAGGCGCACGTCGGCGAAGAAGCGCTTGTAGCGGCTGACCAGGACGCCGCGGGTGAGAGGGCTGGGGAAGCGCATCGCCCGATGTTCTGGCCACAACCGGCCGCCGGCGCAACTGGCCTGGCGCAGCGTCGCGCGGGGCCCGTCGGCCTGTTGCCCCGCGCCCGCCGCCGTCCTATGCCCTCAGATGAAGTGCGGGCGCAAAGTCGGAGCGGCGGTCATGGCGGAAACTGAGCGCGTCACGGCGGCCGTGCTGATCATCGGCGACGAGATCCTCTCGGGCCGCACCCAGGACACCAATCTCAACTTCATCGCCAAATACCTGGGCACCTATGGCATCGACATGGCCGAGGCGCGTGTGGTGGGCGACATCAAGGTCGAGATCATCGCGGCCCTGAACGCCCTTCGTGTCCGCTACGACTATGTGATCACCACCGGCGGCATCGGCCCCACCCACGACGACATCACCGCCGACTGCGTCGCCGAGGCCTTCGGCGTGACGCTCTATGAGCACCCCGAGATCATCGCCATGATGACCGCCCGCTGGAAGGGCGAGATCAACGACGCCCGCCGCCGCATGGCGCGGGTGCCGCAGGGCGGATCGCTGGTGCGCAACCCGGTGCAGGGCCCCCCGGGGTTCCAGATCGGCAATGTCTTCGTGCTGGCCGGGGTGCCGATGATCATGCGCGGCATGATGGAGGACGTCGGCCCGCGCATGCGGCCAGGGGCGGTGGTGATCTCGCGCACGGTGCGGGTTGAGGGCGCCGGCGAGAGCGCCATGGCAGCGCCGCTGGAATCGGTGGCCCGGGCCCATCCGGACCTGTCGCTGGGCAGCTATCCGTTCTTCGGCGCCGATGGCTTCGGGTCCAACCTGGTGGTGCGAGGCCGCGACGAGACCGAGGTGGCCGCGACCGTCGATGAACTGATTGGCGTGCTGGCCGGTGTCGGCGCAAAGTCGATCACCCGCGTCGAGGCCTGAGACCACGACAGGGACGTCGAAGGGGGAGAGAGACCATGCTGTACGAGATCCGCAACTATCATTTCCGGCCCGACCTGCTGGGCGCCTATGAGGCCTGGGCCAGCGGCCTGGCCATTCCCTATCTGTCGAAGCATGTCGACGTCGCCGGATTCTGGATCAACACCGACGACGCGCCGGAGGTCTCCGGCCAGCCGCAGGACGGGCTGGGCGTGGCCAATGTCACCTGGATCATCCGCTGGCGCGACCTGGCCGACCGCGCCGAAGGCTGGCCGCGCGCCACCTCGGGGGCGGAGTGGGAAGCCATCCTTGCCCAGGTCCCCGGCGGCGTGTCGAGCTATCTGCGCATCGAGGCCAAATTCGCGCGCTCGCTGATCCAGCCGCCCGGGGCGTGACACGCCCGGGGCCCGCCACTAGGTTGAGGCTCCCTGCGGGGACGTGGCGGAATGGTAGACGCAGCGGACTTAAAATCCGTTGGCCGCAAGGCCGTGAGGGTTCGAGTCCCTCCGTCCCTACCAGCGTGTCGCTGCGGCTCGCCAGGGGAACCCCCATCGTGACGGGACGTTGATCGGGCGGCCGGTTCCCCGATCGGCCCAGAGCGATCCGCTTCCCCAGGTTTCCCCAAGCCATGACCGACCAGCAGAGTCTCGTTGTCGCCGCCGTCGTCCTGATCGCCGCGGCGGTGGTCGCCGCCGTCCTGTGGCGGCGCTGGAAAACCCGGCGCCTGAACGCCAGGTTCGGCACGGAATATTCCCGCGTGGTGGCCATGGCCGGCGGTCGACGCCAGGGCGAGGCGGGTCTGTTGGCGCGGGAAAAGCGGCTGAACGCCATGACGATCCGCCCCCTTTCGGCGGCGGACCAGGAGGCCTTCGCCGGGTCGTGGGGCAAGGTGCAGGCCGAGTTCGTCGACGATCCGAAATATTCGGTCACCCACGCCGATCACCTGCTGGGCGAGGTGATGACGGCGCGCGGCTATCCAGCCGGCGACTTCGAACAGCGCGCGGCCGATCTCTCCGTCGACCATCCGCGCGTGGTCGAGAGCTATCGGACGGTGCACGACATCGCCCTGCGACATGGCCGCGGCCAGGCCAGCACCGAGGATCTGAGGCAGTCGATGATCCTCTACCGGGCGCTGTTTGACGAGCTGATCGGCGAAAGGCTCCCGCCGCCGGCCGCCGCCGCCCTGCCGGCCTGACGCTGCCGCCGAAAGCCTGTATCTCCGGGGCGTCCCCAGGCGGTAAAGGGGCGGACCGCGCCGCCTTTCCCGGAGTCCGCCGATGACCGACTCTCCCGTCCATGTGCTGATCACCGGCTCGACCCGCGGCATCGGCCTGGCCATTCGCGACACGCTGGAGGCGCGCGGGGCGCGAACCGTCGGTCACGGCCGGTTCGACGGCGAGGGGATTCTGGGTGAGGATCTGGCCGATCCGGGGGGCGCCGACCGCCTCTGGTCCCGGGCTCTGGAGCGGCTGGACGGTCGCATCGACGTGCTGATCAACAACGCCGGGGTGTTCGAGCCGATCGCCGTGGATGACGACAGCGACGCCTGGCGGGCCGCGTGGGCGCGCACCCTGCAGATAAACCTGACGGCCAGCGCCGATCTGTGCCGGCAGGCCGTCCTGCACTGGCGAAAGGTCGGCCGGACGGGCCGGATCCTCAACATCGCCAGCCGGGCCGCCTGGCGAGGGGATTCGCCCCACCACTGGCACTACGCCGCGTCAAAAGCCGGGATGGTGGCGATGACCCGCTCGATCGCCCGCGGCCATGCCGACCAGGGGGTGCTGGCCTTCGCCATCTGCCCGGGCTTCGTGCGCACAGACATGGCCGAGGAGTATCTGGTGGGCGTGGACGGCGCGCGCGTCGTCGCCGAGATTCCGCTCGGCCGGGTGGCCGAAACCGAGGAGGTCGCCGCCGCCGCGGCCTGGCTGGCCCTTGACGCGCCGGCCTCGATGACCGGGGCGGCGCTCGATATCAACGGCGCCAGCTATGTGCGCTGACGCCTGGAGCCTTCAGAAGCGGCGCGGGAACTCGAACGGACCGATGTTCTTCTGCTCGTAGAAGCCCGCGAAGTCGTAGGGCTCGGTGGCGTAGACGCCCCGGCTGGCGCAGACCGCGTAGCAGTTGTTGCAGCTCATGCAGCCGGTGACATCGGCCTTGAGGCGGACCTTGAGATTGTCCTTGGGGCCGTAGAGCTCAAGCAGATTGGCCGGGCAGACCACGGTGCACAGCTTGCAGCCGTCGCACTTGTCCAGCTCGATGGTCACCTGCTTGTACAGCGCCTCATGCGGGTCGTCCCAGATGGGCAGATGGTCGGCCGCGACAACGGCCTTTTCCACGGTGATGGCGGTCATGGCGGCGGCTCCTAATAGAGAATCTGCTTCTCGCCGTTTTCCCACCAGGTGATCTGATGGGTCTGCCGGGAGATGGTCTGCTGGGTGGGATTACCTATCGGGTAGCCGACGCTGATCGCCTCGGCGAGTTCGAAGGGTTCCTCTATGCCGAGCTTCTCGCAGAGCTCGGTGTTGCTGCTGAGCAGCTTTGAGAAGCCGATCCAGCAGGTGCCAAGGCCGATGCTCTGGGCGCCCAGGACGATGTTGGAGCCCACACAGCCGACGTCGATGGCGGGCACCCCGACGCCGCGCTTGTCCATCAGGATGAGGATCACCGTCGGGGCCCTGTGGAAAACCGCGAAGCGCCCGTTGGCGATCGACTTGATCGCGGTCATCGGCACCGGGTGGAAGGAATTGGGGCTGGCGCGGTTCAGCGCCTGGGTGTTGGCCAGGATCGCCGCGCGCTGCTCGGAGCCCTCGGGATAGTTGGTGTAGTCGACGCTGGCGGTCATGCCCTGGCAGACCGCCACGCAATAGGCCTCCATCTGGGCGATCATCGCCTTGTCGCGCACCACGATGAACGACCAGGGCTGGCAATTGCCCTGCGAGGGGGCGAAACGGCCCATCTCCAGGATGCGGCGGATCATGTGGGCCGGCACCTGGCGACCCTTGAACTTGCGGATGCTCCGCCGGGTGAGCATGGCGTGCTCGACGTCGTTCCAGTCGGCGCCGGGCTCGATCTCCAGCGCCGCGGCGCGGCGGCGAAGCGTGCGGTCATGCGCCGTTTCGGCGGCCTCCAGCTCGCACTCCAGCTCTTCGAGGTCGTCCAGCTCCAGGGTGTCACTCATCGTCGCTCTCCGCTCAAACCTCAGTGTGCGCCGGCCTCAGGCCGGCGCTTTCCAGATACGGGCCGCGCCACCCGGCGCCTCTTCCCAGACCTCGGCGCCCGGCGCCTTCAGGGCCTCGACCAGGAAGCGGTCCTGCGGTTTTTCGGATGCGGTCTTGGGGATCTCGTCGACCACCTGCAGATAGGTGGGAACGAAATTGGCCTCGAGCGCCCGCCGGCAGGCGGCGAAGACGGCGGCGGCGTCGAAGTTCGCGCGGTCGACGACCACCAGGGCGGCCACCACGTCCTTTTCGCCGGGCGAACCGTTGGCCGCCGGCACCCCGTAGACATAGACGTCGGTCACCTGGGGCAGTTCGGCCAGGGCGGCCTCGACGAAGCCGGGGTTGATGAAGTCGCCGTTGCGGCGGATGCCGCCACCCTTGCGGTAGTCGAAGAACAGCCAGCCCCCGGCGTCCCGGTGGCAGATGTCGCCGCTGCGCAGCCAGCCGCCGGCGGTCTTCAGGTCGGAGGCCTTGGGGTTGTTGAAATAGGTCACCTGGGCCTTCTCGCCGGTGATGGGCCGGCTGATGAGTTCGCCCTGCACGCCGGGCGGGCAATCGACGCCCTCCTCGTCGACGACGCGCATTTCCAGATTGGGCGGCGGCTTGCCGAAACTGCCGACGGGGCCCACGCCGATGGGCTTGAAGGCCATGCCGCCCTCGACCGCGCCATAGGCCTCCAGCACCTTGACGTCGAAGCGCTTCTCGAAGGCCTCCCAGATGGCCGCGGGCATGCCGGCGCTGAGGACGAACTTCACCGGATTGTCGGCGTCGTTGGGCTTGACCGGCTCGCTGTAGATGGCCGTGGCCATGCCGCCGAGCAGATTGAAGAAGGTGCAGTCATACTTGCGGGTGATGTCCCACAGCCGCGACTTGGTGAAGCGCCGGCTGAACACCGCCCGCTGACCGACGCGCAGGGCCGAGGCCAGGGTCATCATCTGGGCGTTGCCGTGGGTCAGCGACAGACCGGTGTAGGGGCGCTCGTCCGGGGAGACTCCCAGCATGGTGGTGAGCAGGGTGGCCCCGCCGTAGCGGAGGTTGCCGCACACCACGCCCTTGGGATCGCCGGTGGTGCCCGAGGTGTAGATGATCTGCAGCGGATCGTCCGGATTGCGCAGCCGCATGTCGACCCAGGTCTGCGGGGCGGCGAGCACCGAGGCCAGGCTGGCGGCGCCGGAAACCTCGGCGGCGGTGAGGGCGCCGGGCTCCTCGCCGCTTTCCAGCACCCAGATCCACTCCAGCGACGGCAGCTGGTCGCGGACCTCGCTCACCTGGGCCACTCCATAGTCGCCGCACACCACGCCCCGGCAGCCGGAGTTGTTGAGGGTGTAGGCCAGCTTCTGGCCGCGGGTGCGCGGATCGATGGGCACGAACACCAGGCCTGTCAGCGAGGCGGCGATCATCAGTTCGATGAACTCCGGGTGGTTGCGCAGCAGGATGGCGAAGCGGTCGCCGTAGTTCATCCCCCGGGCCAGCAGGCCAGCCGCCAGACGGTTGGCGTTGGCCCACAGGTCGGCGTAGGTGCGCACCTCCTCCCGGCCGCTGTCGCCCCCTTCGAAGGTGACCACGTCGAGATCCGGACGGGACTCGGCGCGAGCCGCAATCAGGTCGGCCAGGATCATGTCGTTGAGGGCGCGCATCGGGTTGGCCTCAGGCGGCGGTGAGGATGGAGACGCACTGGGCGGCGGCGTCCGTGCCGATGCTGCCGCCGCCGTTGTGGCTCAAGCCCGCCTTGGCTCCGGCCACCTGCCGGGCGCCGGAGCGGCCCTGGATCTGCTCGGTGATCTCGACGATCTGGGCGATGCCGGTGGCGCCGATGGGATGGCCCTTGCGCAGCAGGCCGCCGGAGGTGCTGACCGGAACGCGCCCGCCCAGCCGCGTGGCGCCTGAAGCCACCAGCGGACCGCCCTCGCCCTTGGCGCACAGACCGATGGATTCATAGCCCATGATCTCGGCCGGGGCCGAGGCGTCATGCAGCTCGACCAGGGACAGGTCGCCCGGGCCGATGCCGGCCTGCTCGAAAGCCTCGCGGCTGCACACCTCGGCCACGCCTTCGGCGGCCGGGCCGTGATCCCAGCCCGAGCGCAGCACACTGGCGGCCACCCGCACCGGCCGGGTGAGCCCCAGCTCGCGCATCTTGCGCTCGCTGACGATGACCACCGCCGCGGCGCCGTCGCCGATGGGCGAACACATCGGCCGGGTCAGGGGTTCGGCGATCATCGGCGAGGCCAGCACTTCCTCGACGGTGAGCGAGTCGCGGAACTGGGCCCGCGGATTGAGCGAGCCGTGGTAGGCGTTCTTGGCCGAGACCATGGCGAAATGCTCGATGGTGGTGCCGTAGCGCTCCATGTGGCCGCGGGCCGCGGCGGCATAGATGTCCATGAACATCGAACGGTTCTTGCCGGCGCTCTTGGAGGCCTCGGTGGCGCCGCTGGCCGCGGCGGACTTCTGCAGGCCATCGAGGATGGATTTGAGCTGTTCGACGTCAACGGCGCCCATGAAGGCGCCGAACACCTTGGCCTTGTCCTCCAGGTACATTTTCTCGACGCCGCAGGCGAGCACCACGTCGTAGGCGCCGGCGGTGACCATGGCGCAGGCCTGGTTGAACGCGGTCGAGGCGCTGGCGCAGGCGTTCTCCACATTGACCACCGGCAGGCCCCCCATGCCGATCCCGCGCAGCACCACCTGACCGCGGATGCACTCCTGGCCGGTGAGCACGCCGGCTGCGGCGTTGGACATCCAGGCGGCCTGGATGTCGCTCTTCTGCAGGCCGGCGTCGGCTATGGCCGTCTCGATGGCCTCTCCGCCGGTGGACTTCATGCCCCGGTCCATCATCCGGCCGAAGGTGGTCATCCCTACCCCGGCCACATAGGCGTTCATTTTCATCGTCTTGAAGTCTCCGACCGGTGTGGAAGAGGGGGTGTCAGAACCTGGAGGCGGCCACCAGGCCCAGGACCTCGTTGCAGCCGTCCTCGATCATCGAGAGACGGGCGTCGCGGAAGATTTTCTCGATCGGGCAGTCGCGCGAGATGCCCGCCCCGCCGAAGATCTGGAAGGCCTCGCTGGCGACATCGAAGGCGGCCTGGGTCGAGGTGACCTTGGAGGCGATGGCCTGTTCGAGCAGGGGAACCTCGCGCGCGGCGTTGATGCGCAGCACCCGGTGGTTCAGGGCGCGGGCCGCCTCGACCTGACGGTACATCTTGAACAGGCGGGCCTTGACGCTCTGGTGGGTGAAGATCGTCACCCCGCCCTGGACGCGCTCCTTGGCGTAGTCCGTGGCCAGTTCGAAGGCGGCCCGGGCGCAGCCGACGAAGGTGGTGCCCATGCTGCCGTTGGCCATGCAGAGAATCCGATCGGCGGTGGCGCGGTAGAGGTCCGGACCGATGACCATGGAGTCGGCGGGCACCTTCAGGTCGTTGAAGAAGATCTCGCCCTGGTTGAGCGCACGCTGGCCGATCTTGTCGGTGGGCTTGCCCCGGCTGACCCCGCCCTCGTTGAGCGGCACGACGAAGACGCCGCCGCCGGTCCTGCCGCCACCCAGATCGACGGCGCAGAACAGGGCCGCCGCTTCGGCGATGGTGCCGTTGGAAACCCAGGCCGATTTCTGGCCGGAGATGACGAACTGGTTGCCGTCCAGCCGGGCGATGCAGTTGGGCCGCTTGTCCTGGCCGCCCGGGTGGTTCACCGCGCCGTCGAAGTTGATCTGGTCCGAACCGTGGTCGGGCTCGGTGATCGCCCAGCATCCCAGCGTGCCCTGCGGGAACCGCTCGATCAGCGCCGGGTTGCCCGACGTCTGGGCCATCATGGTGGGGAAGTTGGCGACGCCCAGGCTGATGGCGAGGCCGCTGTCGCCCCAGCCCATCTCCTCGCCGACGATGTAGCGGATCCGCGCCTGTTCCGCCGGGGTGAGGTCCGACTGGGTGTCGAACATCTCCAGGCCGAGCTCGCGATATTGGTCGAACACATCCCAGAGGATCGAACCGGGGGCGAAGACCTCGGCGGCGGGCAGCTTGTCGAGCGCCTGGCCGGCCGGTCGCAGCACGTCCCGCGCGAAACGATGCGCGGTTTCCCAGGCGGCCCGCTCGGCCTCGGAGAAATCGGGATCCAGATCGACCGCAAGCATAGCCATATCGCGTTCCTCCGCGCGGCTGCAGCCCAGGGCGTTCGTTCGTTCCGGCGATTCAGTGGTCAGCCCCTAACCACCGGGGGCCGGTCGCGGGCGACCGTTCCAGTGACAGCAAGACCTATGAAATCGTTGATTTTGTTGTTTTCGGTTCCTCCCCGTGTCGCGTTTCACGGCTGGTTCGGGTGAGAGCAGGCTAGGGGGCGCCCGGTCGCGCTGTCATTGCGCTAGATCAAAGCGCGCCTGATCGCGATCGCTCCTCAACGCACAGGGCGCTCCTCCCGGGGGGCGCGGCGCGCGCCTGATCACGCCCGAGTTTCCTGCCGGGCGGGGCGGACGACGCGGATTCTGCAGGCGTGGGCAGGTTGAATCCGCGCGGCGAACGCCTAGCTTAAACTCTCAACCACACAGGGACGGGCCCCATGACCACCACGCTGCAGGACATTCCGCTGAAGACCATCGCCGGGGACGATGCGTCCCTGGGCGACTACGCCGGCAAGGTGGCCCTCGTGGTCAATGTCGCCTCGAAGTGTGGCCTCACCCCGCAATATGACGGCCTGGAAAAACTCTACGAGACCTATCGCGACCGTGGTCTGGTGGTGCTGGGCTTTCCCGCCAACGACTTCGCCGGCCAGGAGCCCGGCGCCAACGCGGAAATCGCCGAGTTCTGCCGGACGAACTTCTCCGTGGAGTTCCCGATGTTCGCCAAGATCACGGTCACCGGCGTCGACAAGCATCCGCTCTATCAGGCGCTGACCGTCGCGGCGCCGCCGGTGACCGGCGACGCCGAGGGGTTCCGCGAGCGACTGCGCGGCTAT
>CAIXWN010000271.1 GCA_903923135.1 uncultured Caulobacteraceae bacterium | reverse complement strand
GCCTATGAGGTCAGCCGCTCCCTCGCCGCCTGCGAGGGCTCGATCCTGGTGGTGGACGCCAGCCAGGGCGTGGAGGCCCAGACCCTGGCCAATGTCTACCAGGCCCTGGACAACAACCATGAGATCGTTCCGGTCCTGAACAAGATCGACCTGCCGGCCGCCGAGCCAGACCGGGTGCGCCAGCAGATCGAGGATGTCATCGGCATCGACGCCACCGACGCGGTGGAGTGTTCGGCCAAGTCCGGAGTCGGCATCCACGAGGTGCTGGAAGCCATCGTCACCCGCCTGCCGCCGCCCAGGGGCGACGCCGCCGCGCCGCTGAAGGCCCTGCTGGTCGACGCGTGGTACGACGCCTATCTGGGCGTGGTGGTGCTGGTCCGGGTCTTCGATGGGGTGCTCAGGGCCGGCGCACAGATCCGCATGATGCAGACCGGAGCCACCTACAAGGTCGACAAGATCGGCGTATTCCAACCCAAGGCGGTCAACGTGGCCGAGCTGGGCCCCGGCGAGATCGGTTTCATCACCGCCCAGATCAAGGAGGTGGCGGACGCCGCGGTCGGCGAGACCCTGACCGAGGAGAAGCGCCAGACCGCCAAGGCCCTGACCGGGTTCAAACCGGTGCAGCCGGTGGTGTTCTGCGGCCTGTTTCCGGTGGACGCCGCGGATTTCGAGGACCTGCGGGCGGCCGTGGGCCGGCTGCGCCTGAACGACGCCTCCTTCACCTATGAGATGGAGACCAGCGCGGCCCTGGGCTTCGGCTTCCGCTGCGGGTTCCTGGGGCTGCTGCACCTGGAGATCGTCCAGGAACGGCTGACGCGGGAGTTCAACCTCGACCTGATCGCCACCGCCCCCAGCGTGATCTACAAGATCACCCTCACGGACGGCTCGATGGTGGAGTTGCACAACCCGGCCGACCTGCCGGACGTGGTGCGCATCGAGAGCATCGCCGAGCCGTGGATCCGCGCCACCATCTTCACCCCCGATGACTATCTGGGGGCGGTGATCAAGCTCTGTCAGGACCGCCGCGGCGAGCAGAAGGAGCTCTCCTACGTCGGCAGCCGGGCCATGGTGGTCTATGACCTGCCGCTGAACGAGGTGGTGTTCGATTTCTACGACCGGCTGAAGAGCATCTCCAAGGGCTACGCCAGCTTCGACTACCAGATCCAGGAGTACCGCACCGGCGACCTGGTGAAGATGATGATCCTGGTCAACGGCGAGCCGGTGGACGCCCTTTCCATGCTGGTCCACCGCAACCGCGCCGAGATGCGCGGCCGGGGCATGGTTGAGAAGATGAAGGAGCTGATCCCGCCCCATCTGTTCGTGATCCCGATCCAGGCCGCCATCGGCGGCAAGATCATCGCCCGCGAGACCGTCCGCGCCCTGCGCAAGGACGTCACCGCCAAGTGCTACGGCGGCGACGCCAGCCGCAAGCGCAAGCTTCTGGACAAGCAGAAGGAGGGCAAGAAGAAGATGCGCCAGTTCGGCAAGGTCGACATCCCTCAGGAAGCCTTCATCGCGGCGTTGAAGATGGACGCGGACTAGGTTCGGGAAGGCCCGTCGACGCCGCCCCACGGCGCGAGCCCCGGCCCAGATCCGCCCTTGGTTTCCGCGCATTTTATGTTTTACTCCCCGGTCAGGGGGTAAGACGATGATTGACCGTGCTGACACCGCGCTTGCCGATCTGATCGCGGAAGCCGGTCCCGGCCCATCGCGTTTCGAGCAGGTCCCGGCCGGCGAGGCGGAGGCGATTGCGGCGATCACCCAGGCGATCGAGCAGCGGGTGCGGGCCGCCGCCGTCGCCGATCCGCCAGCGCGGCGGGACGCCCATCCCAAGATGCACGGCTGCGTCGAGGCCGAGTTTCGAGTGCTCGATACCCTGCCTCCCGGGCTGGCCAGGGGCCTGTTCTCGCACCCGGCCGTCTACCCGGCCTGGATCCGCTTCTCGAACGGGTCGGCCAGGCCGGGGCCGGACAGGGATGGCGACGGGCGCGGCATGGCGATCAAGGTGATGGGCGTCACCGGCAGCCGCACCGGCACCCAGGACTTCGTGATGATCAACAGCCCGGCCTTCTTCGTGCGTAACGCGGCCGAGTATGTGGACTTCAACAAGGCCGAAAATCCTTTGCGGTTCTTCGTGCCCGACCTCAATCCGCTGCATGTCCACCTGCACGACATGCTGACCGCGCTGGCGATCGCCGGCCGCAGGGTCTCCAACCCCCTGAACAGCCAGTACTGGAGCATGACCCCGTACCTCTACGGGGAGGTTCCCTGCAAATACTCCGCCCGGCCCACCGGCCCGCCGTCGGCCTTTCAGGACCGCTCGACGGCCGACTTCCTGCGCGAGAACCTGGCCAAGGCGCTTGCGGCGGGGGATGCGGTCTTCGACTTCTGCGTCCAGTTGCAAGGCGACCCCCAGGCGATGCCTGTCGAGGACCCCACCATCGAATGGCGCGAAGCCGAATCGCCCTTCGTATCGGTGGCGCGACTGACCATCCCGCGCCAGGGTTTCGACACGCCCGGGCGCCGGGCGTTCGGCGAGAACCTGTCGTTCTCGCCCTGGCATGGGCTGGATGCGCACCGTCCGCTGGGCGGCGTCAATCGTGTGCGCCGCACGGTCTATGAAACCGTTTCGCGCCTGCGCCACGAGATCAACGGCGTCGTCCGCGCCGAACCCGCCAGCCTGACGCCGGAGCTTCCGGTCGAAGCGCCCAGACCGACATTGAAGGAGGCATCCGTGGCCGACTCGTTTTTTGACAAGTTCCTGGGCCTCGTCGGCGAGGCGATCGACATCATTCCCTGGGCGGACGAGGCCGCTTCAAACGCCGTCGTCAACGGCCTGGTCCGCACCACCCGGAACCGGCCGCACCCGTGGAGCACCGCATCGGACTACACCTCATGGAAGGCCCTGACCGACCGGACCTATCAGGGCCGCCAGTTGCCGGCGAGCACGCTGGACCCGGAGACTCTTCCTCCGGTTGACAAGGTCGTGGCGGTATTTGCGCGGCCGGCCGGTCAGCAGCAGCTGTCGGCGAAATCGACCTGCCTGTTTCCGGCCTTCGCCCAGTACCTGACCGACGGCTTCATCCGCACCGGCGTTCCCGGCCAGCCGGAAACGGACGCAGCCCGCGCGCGCACCTCGTCGAACCACGAAATCGACCTCTCTCCGCTCTACGGTCGCACCGAGCCCCAGACCGACGCCCTGAGGCTCAGGAGCGGGTCGGCGGGCAGCCGGGGCCGGCTGAAAAGCCAGATGATCTCTGGCGAGGAGTTTCCGCTCTTCCTGTACATCAACGGCGGGACGGAGGTTGATCCCCAGTTCGCCGGTGTTCTGGACGCGCCGCTCATGGGCCCGCCTGGCGCGCCGCTGCCGCCGCCGGAGCGCCTCGCCTCCCTGTTCGCGGTCGGCGGCGACCGCGTGAACTCCACACCGTTCACCTCGATGATGAACACGCTGTTCCTGCGCGAGCACAACCGCGTCGCCGGCGAGCTCGAACGGCAAAACGCGGATTGGGACGATGAGAGGGTGTTCCAGACCGCCCGTAACATCATCATTCCGATGTTCATCAAGGTGGTCGTCGAACAGTACATCAACCACATCACGCCGCTGCCGTTCAATCTGGTGGCGGACCCTCAGGTCGCCTGGACCGCAGACTGGAACCGTCCCAACTGGATCACCGCCGAATTCAGCCTGCTCTATCGCTGGCACTCTCTCATGCCGGACGCCATCGACTGGCCGGGCGGGCCGATCCCCCTGCAATCCTTCGGGCTCGACAACCGGCCGCTGCTGAATTCCGGGCTCGTCGCCGCCTTCTACGGCGCGGCGGCCCAGCCGGCGGCGGAACTTGGCGCGCTCAACACAAGCGCGGCCCTGGTTGGCGTGGAGGCGTACGCGGTCAAACAGGCCCGCACGAACCGGCTGCGATCCTACAATGACTACCGGGTGGAGTACGGCCTTCCGCGCGCGGCCAGCTTCGAGCAGATCAGCAGCAATCCCCTGATCGTCGAGGCGCTGCGGGCGGCCTATGCGACCCCCGACGATGTCGAGTTCTACCCCGGCCTTTTCGCCGAGGACCGGGTGAAGAAGTCACCTCTGCCGGGCCTTCTGATGCGGATGGTCGGCGTCGACGCCTTCTCCCAGGCCCTGACCAACCCGCTCCTGTCCGAGCATGTCTTCAACGCCGACACCTTTACCCCGTGGGGTCTGCAACTGATCAGGGACACGCACAACCTGGGCCAGATCCTGGAACGCAACGGCGTCGCCGGCGCGGTGAATCCCGAGGACATCGTCATGACCCAGAAGACGTGGCGATACTAAAACGGGTCTGGCTCCATCGCCCCGCCGCCCGCGCCCCGGAACGGCCGCCTGCAGCGGCTCGGCGCGCTTCTCGAAACGGCCCGGCCATGAGGACAGGCGCAACCGATCCCGTCCCGTTGCGGCAAGAGCCCGCTGCGGGCGGCTTAGCGACCGAATTCGGGCGGCCTAGCGCCGAAAAGCCTTGACGAAACGGCGACAATATCGGCGATATTATGGCAAGCTTGGCTGCGGGGATTCCATATGTTGAAGAGGCTGTCTTTCGGTGTCGCGGCGCTTGCCGTGACCATGGCGTTGGCCGGATCGGCGAACGCCCTCACCGGCTGGACCCTGACGAACACGCCCGACCCCAACGGGGGCGCCGTGACCACGCCGGCGGGGGCCCTTTTCGAGTTGTTCGGACCGAGCCAGTCGAACGCCGAGACCACCTACACCACCACCTATACAGGCACGGTCCCGGGAACCGTGGAATATCGCTTCCACTATACATCCCCGGAGAATTACACATTCGAACAGCCCGGGTATTCGGTCAACCAGAGCGACACCAACCTGACGAACAATGGTGGAATTCTGGGAACTTCGACCAATTTCAGCGGTCTGGTGACATTCAACCTGCAACCGGGCGACACCTACGGCTTCTACATCAACAACGCCCCGCTGAGCTTCTACCAGGGCACGCTGACGATCAACAGCGTGCCTGAGCCGGCGACCTGGGGCCTTATGCTGCTGGGCGTTGGCATGGTCGGCGCGGCCCTCCGCCGCCGCGCGAGAGGCATCCCGGCCGTCTGAACGGCCGCAACCACCCCGAAACATGGGGCCGCCGGTCACCCGACCGGCGGCCTTTGCCTTGTCAGAAGCGCGGCGCACGCCCCGCCCACGCTCCCGGGCCGCGCCGGGAGCGCACGGGTCCGGACGTCAGGCGGCGGCGGCCGTACGGCTGAGAGTCCGTTTGGAAACTCACGGGTGAGCGTTTCTGCG
>CAIXWN010000270.1 GCA_903923135.1 uncultured Caulobacteraceae bacterium | reverse complement strand
GCCGCAGCGCTGTCGAAGCCGCCGACGACTTTGCCCGTATCGCCGCCGCCGTTCGTCAGGCCGTCGCCATGAGCTTCCGCCTGGACGAGGCCATGAGCGGGCTCACCGCCCTGCGCGGCTGCGCGGCCCACGAGATCGCCGCCGCCCGGATCCGGGCCGAGGCCGAGGCGGCCGAACGCGCCGCCCGGCTTGACGCGGCAAAGCAACGCGCCCGGGCCCGCCGCGAGGCGCGCCGGGAGAAGATCCGCGAGCTGGTGATGCAGGTCGTCGACCGCGAGGCCAGGGACGCGAAGGACCACGAACGGCTGTCCCTCGACCTCGACACCCGCCTGGGTTTCGGTCCGGTCTGGACCGACATTGACCGCCTGCCGCTGCGCCGCACGGTGCAACGTCTCTGCGCCGCCCTGCGCATCGCGCCGGACTGGGGCCGCTGGAAAGCCGGGATCTGGCAGCCGCCGGAACCGCCGTCCCCACCAGATGAACGGCCGGTTTCTCGATCCGGAGAGGGGTCGCCGGGCGAACCCGCCCCTCCAGCCGACGCCCCGATCCGCCCGCCCGGGAGCGCCCGCCTGGAGTGAGCCGCCCCCTTCGCCAGACCCACCCCGCCTATCGGGCCGGGGGAACCACGGGCTTGCGGTCCTTCATCTCGACCAGGCCCATCCGGTTGCCGGCCGGATCGCGGAACAGGCCCAGGATCACCACGCCGGGAACCACGAAGCGCGGCTGGTCCACCACGCCGCCCGCCTGGACCACCGCCCTCAGGGCGGCGGCCACATCGGGCACGCCCAGATAGAGCACCTTCTCGGCCGGGTCCTGCCGCAGGGTCCCGTCAAGCACGCCGGTGCTGTCGCGGCCGATGGCGTTGGCGGGGCTGATCTTCCAGCCGAACGTCGATCCGTAGAAGGCCCGCAACCTGGCCGCGTCCGGTCCGGCGATGTCGAAAAAGACGATCGGCGCCGGCTCGACGACTGGCGGCGGCGGCGATGGCGGCGGCGGGAGGGCGAAGGCGGCCGACGCCCCCAGCCAGAGCAACGCGCCCGCCAGGACGCCCGCGTGGATGACACCCTTCCCCATCTCGCCCTCCTCCTGTTCCCGACCATGGTCGTCGAGGACGCGATTAAAACCCGGCCGGCCGCCCTTGGCCACCGCGGATCGTCGCGGCGGCCAGATCGGGATCGGGAAAGTTCGGGAAGGACAGGCGTCCGGGCGTTATTCGCCTTCGCCCGGATGTCCCATGCCCATGCCGGGCTCCATGCCCATGCCGCCGTGGGGGCCCATGCCGCCTCCCATGCCGCCCATGCCGCCGTGGCCCATCAGTCCGGGCAGGGCGTCGAAGGTGTGCTGCTGGTCGGGGCTGAGCACCGCATAGAGCGCCTTGATCGCGGCGGCGTGGCGCTGGAATTCCTCGCGCATCCGGCCCATGTGCTCGTCCATCTTGCGCGCCATGAAATCCAGGCGCTGGGGCGTGGTCATGGCGGTCAGCGCCTGATGGTCATGCATCATGTCGCCGGGCTCGCGACGTTCGCCCGCCTCGGGGGGCTTCATCGAGGCGGCGAAAGCGGCGAAGGCGGCTTCCTGGTCGGGCCGGATGTTGAGGGCGTCGTGCACCGCCTTGAGCCGTCCCGCGCCGTGCATGGCGTGGGGCGCCTCCATGCCCGGATGTCCCCATCCGTGGGCGGCCATGCCGCCGGGCGGCGGCGGGGGCGGGGGCGGCTGGGCGCTGGCGGCGGCCGACAGGCCGAGAGCGGCGGCAAAGGCCAGGGCGGAGAGTCGGGTGGCGATCATGGTTCGCATTCCATTCCTTGAACGGGTTCCATCACTATAGACCCCAATGTTGCCGGCGGGTGTCCATCCGGCGGGATTTCGGCGCCGGCCATGCAACAAAGGCGGCGGAACGTCGCCGCGGCCCTCGCAATCCTGTTGCCGCCCGCCGTCCCGCCGTCGCAACATGGCCGGCGATGGATGAACGCAGGATGACCGGGCGCGTTCCGGTCCGGGAGACGACGTGATGAGAGCGATGCTGATGGCGACGGCGCTGGGTCTGGCCCTCCTGCCCGGCCTGGCCGGCGCCCAGACGGCGGCCCCGCGGCCCGACCAGCTCGCCTTCCGGGCGCTCTACAAGGAGCTGGTCGAGACCAACACCGAGCTGTCGTCGGGCAGCTGCACGGCCGCGGCCGTCAAGATGGCCGCCCGGCTGAAGGCGGCCGGTTACGCCGACGCCGATCTGCATCCCTTCGCCGCGCCCGGCCATCCCGCCGAGGGCGGACTGGTCGCCGTGCTCAAGGGGACCGACCCCAGGGCCCGGCCCATGCTGCTGCTGGCCCACATCGATGTGGTGGAGGCGAAGCGGGAGGACTGGGCGCGCGATCCCTTCACCCTGATCGAGGAGGGCGGCTATTTCTATGCCCGCGGCTCAAGCGACGACAAGGCCGAGGCGTCGGTCTGGGTCGACACCCTGATCCGCTTCCGACAGGAGGGCTTTCACCCCCGCCGCGACGTGAAGATGGCGCTGACCTGCGGCGAGGAGACCGCCAGCGCCTTCAACGGCGCCGGCTATCTGGCCACCCACGAGCGCGACCTGATCGACGCGGCGTTCGCCCTCAACGAGGGCGCGGGCGGGCGGCTGGACGCATCGGGCAAGCCCATCGCCCTGAACATCGAGGCCGGCGAGAAATATCCGCAGGACTATCGCCTGGAGGTCACCAACCCGGGCGGCCATTCCTCGCGGCCCAGCAAGGACAACGCCATCTATCATCTGGCCGGGGCCTTGGTGCGCATCAGCCAGTACGACTTCCCGCTGGAATACACCGACGCCTCGCGCGCCTACTTCGCCGCCATGGGCCCGCTGGTGGGCGGCCAGATGGGCGCGGCCATGACCGCCCTGGCCAGGGACGGCGCCGACCAGAAGGCCGCCGAGGTGGTCGAGACCGACCCCGGCTACAACGGCATGCTGCACACCACCTGCGTGGCCACCATGCTCGACGGCGGCCACGCCACCAACGCCCTGCCCCAGCGGGCCCGCGCCAACATCAACTGCCGCATCTTCCCGGGAACCAGCGTCGAGCAGGTCAGGGCCCGGCTCGAGGCCCTGGCCGCCGATCCCAAGGTCAGCGTCACCGTCCTGGGCGCCCGCAGCGAGGTGACCAAGGCGCCGCCGCCGCTCACCCCCCAGATCATGAAGCCGATCGAGACCGTGGCGGCGAAGATCTGGCCGGGCGTGCCGATCATCCCGGTGCTCACCGCCGGCGCGACCGACGGGGCGTTCATGAGCCCGGTTGGCATCCCCACCTATGGAGTCACCGGCATGTTCGGCGACCCCGACGGCAACGGCGTCCATGGCCTCAACGAGCGCATCCGCGTCAGCTCGCTCTACAACGGCCGGGACTTCCTCTACGGCCTGGTGAAGATCTACGCGATGCAGCCCTAGGCGGGCCCCGGGTCCGGCCGTCATGCGCGTTCTCGTCGTCGGCGCCTACGGCCTGATCGGCGGCGCGGTCACGGCCCGGCTGCTTCGCGACGGCCACGCCGTCATCGGCGCCGGACGCGACATCGCCGTCGCCCGGCGCCGTCAGCCGCGGGTGGAGTGGCGGCGTCTCGATCTGGCGGCCATGGACCGGTCCGCCTGGCGGGCGCACCTGGCCGGCGTCGAGGCGGTGATCAACTGCGCCGGCGCGCTGCAGGACGGACCGCGCGACCGCCTGCAGGCGACGCATGTGAGCGGCGTCCAGGCCCTGGGCGAGGCGTGCGCCGAGGCCGGCGTGCTGCGGTTCACCCACATCTCCGCCCTCGGCGTCGAGGCCGGCGCGTCGGCCTTCGCCCTCACCAAGCGCCGGGCCGAGGCGGCGGTGCGCGGCCTGGATCTTCACTGGGTGATCCTGCGTCCGGGCCTGGTCCTGGCGCCGGCCGCCTATGGGGGCAGCGCCCTGTTGCGGGCCCTGGCGGCGTTCCCGCTGGCGATTCCGGCGCTCCACGCCGAGTCTGTGGTGCAGGTGATCTCGGCGGAAGACGTCGCCGAGGCGGTGGCCCGCACCCTCCTGCCCGGCGCGGCGGGCCGCTACGGCGCCG
>CAIXWN010000269.1 GCA_903923135.1 uncultured Caulobacteraceae bacterium | reverse complement strand
GGACGCCCCGCTCGCCGCCGGCGCGCCGGGTCTGCTGAAATCGTCCGTGTCGCCGCCATCCCGCGAAGCCGCCCGGCTCCGCGCCGCGGCGGCCGCCGGCCGCACGAGAGACGTGGAGGCGCTGCTGGCCCAGGGCGTTCCCATCGACGCTCCCGACGACGCCGGAGAGACGGCGCTGATGAAGGCCATCCAGGCCGGCCAGCCCGCCGCGGCCGGCCTCCTGCGCCGCCATGGCGCCAGTCTCGAGGCCAGGACCCGCGCCGGCGTTTCGGCCCGGGACATGGCGGTGAGGAAGGACGACCCGGCGCTCGACGAGGCTCTTGGCCTGCAGCGCTGAAGGGGTACAACTCGCCGGCGTCCAACCCGGAACCCCGTCCATGCCCAAGATCGATGACCACGTCGCCGCCCAGGCGTTTCACCGCCTCCTCGACCACCTGAGGATGCGGACCGACGTCCAGAACCTCGACCTGATGGGTCAGGCGGGATTCTGCCGCAACTGCCTGGCCGACTGGGTCAGCGAGGCCTCGAACGGGACCCTCGACCGCGACGCCGCGCGCCAGGCCATCTACGGCATGCCGGCGTCCGAGTGGAAGGCGCGCCACCAGACCGAGGCGACGCCGGAGCAGTTGGCCCGGATGGACGCCAGCCTGGCGGTGAACGCCCGGCTGCGGGCGGAACGGGAATCGCGGCTGGACGAGGCGCTCCAGGAGGGCTTCCCCGCCGGCGACACGCCGTCGATCACGGCGGCGTCCTGACCTCCAGCGTGATCCACCGGCGCGGCCACCGCCAGCCCAGGGGCCGCACCTCGCCGGGTTTGAGCGCCAGGGTGTGCACCGTCCTGGGCGTCAGCTCGCTGATCATGTGAACGGGCTCCAGCCCGCCCACCGGGCTGCTGGCCACCGGGCCGATGAGCAGGGCGCTGTCGATGGCGCGCCACTCGGCCTTGGCGCGATCCTCATGGCCGACGGCGAAGAAATGCCGCAACGGCGCGGGTTCGCCGGCCACCTCCACCATCACCCCGATCAGCCAGCCGCTCGCCATCACCGCCACGCCTATCACGATCGCGGCGTCCGGCCAGCCGATTCGGCGGCGCGATCTAATTCCGCACGGCCATTCTCAAGTGGGGCATTTGAAGCTAAAGCATGCAAAGGGGACTGGGCCTCCTTTGCCGCGGGCGACAATGACAGCCGATAAACGAGGGGCTGCGACGGCTGATGAACGCCTGACGGTCGCGGACCTTCTGGCGCGCAACGCCGAACTTGAGCGGCGCCTCCGGAGCAACGCCCGTCTGGCGGCCTTCAATCTCGTGCTGAAGAAGGTGATCGCCACCCTGGTCGAGTTCAGCGACCCGGAGGAGGCGCTCAGGCACATCTGCAGCCAGGCGGTGGCGGAGGCCGGCTTCGTGCTGGGCTGGGTCGGCGTCCAGGACGACCGGTTGAAGCGCATCGTCCCCACCTACGCCTGCGGCCCGGCCGCCGGCTATGTCGATGAGGTGATCATCACCACCGATCCGGCCCTGGTCACAAGTCATGGTCCCGCGCGCCTGAGCATGATCGAGGGCCGGATCGTGTACTCCAACGACTATCTGACCGACGCCATCACCGAACCCTGGCACGACCTGGCGAGGCGATACGACATCGCCTCCGCCGCCTCCATTCCGCTCAAGGTTCGCGGCAAGACTCGCCGGGTCATCGCCTTCTATTCCTCGCAACGCGATTATTTCGACGCCGACCTCAGGGACGTGCTGGAGGAAAGCGCCCGACTGGTGTCCCAGGCCATGGCGGCGGCGGAGGCCGAGCGCGCCCTGCGGTCCAGGAACCAGCTGCTCAGCGACATGAGCGACATGGCGCTGATCGGCGCCTGGGAGATGGATCCCCGCACAGCCAGGATCACCGGCAGCGACGAGGCGGCCGACATCCTCGACGTCGACCAGGCGGACGCCTTCGATCAGGACGATGTCATGGGGCTGTTTCCGGCGCCGGACGCCGCAGTGCTGAGGGCCGCCGTCGCCGAGGCGGTGGGGACCGGCGCGCCCTTCGACGTGGAACTGGGCATCGTCACCCGCGCCGGTCGATCGAAGTGGCTGCGGGTCATCGGCCGCGCCGACGTGGTCGAGGGCCGGGTGACGCGACTGTTCGGCGCGGTCCAGGACATCACCCGCAGCAAGCAGCGGGATCTGGCGCTCCAGGACAGCCAGAAGTTCAACCAGGGTGTGTTCGACTCCCTCTCGGCGGAGATCGCCGTTCTCGACAAGGACGGCGTCATCATCGCCGTCAACGAGCCCTGGCGACGGTTCGCCGAGGAGAGCGCGGGCGGCGGCGGTTGTCCGGTCGGGGTCATCGGCGTCGGCGCTGACTATCTGGCCGCCTGCCGTTCGGACCCCGATGCGCCGGACGACCTCGCCGAACGCATCGGGGAGGGGATCCGTCAGGTGATCGATCGGCGGGCGCCCTTCTTCGCGGCCGAATACGCCTGCCACCCGCCCGGTGAGGAGCGCTGGTGCAGCCTGCGGGTCACCCCCATGGAGTTGAGCGTCGGCGGCGTCGTTGCGGTCCACACCGACATCACCGAACGCCGTCAGGCTGAGGCCGTTCTGGCCGAGAGCGAGGAGCGCTATCGCTCCCTGATGATGGCCATGGCCGAGGGCGTGGTCCTGCAGGATGAGAACGCCGCCATTCTGGCGTTCAACGACAGCGCCACCCGCATTCTGGGCCTCACGGCGGACCAGCTTCGCGGCCGCACCTCCTTCGATCCGCGGTGGCGCTCCATCCATGAGGACGGTTCGCCCTTCGCCGGCGACACCCATCCGGTGGTCAGGGCGCTCAGGACCGGGCTGCCGCAGTCGAACGTGGTCATGGGTCTGTACCGGCCCGACGACAGCCTGGCCTGGATCTCGGGCAGCGCCCAGCCCCTGTTCCGGCCCGGCGCCGCGACGCCCCACCGGGTGGTGGCCACGATGTACGACATCACCGAGCAGCGTCGGATCGAGGACGAACTGCTCCGTACGGCAAGATTCGACACCCTGACCGGTCTGCTCAACCGGGGCAGCTTCACCCAGGCCGTGCGCGACGCGGTCGCAGCGGCGGGTCGCGACGATCGCCTGACCGCGGCCATGCTGCTCGACATCGACAACTTCAAGGACGTCAACGACACCCTCGGCCACGGCGCCGGCGACCGGCTGCTCAAGGCCCTCTCCGAACGCCTCACCCGGGCCGTGGGCGACGCCGGAATCGTGGCCCGGTTCGGCGGCGACGAGTTCGGCGTCCTTCTGACCCCTGTGGACCGGCGCTCGCGCATCGACGGCGTCGCCCGCAGATTGCTGGAGGCGATAGGCCGACCTCTCCGCCTGGACGGCGCCGAACTGCGCATCGGCGCCAGCCTCGGCGTCGCCGTGGTCGACCCGGCCGTGGCCGACGCCGAGACCCTGTTGTCGCGGGCCGACATCGCCCTCTACCGCGCCAAGGACCAGGGCCGCGGCGTCTACCGCTATTTCACCGAGGAAATGGACCTGGCCGTCCGCCGGCGCGTGACCCTCGGCCGAGAGTTGCGCACCGCCATCGAGGCCGGTCAGCTGCTGCTGTTCTATCAGCCCCAGGTGGACGCCGACACCGGCGCCGTGATCGGCGTCGAGGCCCTGGTGCGCTGGAACCACCCCGAGCGCGGCGTCGTCGGTCCGGCCGAGTTCATCCCCATCTCCGAAAGTCTCGGCCTGGCCGGCGGTATCGGCCGCTGGGTGATCGGCGAGGCCTGCCGCCAGATCCGCGCCTGGCTCGACGCCGGACTGACCCCCCCGGTGGTGGCGGTGAACCTGTCGGCGACCCAGTTCGCCGCGCCCGGAGAGCTCGAGCGCGACCTGGCCGAGGCCATGGCCCGGCACGGGGTGACCCCTGACCGGCTTGAGCTGGAACTCACCGAGACGGTGCTGATGGAGGCCTCGGCCGAGCACAGCGACGCCCTGATGCGCCTGCGCGAGAGCGGCTTCAGGCTGTCCATCGACGACTTCGGCACCGGCTATTCCTCGCTCGACTACCTGCGCCGCTTCCCCGCCGATCGCATCAAGATCGACCAGAACTTCGTCAAGGACATGCACTCCACGCCGGGCAACGAGGCCATCGTCAAGGCCATCATCGGCCTGGCGCGACAGCTGGGCATGGGCGTCATCGCCGAGGGCGTCGAGACCCTCGCCCACCGTGACCTGCTGCGTCAGTGGGACTGCCGGGAGATGCAGGGCTACTATTTCTCGCGGCCCGCCGCCGCCGCCGTGATCGGCGAATTCCTGCGCACCGGCCAGCGGCTGCCGGTCTGACCGGCGCCGTCAGCGCCCTTCGCCCATCCCCGCCAGCCAGTCGTCGGATTCATTGGCGATCCACGCCTCGGCCTCGGCCTGGGTCATGAAGCGGCTGACCCGCTTCTCGCGGCCGTCGGGAAACAGGATCTGCACGAACCAGCCGTCAGAGCCCTTGATCGGGCGCGGGGTCAGGGTGAGCGGTCTGGTCATCGGCCCATTGTGCCACGCTTCGCCGGCCCATGAACCCCGTTCAGGCGGCGGCGTATTCGGCGGCGATCTGGTCGACCATCTCGGCCACCGTCTGCACGGCGCGCACGCCTGACACCGAATGGCCGGCGCTCCAGATGTCGGTCCAGCGCCGCGGGCCCTGCGCGCCGGCGCCGAACCGCTCGCGGGCGCGCGCCTCGCCCATCGACTCGTCCAGCCGTTTGGGGTCCAGCCCGGCGGCGGTGATCGACGGCGCCAGCATGTTGGCCGGCAGGCCGGTGAAGCTCGAGGTCAGCAGGATGTCGTCCAGGCTCGAGGCCACCAGCATGGCCCGGTAGGCGTCCGACGCGAGGCTCTCCCGCGCGGCGATGAACCGCGTGCCCATATAGGCCAGGTCGCAGCCCAGCACCCGCGCCGCCGCCAGGGCCCGGCCGTCGCTGATTCCGCCGGCCAGCACCACCATCCCGTCGAACATCGCCCGCACCGCCCGCACGAAGGCGAAGGGGTTCAGCCAGCCGGTCTGGCCTCCGGCGCCGGCGGTGAGCAGGATCAGGCCGTCGGCCCCGGCGGCGATCGCCTGCTGCGCATGGCGCAGAGTGGCCACGTCGGCCAGCACCAGGCAGCCGGCGTCGTGCAGGGCCGGAACCGCGGCCGCCGGCGAGCCGACGCTGGTGATCACCAGCTCCACCCCGTGGCGGACCACGCAGGCCAGGTCGTCCTGCAGCCGCGCGTCGCGCATGATCAGGTTGGGGCAGACCGGGGCGGCGGCGCCGTCGGTGTCGGCCAGCCGGGCGCGGATGTCGCCCAGCCAGGCGTCCAGCTCCTCCGCCGAGCGGGCGTTCTTCGTCGGAAAGGCGCCGATCACCCCGGCGCGGCAGGCGGCCGTCACCAGCTCCGGGCCCGACACATGCAGCATCGGGGCGGCGATCAGCGGCAGGCGCAGCCGCGCGGCGATGGCCGGCGGCGTGGCCGGCCCGGCGAGGGGCCTCACCGGCCCTTCCACACCGGCCGGCGCTTCTCGGCGAAGGCCGCCAGACCTTCCTTGCGGTCCTCCGACTCCAGGGCCGGCCGGGCATAGGCCATCTGGGCGCTCCACGCCGCCTCGTCGGTCCAGTCGCCCGACCGCCGGATGATCTCCTTGGTCGCCGCCAGCGCCGTCGGGCCGTTGACCAGCAGGGCCTCGGCCCAGGCGACCGCCGCTTCCAGCGCCTCGCCGGTCTCCACCACCCGGTTCACCACCCCCAGGCGGTGGAAATAGTCGGCGCCGTGGAACGCGCCGGTCAGGGCCAGCTCCATCACCAGGTGATAGGGCATGCGCCGGGGCAGGCGGAACAGGCCCCCGCCGACAGCCACCACATTGTGCCGCACCTCCGGCAGGCCGAACTGCGCGGTGCGGGCCGCCACGATCAGGTCGCACGACAGGCACAGCTCGAAGCCGCCGCCCACGGCGTAGCCCTCCACCGCCGCGATCACGGGCTTGCGCGGCGGCCGGGCGAACATGCCGAAGCCGCCCCGCTTCGTCGCCGCCCGCTCGCCGCGCGCCGCCGCCTTCAGGTCGGCGCCGGCCGAGAAATGCCCGCCCGCGCCGGTGATCACCCCGATGAACAGCCCGTCCTCCTCGTCCAGCCGGTCGACGGCCGCCTCCAGGGCCTGGGCGCTGGCGGCGTCGAAGGCGTTTCGCGCCTCGGGCCGGTTGAGGGTGATCACCAGCACAGGGCCGCGCGTCTCGGTCAGGATGCGTGGGATCTCGCTCATACGTTCCTCTCCCGTCCGGTCCAGTAGGGATCCCTCAGCTCGCGCTTGAGCAGCTTGCCCATGGTGTTGCGCGGCAGTTCGGCGACGATCTCGACGCTGCGTGGCCGCTTGTACGAGGCCAGCACCCCGACGCAGTGGGCCTGGATGTCGGCCGGTTCGGCGGCGCGCCCGGGCTTGAGCTCGCAGAACGCCTTGACCTGCTCGCCGAACTCCTCGTCCGGCACGCCGATCACCGCCACGTCCTGCACCGCCGGATGGCGCATGATCGCCGCCTCGATCTCGGCCGGATAGATGTTGACCCCGCCGGAGACGATCATGTCCTTGGCCCGGTCGGTGATGAACAGATAGCCGTCGTCGTCCAGCCGGCCGATGTCGCCGGTGCGGAAGAATCCCTCGCCGTCCAGGGTGTCCTCGCCCAGCGGTCCGGCGTTCAGATAGCCCCGGATCACCATGGGGGTCTTCACCCAGATCTCGCCCTCCTCGCCGGCGGCCAGGTCGCGGCCCTCCGGGTCGCGGATGCGGATGTGGACGTGTCGGTAGGGCAGGCCGCTGGAGCCCCGCTTGAGGGTCTGCATCTCCGGCGCCAGGGCGGTCAGCATGCCGGTCTCGGTCGCGCCATAGCTCTCGCCCAGGCAGTCGCCGAAGTGGCCGATGATCCATTCCTTCAGCGAATAGGGAACCGGCGCCGCGCCCACGCCCAGGGTGCGGATCGACGAGACGTCGTACCGCGCCAGCACCTCCGGGGGCAGGGCGGCCAGGCGCTTGTACATGGTCGGCACGCCCGTCCACACCGAAACCCGGTGGGTCTCGATCAGCTTCAGCGCCGCCTCGGGGTCGAACCGCCGCAGCAGCACCATGGTGTTGCCCCGCGCCGTCGTCCCCCAGATCGCTCCCGGCCCGGCGCCGTGGTGCATGGGCAGCGTCACCAGGGCCACGTCGCCCGCCGACTGCGGCCGGCCCCCGGCCACGCTCTGCTGATACTCCCGCATCACCCGCCGGGCCTCGGCGTCGCCCTCGCCTCCGCCCATCACCACCCCCTTGGGCCGCCCGGTCGTGCCGGAGGTGTAGAGGATCAGGGGCGGATTGCCGGCGGCCAGGCGCGGCGCCGGCGGCGCCTCGGCAAGCAGCGTCGCCCAGGGAACGAAGCCCTCGGCCGCGGCGTCGATGGAGACGGCGAACTTCAGTCCCAGCCCCGCGAACGCCGGGGCCAGGGCCGCCGGGTCGACGTCATCGCAGACCAGGGCGTGGGCGCCGCTGTTGGCGAGCACATACTGCGTCTCCTCGGTCGTCAGCCGCCAGTTCAGGCCCAGGATGCGGCAGCCCAGCTTGCCCGCCGCGGCGCTCACCACCGGCCATTCGGTGCGGATCTGCATGCGCGTGACCAGGATGTCGCCGGCCTCCAGCCCCAGGCGCGACAGGCCGTGGGCCAGGCGATCGGCGGCCGCGTTCCAGGCCCCCCAGGTCAGCACCCGGTCGTCCTCGATCACCGCCGGGGCGTCGGGCTTGACCTTCGCCCAGTATTCCAGGCTGCCGGGCTGCGGTTCGCTCATCGCTCCAGGCTCCTCTTCAGGCCGGCGACGAATTCGTCGCGCACGGCGATCAGGTCGATGGCCTGCGGCGCCAGCAGCCACTGGCCCACCGCGCCGCGCAGGCCCGACAGGATCAGCAGGCCCTGCGCCGCCGCGTCGATGTCGGCCCGCGCCTCGCCGGCCGCTATCGCCGCGCGCAGATTGGCCTCGAACGCGCCGGCGCTGCGGGCGTTCAGCGCCGCGATCTGTTCGGCGATCAGCGGGTTGCTCAGGGCGTCGCCCAGCACCACGAACAGGGCGCGCGTGCCCTGCGGGTCGCTGCGGGCGCTGTCGAAATAGAAGGCCGCCGCCCCCAGCAGCCGCGCCAGGCCGGGCCGGTGGTGTTCGGTGCGGCTGAGGGCGCGGCTGAATCGGTCCACCAGATGCCCCGCCAGGGCGACGATCAGGCCGCTCTTGCCGCCGAAATAGTGTCGCGGCTGGCCGCGGCTGTAGCCGGCCGCCTCGCCCACGCCGGCCAGGGTCAGCCGCTCCAGCCCCTGTTCGGCCACCAGCCGCACGGCGGCCGCCAGCAGGCGCTGCTCGGCCTCGTCGCGGCGTTCGGCGTGGGTTCGCCGCTCGATCGTCGCCAGGGTCAAACGTCGCGCTCCCCGCTCGATAATTTGCTTGTCGGCAAGCAAATGACATGTTTGTCTGGCGGTCAATCGAAATCTCGCCGGGACGCGCCATGGAAACGCCGCCACTTCTCAAGCCGGGGCTCTATCGCGCCGAGGGCAGCGCGGCGCGGCCCGGCCAGCCGGCCCTGCTGGGCGGCGTGTGCGCCTGCGGCCATGTGTTCTTCCCCCTCCAGGCCTATGGCTGCGAGCGCTGCGGCGGGGTGGATCTTCAGCCCCGGGTGCTGTCGGGCGCCGGCCGGCTGCTGGCCTCCGCCCGGGTGCATCTCCACCCCGGCAAGGGCCGCGAGGCGCCCTTCACCGTCGGCTCCATCCGCCTCGACGACGGGCCGATCGTCCGTACCCTGATCGAGGGCGATTTGGGCGCCCTGCATCCGGGCCTGGCCATGGTCACCACCCTGGTTCCGGTCGCCGACGCCGAGGGCGCGCCGCGCCTCGACCTGCGTTTCGCCCCGGAGGGCGTCTAGCCATGGCCGCCGTGCTCAGGAACCTGCGGCCGGTCTATGTGGCCGGCATCGGCTTCCACCGCTACCAGTTCGCCAGCGCCACGACCTATGTCGATCTGGGCCTGACGGCGGTTCGCGCCGCCCTGGCCGACGCCGGCCTCGCCTGGCCGGCCATCGAGTCGGCCTATTTCGCCAAGGCCCTGCTGCCCATGGCCCCCGGCCGGGCCATGCTGCGCCACCTGGGCGCCACGGGCCTGCCCATCGTCCACGTGGAGAACGCCTCGGCCTCCGGCTCGGCGGCCTTCCGCCATGCCTGCATGGAGGTGGCCGCGGGTCTGGCCGACCTGTCGCTGGTGGTGGGTGTCGACAAGCCCATGCCGCTTGCCCCGGCCGAGCGTCTGGCGGGAATCGGCGGCCTGGCCGACGACGCCTTCGCCCCCTTCACCCACTTCGCCCTGCTGGCCGACGCCTACGCCGCCCGCACCGGCGCCTCGGTGGAGGACATCGCCCTGGTGGCGGTCAAGAACCACCGGAACGGCGCCCGCAACCCCTTCGCCCAGCACCAGAAGGAACGCTCGCTCGAGGAGATCCTCGGCGGCCGCAAGATCGCCGGCGGCTTCACCTCCCTGCAATGCACCCCGGTGGGCGAGGGCGCCGCGGCGGTGATCGTCGCCTCCGAGGAGGGCCTTCGCCGCCAGGGGATCGACCTCTCCCGGGCTGTGCGCGTGCTCTCCTCCGCCGGGCGCAGCCAGCGCCTCTATGAGGACGCCACCCGCTATGACGCCATGCTCACCCAGGAGACGACGCGGATCGCCCTGGCCGAGGCCGGCGTGTCCGCCGCCGACCTCGACGTGGTCGAGCTGCACGACGCCTTCACCGTCGAGGAGGTGGAATATGTCGAGGCCATGGGCCTGTGTCCCGACGGCCAGGCCGTGCCCCGCCTCAAGGCCGGCGAGTTCGACATCGGCGGGCGCTGCGCCGTCAGCCCCTCCGGCGGCCTGATCGCCATGGGCCATCCCATCGGCCCCACCGGCGTCGGCCAGATCGGCGAGATCACCCGCCAGCTGCGCGGCGAGGCGGGCGACCGCCAGCAGCCCGACGCCCGCCTGGGTCTGGCCCACATGGTGGGCATAGGGGCGGTCTGCTACGTCCACGTCCTGGGCGCGGTCTGAGCGGGCTGAGCCCCGCTGTATCCCGCCCGCCATCGGGGCTAAGCTGCCGGCGTCGCCGCGCGCGGCCCGTTCCGGAACGCCGCCCCGACCCCGCAGGATCCTGATCATGAAATACCGCAAGCTCGGCGCCAGCGACCTCAGCGTCTCGGAAATCTCCCTCGGCTCGTGGCTCACCTATGGCGTCGGCGTCGAGCAGGACGCGGCCCGCGCCTGCGTCGACCGGGCCTTCGACCTGGGGATCAACTTCATCGACACCGCCAATGTCTATGGCCGCGGCGCGGCCGAGACCTTCCTGGGCGAGGTGCTCGCCGGCCGGCCGCGCAGTTCATACATCCTCGCCACCAAGGTGTTCTTCCCGATGAGCGCCACCGACCGGGGCCTCTCGGCGGTCCAGATCGCCAAACAGATCGACGCCTCCCTGGCCCGGCTGAAGACCGACCACGTCGATCTCTACCAGTGCCACCGCTATGATCCCGACACGCCGCTGGAAGAGACCATGGAGGCCCTCAGCCAGGTCGTCCGCTCCGGCAAGGCCCGCTGGATCGGCTTTTCCGAGTGGTCGCCCGAGCAGATCGCCGCCGCCTTCGCCCTGCCGGGGGTCGAGCGGTTCGTCTCCAGCCAGCCGCAGTACTCGCTGCTGCACCGTCGCCCGGAGGCGAGGGTCATTCCCCTGTCGGCCGCCAACGGCGTCAGCCAGATCGTCTGGTCGCCCCTGGCCCAGGGCGTCCTCACCGGCAAGTACCCGCCGGGCGCCGCCGCGCCCCCCGGCTCCCGCGCGGTCAGCGATTCCATGGGCCAGATGATGCAGACCTGGCTGCGGGAAGACATCCTCCAGGCGGTCCACAAGCTGAAGCCCCTGGCCGCCGAGGCCGGCTGTACGATGTCGCAGTTCGCCCTGGCCTGGGTGCTGCGCGAACCCAACGTCGCCTCGGCCATCGTCGGCGCCAGCCGCCCCGCCCAGTTGGACGACAACGCCGCCGCCTCCGGACTGGTCATCGACCCGGCCCTGTTCGCCCGGGCCGAAGCCATCGTCGCCGGCGTCGAGCGGGGGCGGTGATTTCGGCGATGACCGTGCGTCGGACGTCGCTGGCGATGCTCGCCGCCCTGGCGGCTGTGGCCTCGGCGGGGCTCGCCCCCACCGGCGCCGCGGCCCAGCTCAGCCGCGCCACGCCGGGCCAGGCGGGCGCGCGCACGCTCCTCGACCTGGCGCCGGCCGGGGCGCGGCTGTCGGTGACCAGCCCGGCCTTCGCCGACGGCGGCGACATCCCGTTCGAAAACACCCAGTATCGCGGCAACGTGTTTCCGGGCCTCGCCTGGACGGCGGGGCCCGCGGCCACGCGCAGCTATGCGATCGTCATGCAGGACAACTCCCTGCTCTGGCGCGGCGCGCCGATCCTGCACTGGACCCTGTTCAACATTCCCGCTGCGGTCACCCGGCTCGATCCCGGCCTGACCGCGCCCCCGGCCGGCGCCGTCTATGGCCCCAGCTACAAGGGTCTGGCCCAGCCCTATGCGGGCCCGCACACGCCGCCCGGGCCGAAAGACAGCTATCACTTCGAGGTCTTCGCCCTCGACGCCGCCCTGCCGCCCGGGGCCGGCGCCAGCTTCGAGGCGCTGGTGGGTGCGATGACGGGGCACGTGCTGGCCGGCGGGGAGGTTGTCGGCCTGGGGCGCAAGGATCCGGACGCGGCGGGGGCGCCGGCGAAATAGGCGGCCCACGTTCAGAGGCGCCGCGTCAGAAATAGAGGACGCACCCCCGCGCCTCCAGTTCGGCAAACCAGACCGGATGCGCCAGCGTGGTCACCCAGCGCAGGTCCAGCTTCTCCAGACGCGGAAGATCGAGCAGAGTTTCGGGCAGGCCGGCGATCGGGTTTCCCCGCAGGTCGATCTGGCGCAGTTGCGCCAGCCTGCCGATCGCCGAGGGCAGGGTGGTCAGGGCGTTGTTGCGCAGATGCAGTTCGCGCAGCCGGGTCAGGTTCGACACCGCTTCTGGCAGGGCGGTCAGGCGGTTGTCCGCGATGCGCAGTTCGATGAGGCCGCACATGGTGGTGACGGCCTCCGGCAGGGTCTCGAACGCGTTGCCGCTGATGTTCAGGTAGCGCAACCGGACGAGTCGACCGAGCGACGCCGGCAGTTCGCTCAGCGCGTTGTCGTGCAGGTACAGGAAGTCGCTCAGATCGATGAGCTCACCCAGACTGGCCGGCAGTCGGCTCAGCCGGTTGTGGCCAAGGTCGAGCATGCGCAGCGCCCGCAACTGGCCCACACGCTCCGAGATCTCCGTCAGGCCATTGTCGGCCAGCACAAGGGTCCGAAGCCCGGTCCTGTCCCACACATGCTCGGGCACGACGCCCAGCCCTTGCTTCCACAGTGACAGGTCAAGGTCCGGCGGGTTTTCCACGACCAGACAATGCGGTCCCGCCCGGCGGAAGCCAAGGTCGACCGTCGCGCTCAACGGCCGGCGCCGGGCGTCGCCCGGGCCGAAGGGGCGGCCCGCCCGGTTCAGCCATACTGAACGACCGACAGCAGGTTGCCGTCGGGATCGCGGAACCAGACCACCCGCGCACCATCGGGCGCGCGCCAGAGTCCGAGATCGTCATGCCGAAACCCTGGAAAGGTCTCGGTGACGACACCCTTGCTGGCGAGCGCCAAGGCGATGGCCTCCACATCGGCGACGGCGAAGCCAAGCACCGTGTGCGCGGAGGGTTCGGTTGTGGGCACAGGCGACACCCGCAGCTCAACGCCGCCGACATCGTAGACCAGGGCGCCGTGAGACTCTCCTTTCAGGTCCAGGCCAAGGACGTCGCCATAGAAGGCGGCGGCCCTCGCCCGGTCTGACGTCCAGACGATGGTCTGCAGACGGGCCTTTCCAAGCATCGCGGGCGCTCCGGTTAGGGGGGATTGTGCGTCGACGGTGGCCCCATGGGGCCGGACGGCCGCAACACTATCGCGGCGAACAGTTGGCTATCCAGGCCGCACAAGTCGGCTCGTTGGATACATCTGACCTTGGTCGAGCCGAGCCAGGGTCTGGCGAACCTGCCCAGAGTCCGCCATCGCCGCTTTGCAGTGCATCGCCGATGCGTCCCAGCGTCCGCTCAATCCGCCGAGTTGACATATTGCAAAAATATTGCATATTGAAGATGTGTCGTCGCCACCCCTCCCGCAAGAGGCTCCCCATGCCCGTCCTCCCGAACCCCCGCCATGAAGCCTTCGCCCAGGCCCGCGCCCGGGGGGCGCGGCTGGAGATCGCCTATGAGGACGCCGGCTTCGCCGCCGGCCAGGGCCACGCCAGCCGGCTGGCCGCCCAGCCCGAGATCGCCGCGCGCATCGCCGAGATCCGCGAGGAACAGATCGAATTGCAAGCCGCGAGCCCCCAGGCGGTGATCGCCGCCCTGCTCAAGGTCGCCAGGGCCCATGAGGCCACCGGTACGGCGGCGGCGATCAAGGAGGTTCGGCTCACCCTGCTGGAGGTCGACCGCCTGCGCGACTCGCTCGACCTGCGTCGCGAAAACGAACGCCACAGGGTGGAGAGAGGCTGAAAGCGATTATGAAACAAAAGGTTGGCGGGAAGTCAGTCGGCCGACCCGGCCGCCAGAACAAGCCGGAACATGCCAGAAACACGCCAGGAAACCGCCGGCTGTGACCCCGACGACGCCGAAACGCCGCCGCAGATCGCCAACACACGCCCGCCGGCCGCCAGGAAACCGCCCGGCGGCCGCCAGCCCGGATCAGTGGCCCTTGCGATAGTCCACGTCGTCCCAGGTGATGTTCGACAGCTCCTTCTTGCGCGGGCCCATATAGCCGAACAGGAAGGCCGCCACCTTGCGCATCTGGATCTCTTCCGACCCTTCGGTGATGCGATAGCGGCGGTGGTGGCGATAGATGTGCTCGAACGCCTTGTGCCGCGAATAGCCGATGCCGCCGTGGATCTGCATCGCCCGGTCGGCCGCCTCGCAGCACAGCCGGTTGCCCCAGTAGTTGCACATGGAAACCTTGTCGGAGAGCTGACGCTCGACCTCCTTGTGCTCCATGTTGTCCATCTGCCACGCCGTCTTGCGGATCAGCAGGCGCAGCATCTCCGCCTGGGTGGCCAGTTCCACCAGCGGCCACTGGATGGCCTGGTTGTCGCTCAGCGGCTTGCCGAAGGGCTTGCGGGCGCGGGCGTATTTCACGCTCTCCTCGATGCAATAGACCGCCGCGCCCAGGCTGGAGGCCGCCTGGCGGATGCGGTTCTGGTGCACGAAGCTCTGGCCCAGACCCAGGCCCCGGCCTTCCACACCCCAGATTGCGTCATCGGCGACCCACACATTGGTGAACGACACCCGCGGGTGGTCGGTGGGCATGTTGAATGTCCACAGATATTCCTCGATCTTGAACCCGGGCGCCGTCACCGGCACCAGGAACACGGTGATCCCCAGGGCGTCGCCGTCCTTGCCGCCGGTGCGGGCGAAGCACATCACGTGGCTGGCCACGTGCATGCCCGTGGTCCACATCTTCTCGCCGTTGATCAGCCAGCCCTCGACCCCGTCGCGGGTCTCCTTCACGGCCTTCGTCTCCATCCACGTGGCGTCAGAGCCGTGGTAGGGCTCGGTCAGGCCGAAGCCGGTGCGGATCTTGCCGGCCAGCAGGTCGGCCCCGTACTTCTCGTGCTGGGCGTTGGTGGCGAACTCCTTGAACATCAGGATGAAGGGGTTGTTGCCCACGATCGAATGCTCGGTCTGCAGGTCGTTGTGCAGGCCCAGGCCGCTGGCCGCCAGGTGTTCGCGGATCACCGCCATGGCCAGGTTCGTGCCGCCCTTGCCGCCCATCTCCACCGGCCAGGCATAGCGCAGGTGGCCGGCCTCGTCGGCGATGCCGCGGGCCTTGGCCAGCAGCGCCTCCCACTCGTGGCGGGGCAGGCCGTTGTTGTCCCAGTCGGTGCGGGCATGTTCGCGGCGGTGGTCGAAGAAGCGGATGTTGTCGTCCGCGTTCTCCAGCGGCTTGATCTTCGCCTCGATGAAGGCGTCCAGCTCGGCCAGATAGTCGACCAGGTCCTGGGGCAGGGTGAAGTCCATGGCGGTTCCTCTCTTAAGGCTCTTGTTTGGCGGCGCGGTCGGCCAGGGCGGCCTGATAGCCCCAGTATTTCGGTTGATCGACCGCCAGCTTGGTCAGGGTCACGTCCCACAGATGGTCGGCGACGCCGGGCGTGTTCAGGTCGACCGTTCCGTCGGCCAGGCGGCGCGACAGTTCGGCGTTCAGGGCGGCCAGGTCGCCGTCCGTCTTCAGAATGTCCCGCAGGGAGGTCAGTTCCCGCGCCTCGGCGGCGGGCGCCAGGTCCAGCTCGCGGGCCATCATCTCCAGGGCGTTGGCGGCCACGCGGGCGTTGAACGAGGTGGCGCCCTTGGTCTCGGCCGCCACGGTGGTCTTCAGGAACCGCGCCACGGCGGAAATGATCTCGCTCGGTTCGGGGTGGTCCTGCATGTCAGTTCGCCAGCAGCCGCAAAAGGTCGATCTCGGTCTCCGAGGTGCGCCGGGCGATCACCGCCCGCTCCACGCTCGGGTCGGTGGAGCGGAAGCTCTGGGCCATGCCGCAGCACATCACCCCCCAGCGCAGAGAGCCGAACACCTCCCAGAACAGGGCCCGGTCCGGGTCGACCTTCACGCCGCCGGCCGCCTCATAGCCGGCCCACAGATCCTCGCGCAGGCCAAAGCCGCCCACCGGCTTGTCGGCCACGCCGAACCGCCAGGAGTTGACGCAGATCCAGCCCAGGTCCTCCATCGGGTCGGCCACATGGGCCAGCTCCCAGTCCAGCACGGCGCGCACGCCGTCCGGGCCGATCATCAGATTGCCGTTGCGAAAGTCCCCGTGCACCAGGCAGGGCGCCTCCGGCGGCGGCGGGCAGCGGTCCAGCAGCCAGCGGAACGCCAGGTCGAACACCGGCCGCGGCCAGGCGCTGGCCAGATAGCCGTCGCGGTACTGGGTGACGAACTCCAGGGGCGTCACCCGCTTCAGGTCGGGAAAGCGACCCGGATCGATGGTGTGGATGCGGGCGACCACCTCGCCGCACTGCCGCGCCAGGAAGGTGCGGGCGTGCTCGAACGCCTCGCCCCGGGCGATGCGCCCGCCCAGGGTCTCGCCCTCGACGAAATCCATGATGAAGCCGTGGCCCAGGCCGTCCCCGGGGGTCAGCACCCAGCGCACCGAGGGCACGGGTACGCCGGCCGCCTCGGCGGCCTCCATCAGCGCCGCCTCGGTCTCCAGCCCCGTGGCCGTCTCCGAAACCCGGTCGCCGCCGGGCGCCCGGCGCAGGATCAGCGGCGTCTCCGCCCCGCCCTTCACCAGATTGAACCGCCAGATTTCCTGCGTCGCCCCGGCCGTCATCCGCGCCAGGCCGGTTATGCCCTCGCCGCCCAGATGGCGACGGGCCACGAGTTCGAGGGGAGCCGCCAGTTCGCTCAACGCTCGACCCTCCGCAACTCCATGGCGTCCTCCACGCGACGTCTTCTTGATGTCGGCGCGAACCCTAGCGCAGGCGAGGGGCCGGTTAAACCGTGTCCTCGGGTAAAGGCCGTGCGGCGGCGTTTCGCAGGCCGGGCGGCCGCGCCGGGCGGGTTGTCAGGGGCCGGCGGCCATGCCACCTTCGCCTCATGTGCACTGAGCGCCTTCGGGACTGATCCCACCGAAGCCCCCACCCGGGTCAGCGGACGTTCGCGCGTCCGCGACCCCGACCCGCGCCCTCTGACGTTACGGATTCCCTCACCGTGAGCTATTTCGCCAACGACGGCATCAACCGCGTCACCCTGCATTCCACCATCCAGGCCCTCGCCCAGGGGGCCGGCGGGGTGTTCGTCTTCGTCTTCCTGCTCAAGGCCGGGGTGTCGGTCCCCCTGGTGCTGTGCACCCTGGCGGGCATGACCGTCGGCCGCTTCCTGCAAAGGCCGCTGGTGCTCGTCGTCGCCCGCCGCCACGGCGTGCGCGCCACCCTGATCATCGGCACGGTGATCGAGGCGGCGATCTTCCCCATGCTGCCGTTCGTGCACGGGCCCGGGCCGCTGCTGCTGGCTCTGATCGCCGTCAGCTCCCTGGGCAGCGTCTTCTACTGGACCAGCCTGCACGCCGTCTTCGCGTCGCTGGGCGATGTTGGCGACCGCGGCAAGCAGATCGGGGTGCGCGCCGCGGCGGCGGCGGCGATGAACATCCTGGCGCCCTGGCTCGGCGGCTGGGGGCTGACCGTGCTCGGGCCCCTGCCCACCTTCTGCCTGACCGCCGTGGTCCAGGTCGCCGCCGTGCTCCCCCTGCTGGGCGCGCCCGATCCGCCGGTGCCGGACGAGGCGCCCGGCGCCTGGCGCGCCGCGCGCCTGGCGGTGCTCATTCAGGCCAGCGATGGCTGGTTCAGCGCCGGCTTTGCCTATGTCTGGCAGATCGCCCTGTTTCTGACCCTCGGCGAGCGGTTCGCAAACTTCGGCGGCGCCATGGCCCTGGCCGGGGTGGCGGGGGCGGCGGGCGGCCTGGCGGTCGGCCGGTTCATCGACCTGGGCCACGGCCGCCGTTCGCTGTGGGTCGCCTACGCCGCCTGCGCCGGGGTCGTGGTGCTGAAGGCGATCTCGCTGCACAACCCGATCCTGGCGGTGCTGGCCAACGCCCTGGCCACGGTCGCGCTCATGCTGCTCGAGCCGGTGATGATGACCCCGGTCTACAACCTGGCCAAGGCCTCGCCGTGCCCGCTGCGCTTCCACATGGCCACCGAAGGGGGCTGGGATATCGGCTGCGCCGCCGGCTGCCTCACCGCCGCGGCCCTGGTCTGGGCCCGGGTCCCGCTCTCCGCCCCGATCCTGCTGGCCCTGGGCGGCGCGGCCTCCGGCTTCTGGCTCCTGCGCCGCAGCTACGCGGCGCCCGTCACGAGTGACCGGCCAAGAGCGGCGTGAGACGGCCGAAGCCGGCGTGCGTTCCTGTCACCAGTTGCGGCGGCGCGATGAGATCCCCGAACCCCGCCATCAACTGATTGAACAGGCCGGGGCTCGCCGCCGGCGCGGCCGTCGCGGTCACGGTCTCCTTGATCGTCGCGGCCTTGTCGGTCTCGCCGTTGCCGTTGTTGCCGCCAAGGCTGATCGTGTCGGTCCCCGCGCCGGCGCCCGTGTAGGTCAGGGTGGCCAGGGCGGCGTTCACCTGGGTGAGCGAGCCCACCAGGCTCAGGGCCTTTGTGCCCGCGCCGGTGACGACGGCGCCG
>CAIXWN010000268.1 GCA_903923135.1 uncultured Caulobacteraceae bacterium | reverse complement strand
GGCGACGGCTCGGTGTTTCCTGCCGGGCCGATGCGCGAGCCCCTGGCCGCCGGTCTGGCGCGCGCCGACGCCGTGGTTGTTCTGCTGCCGGGCGATCTGGACGCGCCCGACCCGGAGCTTCTGGCCCTGTTCGGCGACACGCCGGTGCTCATAGCCCGCCTGCAGCCCGCCGCCCCGCCCCCCGCCGGCCCGCAGGTCGGATTCGCCGGCATCGGCAAGCCCTGGAAGATGGAGCGAGCCCTGAAGGCGGCGGGCTGCGACCTGGTCGACTTCGCGCCACTGGCTGATCACAGGCCGATCGGGGAGGCCACCCTGCGGTTCCTGGCCGGCCGCGCCGCAACCCTGGGGGCCGGCCTGGTGACCAGCGAGAAGGACTGGGCGCGGCTGCCGCCGTCCTGGCGAGCGCGGGTGGCCGCCTGGCCGGTGCGGGCGCGGTTCGAGGACGAGGCGGCGGTCCTGGCCCTGATCGGGAGGGCGGGCGGCCCGGGCTGAGCCGGTCCGCCCTGGCCTCAGGCCCCGGCCAACTGGGCGAACTTCCAGGCCGCCTCGCCCAACAGGGGCACGCGCTCCTCCATGGCCGCGGCCTGGGGGCTGTTGGCCGTGCCGTCGCGGGCCCGCCCGACGATCCCCTGCAGAATGCCGGCCAGGCGGAAGCTGTTGTAGGCGAAGAACCAGTTCAGCTCAGGGAGGCCGGCCCGGCCGGTCAGCCGGCAGTATTCGGCGATATATTCCTCCATCGTCGGGATGCCGTGGGCCTTGAGGTCCGGTATGGCCGCGATGGAGCCGTTCACCCATTGCATCAGCACATAGGTGAAGTCGGCCAGGGGATTGCCAAGGGTGGACAGCTCCCAGTCGAGCACGGCCACGACGCGCGGTTCGGTGGCGTGCATGACCATGTTGTCCAGGCGGTAGTCGGCGTGGACGATGGTGGTCTGGTCATCCTCGGGAACCGTCTTGGGAAGCCAGTCGATCAGCCGTTCGATGGTCTCGATGTGGCGGGTCTCGGAGGCCTTGTACTGCTTGGTCCATCGGTCGATCTGCCGGGACATGTAGTTGCCCGGACGGCCGAAGCCCTCCAGGCCGACAGCCTTGTAGTCGGTGTTGTGGAGGGCCGCGAGGGTGCGGCAGGCGGCCATGTGGATGGCGTGCCGCTCGGCCGGAGCGTAGGCGGGCAGGGACTGGTCCCACAGGATCCGGCCCTCAACCATCTCCATGACATAGAACATCGTGCCGATGACGCTATCGTCCGTACACAGACCATAGGGGTGGGCGACCGGGAAGCCGGTGGGATAGAGCGCCGAGATCACCCTGAACTCGCGGTCCACCGCGTGGGCCGACGGCAGCAGCTTGCCCGGCGGCTTGCGCCGCATGACGTACTTCCGGTCCGGCGTGATCAGCTGGTAGGTGGGGTTGGACTGGCCGCCCTTGAACTGGCGCACCTCGAGGGGGCCCCGGTAGCCCTCGACGTTCGCGGTCATCCACTCGGCCAGGGCCGCCTCGTTGAACTTGTGGCTCTCCACCACGGCCTTGGTGCCGGTGTTCTGGTCTTCCCGGGACTGTTCGTCCGAGACTTCGGTCTGGGCCATGGCTCTCCCTCTGGCGCACGTTTTTTGCGCGGCGGACCTTAGCGACGGGCCCGGCCGGTTGCAAAGTCCAGATCGGCGCCCGTCAGTCCTACCGCGCCCGTTCCGACGCCAGCGCCCGCCAGCCGATGTCACGGCGGTGGAACCCCCCGGGCCAGTCGATGCCGTCGACCGCGGCGTAGGCGCGCCGCCGGGCCTCGGCCAGATCGGCGCCGAGGGCGCAGACATTGATCACCCGCCCGCCCGCGGCGATCAGCGCCCCGTCCGCCCGCCGCGTCGTACCGGCGTGGAAGATGGCGACACCCTCGCCGGGATCGCCCTGGGGCAGGGTGATCACCGATCCCGTCTGCGGCGCATCCGGATAGCCCTCGGCGGCGAGCACGACGCAGATCGCGGCCTCGTCGCGCCAGACCGGAGGCGGCAACGCCGCGAGCCCGCCCCGGGCGGCCGCTAGCAGATAGGGCACCACATCGCTCTGGAGCCGCATCATCAGCACCTGGCACTCCGGATCGCCGAACCGGGCGTTGAACTCCACCAGGCGTGGCCCCTCAGCCGTGAGCATCAGGCCCGCATAGAGCACGCCACGATAGGGCGTCTCCTCCGCCGCCAGCCCCCGGACGGCGGGATCGATCAGGCGGTCGAGCGCCGTCGCCTCCAGGGCGGCGGTCAGCGCCGGCGCCGGGGCGTAGGCCCCCATGCCGCCGGTGTTCGGGCCGGTGTCGCCATCGAAGGCGCGCTTGTGGTCCTGGGCGGCGCCGAACAGCACCGCGGTCTCGCCGTCGCTGAGCGCGAACAACGACACTTCCTCACCGGCCATGAATTCCTCGATGATCACCCGGGCCCCGGCGGCGCCGAAACGACCGCCCAGGCAGGCGTCGACGGCCGCCTCGGCCTCGACGAGGTCGTCGGCGATGACCACGCCCTTGCCCGCCGCCAGGCCATCGGCCTTGATGACATAGGGGGGCGTCGAGGCAGCCAGAAACGCCCTCGCCTGGGCCGCGTCCTCGAAGACGCCGTAGGCGGCGGTGGGCAGGCTGTGGCGGGTGGCGAAGGCCTTCATGAACGCCTTGGACGTCTCGATGCGCGCCGCTTTCGCCGAGGCGCCGAAGCAGGGCACGCCGTGCGACTCGAGGGCGTCGGCCAGGCCTGCCTCCAGCGCCGCCTCGGGACCCACGACCACAAGGTCCGCGCCGATCTCGAGGGCCAGGGCGAGCTGGCCGGCCACATCGGCGGCGGCCACGGGCCGGGTCTCGGCCAGGGCGGCCATGCCGGGGTTGCCCGGGGCGCAGACCAGACGGGTCAGCAGGGGCGATCGGGCGATTTTCCAGGCCAGGGCGTGCTCGCGCCCGCCGGATCCGACGAGGAGGATGTTCATGGCGTCCCGATTGGCGGCAAGGGGCACGCGTCGTCAAGCCGAAGCGCCCGCCCGCGGGGGGAGGGACGGGCCGCCGCTTCAGTCCGGCGTGGGCTCGACGACCGGGGCGAGCGCCGCCGCCATGGGAATATAGGCGGTGAACAGGGCGCCGTTGCCCTCGGCGCTCTCGACGATCAGGCCGCCGCGATGGCGGTTGACGATGTGCTTGACGATGGCCAGACCCAGGCCCGTCCCTGGACGCTCGCGAACCTTCTGGCCCTCGACGCGATAGAACCGCTCGGTGAGGCGCGGCAGATGGTTGCGCGCGATCCCCGGGCCGAAGTCGCGCACCCTTACCGCCGCATAGACCACCCCGGCGGCATGGTCCGGCGTAAGGATCGAAAATCTCGGCACGAGTCCGGACACCGGGGCGGTCGCCCGGCCCGGCGAAAGCTGGCTGACGACCTCGACGATCACCGAGCCCCCCTGCGAGGTGTACTTGGCCGCGTTCTCGACCAGGTTCTGGATCACCTGGACGATCTGATCGCGATCCCCGGTGACCACGGCTGCGCCCGCCGGCGGCAGCACGGGCTGAAACGCCACGCCCTTCTCCTTGGCGAGGGGCCCCAGGGCGTCGAGAACGTCGATGACGGCGACGGCCAGGTCCACATGGCCGGAGGGCGGGATGTGCTCGCCCAGTTCGATCCGGGACAGGCTCATCAGGTCGTCGATCAGCCGGCGCATCCGCTCGGCCTGCAGGTGCATGATGCCCAGGAAACGGTCGCGGGCCTCGGGGTCTTCGCGGGCGTGGCCGCGGAGGGTCTCGATGAAGCCGGTCAGGGACGCCAGCGGCGTGCGCAGTTCATGGCTGGCGTTGGCCAGGAAGTCGGCGCGGGCCCGTTCGCTGCGCCGGATGTCGGTCTCGTCCCGAAGAATGAGCAGGGCCCTGGCCCCGCCCCCGGGCCCCGCCGCCACCGGCAGGGCGTGGGCTCGCCAGGTGCGGTCCTGGACGCCGCGCAGCTCATAGATCGCCTCGCTCGGGCCGTTCCCGTAGAGAGCCTCGTCGACGGCGTCGAGCACCTCAGGCGCGCGGATCGCCGTGGTCAGCGGGCCCTCCGGACGCTGGATCCGCAACAGGCCGCGGGCGGCGGCGTTGGCGTAGACGAACCGCCGACCGCTGAGATCGTCGCGCGGACCGCCGTGAATCAGCAGGATCGGGTCGGGAAGCAGGTCGAGCATGACCGGAAACGGCGGGGCGGGCGCCGCGTCGGCGGGGGCGTCGACCGCCGTGTCGGAGATCGGCGCCTGGGGTGCGCGCCGCCCGGCCAACCAGAGCGAGACGCCGAGCGCGGCCACGGCGCCG
>CAIXWN010000267.1 GCA_903923135.1 uncultured Caulobacteraceae bacterium | reverse complement strand
CGGCGAAGATGCCCTCGGTGAACCACACCACAAAGGGCCAGACCGCGTCGATCAGGCCGGGGAGCGGCGGTCGTTTCACCGACAGATAGCCATAGGTGCGGTTGGTGCGCTGTTCAGCGTCCAGCGGCGTGTAGCCCAGCCACACATCCAGCACCGGGTCGTCCGAATCCTGGATGTCCCGGCCCACCCAGACCTTAAGATTCTGCGTCGGATAGTCGGTACGGATGCGCATGTGGTCGGAAAAGTCCTTCCTTGCCTCCGCGCCGCGCGGCCGCATGAGATCGACGATCACCGCCTCGCCCAGACTGCCTTTGCCGTCGGTGCGGCTGAAGCTGTATTCCACCTCGGCCCAGTTCTCGCCATGACGCCGCCCGAGGCAATGGGCCTTGATCGAGCCCATCAGTTTGCGGTGCATGAACTGGTGGTTCATGTCGAACAGGTTCTCGTGCATGAAAGTGTAGTGGCAGTCGACGTCGCGGTTCAGTCGCCGGGTCTTGTAGTCCTTGCGCCGAAACGACCCGAGCGCTTCGGGCAGTCTCTCCTCGGCCAGGCCCGGATCTCCGGGAAAGATGAAGATCAGGTCGTCAACCTCGCGGGCCGGATAGGCCTTGACCCCGTTGGGCAGGCGTTCCTTGCCAAGGTAGGGCACGTCCACGCAGCGGCCGGTCTGGTCGTAGGCCCAGCCGTGATAATGGCACTTGATCCGCTCGCCATCGACCACGCCCAGATGCAGCGGCACCTGCCGGTGGGCGCAGCGATCCTCCAGCGCGTGGATCCGCCCCTCTTTGCCGCGATAGAGCACGATCGGCTGACCGGCGAACCGCCGGGCGAGCGTCCTGCCCGCCTTGACTTCCTCGGCCCAGGCGACGGGGTACCAGTGGTCGGGGTGGGCGTCGACGCGACGCAGGTCGAAGGCGTTCGGCGAATTGGCCGGACGCGGGGTCATGGGGGGCGTCCCATCGTCCGGCATGGTTGATCTCCAGGAAGAGTCCTCTAACTGCCTTACTAATCCGTAATCCGACAAGGCCCGTTGCGCGTTCGCGCGCGAGCATGCCCGCGGAGAGCCTCAGAACCGTCGGCGGCCCACACGCTCAAGGGTCTGCAGCAGCGAGACCGCCAGCACGCCGCACAGCCTGGCGCTGTGATCGCTCGGGGCCAATCCCGTCATGGCGACGGCGCGCGCGCGGGTGACCACCCAGACACATCCGCCCTCTGCGGGGCGAACCGCCACCCCAAAGCTGTGGCCGTCGCCGGACCGTGTCGACATGGGTCACCCGGGGTTGTTGAACATCGCGTAAGGATGACGGCCCCGTTCGCAGGACCGATCCGGCCAGCGTGGAGATCCGGTGCAGACCGCCTAAGATCGCGGCTCTTCCGGGGCGACCGGCAGGAGCAGATCGAACCGCGCGCCGACGATGGTCTCCGCCAAGGTCAGCCGTCCGCCGCACCCCTCCACCAGGGAGCGCCCGATGGCCAGGCCCAGGCCCGTCCCTCCTGTAACTCGACGGGTGGTGAAGAAGGGCTCGAACAGACGGTCGCGATCGGCCGGCGCCACGCCAGGACCGTCGTCGGCGACGCTCAGCCTGACCAGGGGCCCGTCCTGGCGGGCCGTGACCACCGCCGTCCCCGCCTTCGCCTGCCGGCTGTTCTCCACAAGCGCGGTCAGCACCGCCTCGAGGGTCGACTCCGGAACCTGAACCCGCGGCAGGTCCCCAGGCAGGTCGAGGGTCACGGCGAAGCCCGGCTCGGTCAGGGCGTCGGCGATCCGGCGGGCCGGACGATCCAGGCCGCAGGCCGCCTGCGCGTCGGGACGCGCCATGTCGGCCCGGGCCAGGTCGAGCAGGCGCGCGACCAGTTGCGAAAGCCGCCGGGTGTCGGCGCCGATATTGCCCAGGAAGCGATCGCGCTCGGCGTCGCTCATGGTGTCGAAATGGTCCTGCAACAGTTCTACGGCGCCGGCGATTCCCGCCAGAGGCGTCTTGAATTCGTGGCTCACGGCCGCCGCGAAGTCGCGCAGATAGCGCGAGCGGCGGTTGATCGCCTCGGCCATTACCCGGAAATCCTCATAGAGCGCGCGGATCTCCACGGCCGCGGTCGGCGGCGTCTCCGGCACCACCCCGCGCCCGGCGGCGACCTCATGCGTGGCGTTGCTGAGCGCCTCAACCGGACGGGTCACGCCGCGGGACACCAGACCGGAGAGGCCGACGAGCAGGCCGACGATCACCGCTCCGCCCAGACCCACCTTCCACAGGTTCTCATAGGCGTCGCGGAACAGGGCCCGCGGAGAGCGGGACATCAGGACCACCCCTGCCACCCGACCGTTCACCAGGATGGGCCGGGCGTGGTGGACGCGCAGATCCGAGGCGCGGCTCAGCCATTCGAAGGCGTGGCTCGGGCGATAGTCGCCCTTGCGCCGCAGGACGCTGCGCGCGACGCCCTGAAGGGCCGCCCGGACCTCCGGCAGGCCCGAGAGATCCCCGCCGGCGCCCTGACCCCGCGCCACGACGCCGCGTCTGTCGAGAAGGACGATAGAGGCCAGCGTGTCCCAGGTCGTCTGGTCGAGAATGGCTTTCATCCTGCCCGCCACCGCCGCGGCGTCGGGATCGATCGGAACCACCGTCGCGGCGGGCTCCGGGCGCTCGGGTAGGATCGGCGTGACACCGAGGGTCAGCTCACTGCTCTCGGGGGGCGTGGCGGACGCCCTGCCGGGCCTTGGCGCGGCGGGCTGGGCTCCGGGCCAGAAGGCGGCCGCCGTGGGCGCCAGCGCGTCGGCCTGGACCACCAGTTCGGCCTCGGTCTGACGCACCAGCGTGTTCTCGTAGCCACGCAGCCAGACGGCCTCGATGGCGGGCATGGCCGCGGCGAACAACAGAACCGCCAGAAGGATGGTGCGCAGACGAAGGGCCGGCCAGTGTCGCTTGAGCAGAGCCTTGGCCGCCGGGATCACGCGTCGCCGCCGAGGCACGCACCCAGACGGTAGCCGACTCCGGCGCGGGTCTCGATCAGGTCGACGCCGTTGAGCCGGGCGAACTTGCCCCGCAGATTGCGGATGTGGCTGTCGATGGTGCGGTCGGTCACCGCGAAGCCCGGTCCACGCAGACGATCGATGATGGAGTCCCGGGTGAAGACCCGGGTTGGCGCCGCCGCCAGGGTGCTCAGGATGCTGAATTCCGTGACTGTCAGCACCACGTCCTCGCCGCCCCACGTGGCGCTCCAGGCCTCCAGATCCAGGCTCAGGCGACCACGGGCGATCCGGGCGCCCTGGGTCGGCGGCGCCGGATGCGCCGCTGTCCGCCGCAGGATCGCCGTCACCCGCGCCACGACCTCACGCGGGCTGAAGGGCTTCACCACATAGTCGTCCGCCCCCAGTTCTATGCCCAGGACCCGGTCGATCTCGTCATCGCGCGACGACAGGAACAGGATCGGCACGGTGCTCTGCGCCCGCACGCGCCGACAGACGTCCAGGCCGTTCATCCGGGGCAGGTTGATGTCCAGCACGATCAGGTCCGGCGGCGTCAACGCCACGGCCTCCAGGGCCGCCTCGCCGTCGGCGGCCTCACGCGTCTCGAATCCGGCCTTGGCCATAGCGAAGACCAGAAGCTGACGGATGTGCGGGTCGTCGTCGACGACGAGGATCTGCTGGGCCATGAGGCGCATGTTGAGCCCTCCGCGGCGGCCGCCGTCAATCGCCTCGCGCCGGGCTGCACAGAAGATAGGCGGGACCACGGAAGGTGGTGGCGAGGTCGCGCGGGTCGAGGTTTTCGGCGCTCTCCAGGCGGCGCTGACCCCGCCAGGTCCAGCCCCGCCAGTCGCCCTGCCGCCGCTGAAGGGGAGCCAGGGCCTGGCCGCGGGTCCAGACCACGCGGTCGCGGAGGTTCGCCGGCAGCGGCCGGCGTTCCATCTCGCTGAGCGGAACGAGGGCGGCGTCGCCCAGCTGGCTGAGGTAACAGAGATCCAGAGGCGGGCCGTCACCGCCCGCCTCGCGGGCGTGGCTGACGTTCCAGCCGGCCGCGACCGCGTCAAGGTCGACACCGCTGCAAAGGGCGAGCGCGACGGCGGCGGCGAGGGCGTTGGCGCCGATGAGCCAGTCGCCGCTGCGCCCGCGAAGCAGCCGCCAGCAGATCAGGACCAGGCCCACCCCCACCAGCGCCATCCAGATCAGGGCCGCGATGCGGAAGGCGGTGAGCGAATAGGCCTGCACATAGTTGAGCGTCCTGAGCATGCTGGAGGCGACCAGCAGCAGGGTCTGGGCCACCCAGAGGGTCACGAGTTGTCGCGGCCATGGCGCCGCGGCCGTCGGCGTTCCGGGCCGCAGCGCCACCAGCACGAAGAGCCCGGCCAGGAGCGCCGTGGCCATGAGCGCATAGGCGCCGCGGTGGGCGTATTGGGCGTAGGTCACGCCCGGCGGAAGGCGGACGCCGCTCCAAAGGAAGGCAATGTCGAGGGCGTTCTGGAGGGCGAAGATCAGGTTGAAGGTCAGCAGACAGAGACACACGACCGCGACGCTGAAAACGCCGCCCGACATGGCGGGCCGTACGGTCGCCGGTCGGGCCCGGAGCCTGGCCAATCGCGGCCGCAGGAGGGCCCACACCGCCGTAACGACGAAGGTGGCGAAAAGGATCCTCAAGGCGTCCGGCCAGAGAGTCGGAATGGACGCCAAGGCCTGATCGATCACCGGATTGGCCAGGGCGAAGAGGGCCACGAACCCGGCCCCGCCGATGAGCGGCGCCACCAGCAGCGGGAGCAGAGACGCTGCCGGGCGTCGGCGCGCGGCCAGCTTTCCCGACAGGTGGATGGCGTCGCGGGCCGGTCCGATCAGGCCGGCGACGGCCAGAAAGACCAGGCGGGCGCCCCAACGCTGGACGGCCTCGCCCGACCGGACCCGCGCCGATAGCGCCGCCACGGCCAGCGCCGTCCAGCAGAGCAGAAGGCTGAGCAACGACGGGGTCTCGACCTGCAGCAGCGCAAAACTCGCGGCGATCCCCAGGGCGCAGGCGGCGCGAGGATCGCGGCGGATCGCTGGATGCACGGCGAGCACTGTCGCCGTCACGGCAAGGTCGAAGGCGCCCAGGGTCCAGCCGACCGCCTGGCCATAGAACAGCTGGTCGGCGAGGGCGGCGAGCAGCGCCGCCAGGATCAGTTTCGCCCGGAAGCTGAAGGTCGAGGTGGCGGCCATGTTGGTTCCGGCTCCGTTGGGGTGGAGACGGATTGATGCACCGGCCGTGTGGATCGGAGACGCGTATCGCGTGCAGGCGCCGCCCCGGTCCAGTGCAGGAGGCGTGCAGGGCCAGGGCGATAGACGGGCGCTAGTCTTCCAGCCGAACCGTCGCCTGCAGCTCGATGTCCGCGGCAGAACCGCCGATCAGCAGGTCGTAGGCGCCGGGCTCGGCCACCCAGCGGCTGCTGCGCGGATCCCAGAAGGAGAAGGCGCGCGCGTCGAGGCTGATGGTCACCCTGCGGCTCTCGCGCGGGGCGAGGGCAACCTTGGCGAAACCCTTGAGCTCCTTCACCGGCCGGTCGACCGAGGGTCCGCGCGGCCGGACGTAAAGCTGGGCGGTCTCCTTGCCGGGCCGTTCGCCGACATTCTTCAGAGTGAAACTCACCTCGACCGGATCGCCCGCCCTCGCCTCCTCCGGCGCCTCAAGCTCGGCGTAGGCGAAGCGGGTATAGGTGAGGCCGTGGCCGAACGGGAACATTGGCGCCTCCGCGGCGCGATCGAAATGCCGGTACCCGACATACAGCCCCTCGCCATAGATCGCATCGGCGCCGCCCGGGTACCAGGGGTGGGCCGGGGTGTCCTCCAGGCGTCGGGGGAAGGTCACCGGCAGACGGCCCGACGGCCCCGCCCGACCGAACAGGATGCGCGCCACCGCGTCCGGGCCCTCCTCGCCGCCAAGCCAGGCTTCCAGCACGGCCGGGGCGTGGTCGATCCAAGGCAGGACGTAGGGCGCGCCGTTGCTCAGCACGATCACCGTCCGCGGATTGGCCGCGAGGACCGCCTCGACGAGGGCGTTCTGGTCGCCCGGCAGGTCGAGCGACTCCCGGTCGTAGCCTTCGCCCTCGCTGATCGAGGCCGCGCCGACGACAACGATGGCGACGTCCGCGGTGGCGGCCAGGGCGGCGGCCTCGGCGATCGTTCCGCGCGGCTGGCGCAGGCCCACGCCGACGTACTCCCAGGGCAGCGTTCCGGCGTCGGCCGGCCGCACATACTCGATGGTGATCGGGTAGCCCTGGCCGGCGACCAGATCGACGGCGGCGGTGCGGCGGGGCACGGGCATGCCGCCGACGTCCATCCGGTCGGCCTCGCCATGAGTGCTGTCGTCGATCAGGCACTCGCAGTCGAGGATCAGGCGGCCGTGGCCAGGCGCGCGCAGCGACAGTTCATGCCGGCCGTCGCGCTCGGCCCAGAGCCATCCGGTCCAGCGCAGGGCGCCCAGACCCTCGCCAAGCTGGCTGAAGGCGTTGGTGGCCACCAGCTTGCCGATCCCCCGCTCCACCGCCGAGCGGTAGGGCGGCGCGTCGAAACCCCTGGCGGCGAAGTATTCGCACCGCAGGCCGGCCTGCCCGCGGCCGGCGTCTGCGCTGAAGGCTGTGGCGCGGGCGGTGGGCGGCACGGGCTCGTTGTCGCCGCCCTCGGCGTGGAGCACCTCGCAGGCGCCGCCGACAAGGTCCTCGATGGCCTGCAGGATCGAGATCTGCCGCCCGGCCCGCACCTGGGAGGAGCCGCCACCCTGGATCCGGCGGACTGCGGCGTTGGGGCCGATGACGGCCACCCGTCTGACCTTCGGCGCCTCCAGCGGCAGGATCTCGCCGGTGTTCTTCAGCAGCACCGCAGCCTCCTCGGCGGCGCGGGCGGCGATGTCGCGGTGACGGCGCGTGCGCAGTTCGCCCGTCGGCGCCGGGCGTCCGTCAAGCACGCCGGTGCGCAGGATGAGCCGGACCATTCGGCGGGTGGCCTCGTCGATGTGGGCGGGCGGCGTCTCGCCGGCGGCGACGCTGGCCAGCAGCTTGTCGCCGAACCAGCGCGGCGGCCCGGGCATCTCCAGATCGTTGCCGCCGTTTGCGGCGTCGGCGGTGGCGTGGACGGCGCCCCAGTCGGAGACCACCACCCCATCATACCCCCACTCGGTTTTGAGGATGTCCTTGAGCAGATAGTGGTTCTCGGTGGCGTAGGTGCCGTTCACCCGGTTGTAGGAGGCCATCACCGTCCAGGGATTGGCGGCCTTCACCACCGTCTCGAAGGCGGCCAGATAGATCTCACGAAGGGTGCGCTCATCGACGATGGCGTTCACCGTCATGCGGTTCTCTTCCTGGTTGTTCACCGCATAGTGCTTGAGCGAGGCGCCGACGCCCTCGCCTTGCAGCCCCTGCACGAAGGCCGTTCCCAAGGCGCCGGCCAGGAAGGGATCCTCCGAATAGGTCTCGAAATTTCGGCCCCAGACCGGTGTGCGGACGATGTTGATCGTGGGCGCCAGCACCACGCGGTTGTCCAGCGCCAGGGCCTCGCGGGCGATGGCCGCGGCGACCTCGCGGGTCAACTCGGGGTTCCAGGTGGCGGCCATGGCCACGCCGACGGGAAACACCGTGGCGGCCTCGCCCTCGTTGGATCGCACGCCGGTGGGGCCGTCAGTCACCCGCACCGGCGGGACGCCCAGGCGCTCGACGCCCTGTAGGGTGAAGGCGGCCGCGCCGGCCATCAGGCCGACCTTTTCCTCCATCGTCAAGCGGCCGAGCAGATCCTCGACCCGGGCCTCGAGCGGCAGGTTGGCGTTGGCGAAGGGATGGCTCGAAGCGGGCGCGGGCGTGGGGGTTTCGGCCATGACTCATCCTTTGGCGATATCGCCGGACCCTACGTCGGCGGCGGCGGCGCGGGCAAGGCGGCGTCCGGCCGCGCCGTCATTTGGGCGATGCGGACGCCGCGGGGGGCTGCGCCGAAAGGCCGGCGATGAGTCCGCCCATCTCCTTCGAATAGCGCTCGCGCAACAGCGTCGCCTGGGCCTTGAAGCCCTTGGCCTCCATGTCCGTGGCCAGGGTGAGCGTCTCGATGAGGAAGACGCCGCGCACCGCGGACTCCTGCGGGTTCGGCGACTGGAAGGCCGCTTCGGCCAGGGCGAACGCCTCCATCGCGCGGTCGATCTGGCCATTGACGACATAGATCCTGGCCAGGGTCAGATAGAGCCGCCCGTACTCGACCGGCCGGAATCTGGGGATGGCCGCGCCCAGCCTCGCCGCCTGGCTGACCATCGCCGCGGCCGCCGCGACCCGGGCCGGATCGCCCTTCACGCGGGACTCCAGTCCCCGGATCTGGCCCAGGGTGGCCAGGGCCTCGACCGTCTCGACGTTCTTCGCCCCCAGCGCGGCGAGGCGGATGCGGTAGGCCTCTTCCGCGGCTGCCTCGACCTCCGGGGCGGGGTTCTCCGGATCGATCTGCAGCGCCGCGGTCACATAGTCGGTGAGCGCCAGGGCCACCTCAGGATGGCCCTCGCCGAAGGCGGCCTTCAGGGCCGGAACCGCGCGCGCCAGATAGGTCAGCGACTTTCGGCGCAGGTCCTCGAGACCGGCGTCCGTCGCCCCGGTGTAGAGCCCCACGCCCATGGCGCTGAGGGTGTCGCCGATCGCCAGGCTGTGGTCGCCTCGACCACCGCCGCGCTTGGTCAGAAGGTCCTCGAAGTCGGCCGCCCCCTCGGCCACATGGCCGCCGAGCATCTCCTCGAGCGGCGCCTTGACCAACGCCTGCCGGGCGGCCTCCGACAGGCGGTCCTTGGTCGGCGTGAACGTCGCGGCCGGCGCGGGCTCAGCGGCCGCCAGCGCCCGCGCCGTGGCGAGCAGGGCCGCCATCGTCAGCAGAAGGGTCAGGCGGGGGTGTCTCACGCGGTGGCGAGCCGCCGCCGGCGGGTGAAGTAGAGATACAGCGGCAGGGGCGCCACCACGACCACCGCCGACCAGAACCCCGACAGGGGATCGTCGACCACCACCACCGCGATCAGCGCCGCCTGGATCAGAGCGGCGAAGATGGAGAGCCAGGGAAACATCGGCGTGCGGAACGGCCTGGCCAGACCGGGCTCGCGATAGCGCAGCCAGATGCCGCTGAGGCAGATCATCAGGATGCTGCCGATGCTCCACGGCGCGTAGATGCGCACGATGCTCTCGTAGCTTCCCGAGGCGGCGAACAGGGCCGAGGCAATGGCCAGGACCGCGACGCTGCGCCTTGGCGTGCCGCCCTTTGCCACCACGGCAAGGAAGCGGGGCAGCACCCCGTCGGCGGCCATGCGGAAGGTGATGCGCGAGGCGGCCATGATCTGCAGATTGACGATCGCCGCCAGGGACAGGGCGCCGATGGCGGTGATCACCGTGTTGCCGGCCGACCCCATGGAGATCTTAATGGCGTCGCCCACGGCCAGCTCTGACCCGGCGATCTGGTCGGGCGTGAGCACGTGCAGGGCGGCGGCGTTGACCAGCAGATAGACCAAAGTGACCAGGCCGATGCCCAGGAAGGTGGCCCGGGCCACGTTCTGTTCGGGACGGTGTACTTCCTCCGAGAAATAGATCGCCGCGTCCCAGCCGGCGTAGGTCTGGTAGATGACCCGCACCGCCATGATCATGGCGCTGACCGCCGCGGCGCCGACCAGCACGGGGTGGACCGTGGCCGAGGGATGGAAGCCCGCCGGCGCTCGCGGCGAGATGAACAGGATCGCCGCCACAAGCAGGAAGGCGCCGCCCTTGATGGCGCTGGCGATGCTCTGGGACGCGCCGCTGATCCTCGTGCCAGTCCAGTTGATCGCCGCGACGGCGAGGATCAGGCCCACGGCGATGACGTTCTTGGGCACGGCGGTGGCGAAGCCCAGGCGCTGGACATATTCGCCGAAGACCACCGCGATGAAGGCGTTCGAGGCGGCGTACTGCAGCCAGGTCAGCCAGCCGGTCATGAAACCCGCGGCGGGACCGAAGGCGCGCGTGGCGATCGGATAGCTGCCGCCGGCCTTGGGCACCGATGCGCCGGCCTCGACCAGCGGCATGGCTGTCAGCATGGCGACGCCGCCGCCGACGGCCCAGAAAAGCAGCATCAGCGGGCCGTTGCGCACCCCCAGGGCGACGACGCCGGGCGCGCGCATGATCCCCGAGCCGATCACCCCGCCGACCACCACGGCCAGGCCGAAGACGATGCCCAGCACGCGGGAAAGCTCGATGGGGTGATGGTGCGGGGGGTCCGCGGGCGGATTCATCGGCTCTGGCTCTCCGGCGGACGGCATGCCGTCACAGTCTGGCGCGGGAGCATCGAGTCAAGGCCCGCTAGTTGAGTCCGCCCCCGAGGGACGCGTAAAGCGCCGCCAGATTGACCGCGCGGGCCAGCTTCGCCGCCGTCAGGCTCTGGCGCGCCGCATAGAGCGTGCGCTGGGCGACGAGCGCGGTCAGGTAGCTGTCGGTCCCCCGGCGGTAGCGGGCGTCGGCCAGCGCGTAGGCGCGCGCCGCCGCGTCGGTCAGAGCCTGCTGCGCTTCCAGTTCTTCGTCGATCGTGGCCCGGCGGGCCAGGGAGTCGGCGACCTCGCGGAAGGCCGTCTGGATCGCCTTCTCGTAGCGTGCCAGGGCCGCGTCACGCTGGGCCCTGGCGGCGGCGAGATTGCCGCGGTTGGCGCCAAAATCGAAGATCGGCTGGGTGACCGTCGGCGCCAGGGTCCAGGTTTCCGAGGCGCTGCGCAGAAGGGTGGAGAGCGCCAGGCTGGTCACGCCCCCGGACCCGGTGAGCGAGATGTCCGGGAAGAACGCCGCGCGGGCGGCTCCGATACTGGCGGAAGCCCCTTTCAGCTGGTCCTCGGCCTCGGCGACGTCCGGCCGCGACAGCAGGACCCGGGATGGCAGGCCGGCTGGAAGGTTCGCCAGCACCACGCCGGGATCGTCGATGTCGCCGGGCAGCAGTTCGTCGCCCACGGGCGAGCCGACCACGAGATCCAGGGCGTTGCGATCGACGGCGACCTGGGTGGTCAGGCGGGCCACGTCGGCGCGGGCCTGCTGCGCCGCGGTCTCGGCCTGGGCGACGTCCAGGGCGGAGGCGACGCCGGCGTCGAAGCGCACGCGGGTCAGGGCGAGACTCGCCTCGCCGCTGCTTCGCGTCTCGGTGGCGATGGCCAGCAGCGCCCGGTCCGAGCCCAGGGTCAGCCAGTCGGTGGCCACCGCGCCGATGAGGGTGACGCGGGCCGCGTCCCGCGCCTGACGCGTGGCGAAATAGGCCTCAAGCGAGGCCCGGCTGGCGTTCCTCAACTTGCCAAACAGGTCGAGCTGCCAGGCGCTGACGCCGGCGCCGAGGTCGTAGAGGCGCTCGTTGTGGACGCCGGTCTGGGCGCCGGTCCCGCTGAGCACGCCCGAAGGAGTCTGGCCGTAGACGGCGGAGGCGGTGGCGGCGAGCCTGGGGAACTGGCCGGCGCGTTCGACGGCGTACTGCGCCCGCGCGGCCGCCACATTGGCCACGGCCAGGCGCAGGTCGCGGTTGCCCGCCAGGGCCCGTTCGATCACGGACCGCAGGCGCGGATCGATGAACACCTCACGCCAAGCCGGATTCGCCGCCGCCACGGCGGTCGCCGGGCCCTCCGGCCCGGTTGTCGGCAGGGTGGCGGGCACGGGACTGGCCGGCCGGCGGTACGTCGGCGCGAGGTCGACGCAGGCGCCCAGCGCCAGCAGGGTCAGCAGCG
>CAIXWN010000266.1 GCA_903923135.1 uncultured Caulobacteraceae bacterium | reverse complement strand
GGCCGGTCCGGCGAGACCCAGGATGGCGCCGACCGCCGCGGCAACGGCCAGGACGCTGGCTTTCGCGCCGGCCTGTCGAAACGAATGCATCACCTCTTTGCTCCCACGCCTGAAAACTGTCGCCTAGGTTGTCGCAGGAGCTAGGCCGTGGGTCTGTAGACGGCCTGTGAACCGATCAGGTCATCGGACCGTCTTGTTCCGAGTCGCGTCGCGCACTGGCCCGCTGTTTCTCGCTCTGCGATTTCAGCTGGCCGCAGGCGGCCAGGATGTCGCGACCGCGGGGGGTGCGGATCGGCGAGGCGTAGCCAGCGGCGTTGACGATGTCGGCGAAGGCGTGGATGCGATTGCCGCTGGAGCATTCATAGGGGCTGCCCGGCCAGGGGTTGAACGGGATCAGATTGATCTTGGCCGGGATGCCGGCCAGCAGCTTCACCAGGGCGCGCGCCTCGGCGGGGCTGTCGTTGACGCCTTTCAGCATCACATATTCGAACGTGACCCGCCGGGCGTTGGACAGGCCGGGATAGGCGCGGATCGCCGGGAGAAGCTCGGCGATCGGGTAGGCCCTGTTGATCGGCACCAGCTCGTCTCGCAGCTCGTCGGTGACCGCGTGCAAAGAGATGGCCAGCATCGCGCCCGTCCGCTCGCCCAGTTCCGTCAGCCTGGGGACCACGCCCGAGGTGGAAACCGTCACCCGCCGCCGTGAGATGGCGATGCCCTGGTCGTCGGAGACGATGTCCAGGGCCGTGGCGACGCCGTCGAGGTTGTACAGCGGCTCGCCCATGCCCATGAACACCACATTGGTCAGGCGCCGTTCGCCAGGCGCGGCGCGCCATTCCTTCAGATCGTCGCGAGCGACCTGCACCTGGGCGACGATCTCGGCGGCGGTGAGGTTGCGCACCAGGGCCTGGGTGCCGGTGTGGCAGAAGCTGCAGTTGAGCGTGCAGCCCACCTGGCTCGAAACGCACAGGGCGCCCGAGCCGCCGCCGACGTCGGGGATGAAGACCGTCTCCGCCTCGACGCCCGGCGCGAAGCGGATCAACCATTTGACCGTGCCGTCGACACTCTGCTGGCGCTCGGCGATCTGTGGTCGGTCCAGGACAAAACGATCCGCCAGGGCCGCGCGCGTCTCCTTGGCGATGTTGCTCATGCCCTCGAAGGCGGTAAGGCCATGATGCTGGGTCCAGCCCCAGATCTGGTTCGCCCGCATCTTGGCCTGGGCGGGCGTCGCCACGCCGCTCTCCACCAGGGCGGCGGCAATCTGCGGCCGGGTCAGGCCGGCGAGATTGATCGGCGCGGCGGATGCGGCGGCGGGGTTGGCGCGGGTCAGGTCGAGGGTGACGGACAAGGGGGTTTTTTCGGCGAGGGGCGGGATGGGACCGCCTATAGCGCAAAAGCCGCTCACCACGAAAAGTCCGCGAAGAACCGGGCTGCGGCAGCGGGCCTAATGCCCCAGGCGCGCCGCGTGCCAGCGCAGGTGGTCGTCGATGAAGGACTGGATGAACCAGTAGGAGTGGTCGTAGCCCGGGCGTCGGCGCAGGGTCAGGGGGACGCCGGCCCGGGCGCAGGCCGCCTCGAGACGGTCCGGCTGCAGCTGGCTGTCGAGGAAAGGGTCCGCCTCGCCCTGGTCAACAAGGATGTCGGCGACGCGGGCGCCGTCATCGATCAGGGCGCAGGCGTCGTAGGGACGCCAGGCGGCGTGATCGGGGCCCAGATAGCCGCCCAGGGCCTTCTCGCCCCAGGGACAATTCAGGGGCGAGACGATCGGGGCGAAGGCCGAGACGGCGGCGAACCGGCCGGGGTTGCGCAGGGCGATGGTCAGCGCCCCGTGGCCGCCCATGGAGTGGCCCATGATCCCCTGCCGGCTCATGTCGGCCGGGAATTTCGCTCCGATCAGCGCCGGAAGCTCCCGCTCGATATAGCTGCGCATGCGGAAGTGGGGCGCCCAGGGCGCCTGGGTCGCGTCGACATAGAACCCCGCCCCCTGGCCCATGTCATAGGCCGGATCGTCGGCCACGCCCTCGCCGCGCGGGCTGGTGTCGGGGGCGATGAGCATCAGTCCGAGGTCGGCGGCGGCCTTCTGGGCGCCGGCCTTCACCGTGAAGTTCTCCTCGGTGCAGGTCAGGCCGGCCAGGAACCAGACCACGGGGTGCGGGCCCTCGCCGGGCGGCGTGAACACGGCGAAGCGCATCGACGTGCCGGTCTCGGCGCTGGCGTGGCGATGGACGCTCTGCACGCCATCGTGGCAGCGCTGGGCGGAGAGGGTCTCGAAAGTCATGGGGAGAAGGCCGGGCCGGGTTGCGTTAAGCGGTGGCCAGACACATGCCACGCCGGCTCCCGGAAGGACACACCATGGCGATCCGTCTGATCATCACCCTCACCGCCGCGCCGGGAAAAGGCGCCGAGGTGCTGCGGATCCTGCGCGACCGTTGCGCCGAGGTCCTGACCGAGCCCGGCTGCGAGCAGTTCGAGGTGTTCGGCGGCGGCCTGGATCCGGACCGGCTGACCCTGCTTGAACTGTGGACCGACCAGGCCGCCCTCGACGCTCACGCCGCCGTCAATGCGGCCCGGGCGCCGCTGCCGGCGGGCCTGTTCGCCGGGCCGAGCGCGCGCGAGGACTATCTCTACAACCGGACGCGCTGAGCCTTGCTGTCGAATCCGCCCTGCCGCCGGGGCCTCACATTGAACGCGGTTGATACATCAATTAAAATTGATGTATAAAGTCGGCATGAAGCCGCAGCAAGGCCAGCGCGAGGTCGCCCCGCACGAGTTTCTGCAACTGGCCGGGCATCCCCTGCGCTGGCGCCTGCTGGTTGAGTTGTCCCGGAGCGACCGGATCGTGAGCGAACTGACAGGTCTGGTCAGCGAGCCCCAGAGCCTGGTCTCGTACCACCTGGGCAAGCTGAGGGCGGGTCGACTGGTCTTCGGCCGGCGCAGTTCCGCCGATCGGCGGGACACCTACTATGGGCTGGACCTAGCCCATTTCGGGGCGCTGCTGTCGGCGACTGGCGGAGCTCTGCACCCGGCGCTTCGTCTCATGCCGCGTTCGCCAGGCAACGCCCTGACCGGTCCGGTGCGGGTGCTGTTCCTGTGCACCGGAAACAGCGCCCGGTCGCAGATGGCCGAGGCTCTGGCGAGGGCCCGTTCGGGTGGGGCCATAGAGGTCTGCAGCGCCGGGAGCCACCCCAAGCCCCTTCATCCCAATGCCGTGCGCGTCATGCGGGAGGCCTATGGCCTCGACCTGGCCGATCAGGCCTCCAGGTCCCTGGAGGCGGTCGCCCGCCGACGTTTCGACTGGGTGATCAGCCTGTGTGACCGCGTGCGGGAGGTCTGCCCGGAGCTCCCCGGCCGCCCGCAGGCCATCCACTGGAGCCTTGCCAATCCCGTCACCGGCGATCCCGACGACGTCACCTACCCCCTGTTTCAACAAACGGCGGCCGAACTGGAGATCCGCATTGGATTCCTGCTCGCCCTCCTCGCCGAACGATCCCCGCCGCCTGAGAGCCCAGGAGAGCCAGATGACCGACCTCAGTGAAATGGTGAGCGTCCGCTACATGGTCGACGATGTCGAAAAAGCGGTCGATTTCTACACGGCGTTCCTCGACTTCAAGGTCCTGAACAGCTTTGTTCCGGCCTTTGCCGATGTCGCCCGCGGCCGGCTGCGGCTGCTTCTCAGCGGACCGGCCAGCTCAGCCGGGCGGCCCATGCCGGATGGGGCGAAGCCGGGACCGGGCGGCTGGAACCGCATTCACCTCATAGTGGACGACATCGACGATCAGGTCGCACGCCTGCGTGACGCGGGCGCGACGTTTCGCAACGCCATCCTCGAGGGACCTGGCGGCAGGCAGGTTCTGCTGCAGGATCCCTCCGGCAATGTCGTCGAACTGTTCCAGCCGGCCGCATTCAACCCGCCCCGATGAGCCCCCCCGCGAGGCGGAAATCCGTTCTGCGGCGGCCCGGGGGCGTAGCCTCATCCCTGGTCCACCGCCACGCGCATGGCCTTGCTCGCCCAGACGCACAGCTCGTCGTTGTCATCCAGGCAGCCCGGCGGCGCCGCATAAAGCTTCTCGGTGACAATGTCGCGGCCTGCCCGCGCGTAGGCGAACGGCGCGCATCCGACGGCGATCAGTTCTGCGCGCAAGGCGGCGTCGACCGAGAAGTAGAGTTCCTCCCGCATGATCATGGCGAAGAAGACGCCGTGAACGCGCAGGCCCCAGCCCCCGAAGAACGGCCCGCATTCCACCGGACCCAGGTCGCCGAGAACGTCGAGAATGTGGGCCACGAGGCCGGAGGGCTGCGTCCGGGTTCTGGCGGCCATCAAGGAGCTCCCGGGCTGTGGCCCGCGGCCGCGCCTGAGACGCGACAACGGGCCGGATTTTTCAACGGTGATCCCGGCCGACCGGCGTGTCGAGGGGCATCATCATCTCCGAACCGGCCAGCCAGCCTATCTGCTCATAGAGGGGCCGCCCCATGGGCGAGGCGTGCAGAACCATGAGAGCGAGACCGCGGCGGCGGCCCTCTTGCGCCGCCCTGTCCATCAGCGCCCGCCCGACGCCCGAACCGCGCAGCCCAGGCTCGACAAAGACGTTCGTGATGTAACCCCGTTTGGCCTGAAGCGGATGACGGGGGTGGGGCGGCCAGTCGATCTCCATCATTCCCAGAGCCCCGACGGCCTGGCCGGCGGCGTCCTCGACGATCCAGCCGAAATAGTCGCCTCCGGCCAGCCGCGGCGCCAGCCAGGCTTCGAAAGCCTCGCCCATCGGCGAGAGCACCGCCTCGGCATGACCGTTGGCGGCGAACATCTCGCGGCGGTGACGCACGATCAGGGCCAGGTCGGCGGGGCGCACGTTCCGGAACACCAGGTCGCGCGCGGCAGGCCGCAGGCCGGTGTCGGAAAGCAAGGCTGGGTCGGTCATCAGGGTCTCCGTTGCGAAATCGCCTTACGGAGTCCCTTCAAGCGACCCCGTCCAAGGCGGAGAGGTCGAGGAACAGATGCGTTGCGTTCAGCGCGCGCGCGATCCCTCGGCCCCGAAGGGTCGGCGGAGGCGACGGGCTGAAGCGAGGCTGGGCATCATGGTCGTGAATAGGGCCAGCGCGCGCGGGACGCAATCGTCCTTCGGGCCGGGAGCGTTCTGACGGCCGGCCCCCGCTCATGCGCCGGCCCTGGCCTGCAGCGCCGCCTTGTCCAGCTTGTTGTTGGGCAGGCGCGGCAGTTCGGCCTCGATCTCGAAGCTCTTGGGGATCTTGTAGTTGGCGATGCGGGTCTTGAGGAACGCCTTCAGGTCCTCGGCTGTCACGCTGGCGCCCGGACTGGGCTGGACGAAGGCGTGGCCGACCTCCTGGAAGGTGTCGTGCGGCACGGCCACCACCGCGGCGAGGGCTACTGCCGGATGCTCGCAGATCGCCTGTTCGATCTCCACCGGATAGACGTTGTAGCCTCCCGATTTGAACATCTCCTTCAGCCGCCCGACGAAGACCAGATTGCCATCCTCACGGATCAGGCCCAGATCGCCGGTGCGCATGAACCCGTCGGAGGTGAACGCCTCCGCCGTGGCCGCGGCATTGTTGAAATAGCCGCTCATGACATAGGGCGCGCGGATCTGGATCTCGCCGGCCTCGCCCGGCGCGGCCTCGCCGCCGTCCGGCGCGGCGATGCGCAATTCCGCCCCCGCCAGAGGTCGGCCGATCGTGTTGGCGTGCGCCTCCAGGGGGGCGTCCGGCCGGGTGTGGGTGATGATGCCGCAGGTCTCGGTCTGACCGTACACACTCGAGAGCGCCGAGCCGAAGGGGGCTATCTGTTCAAGGGTGGAAAGCGCCGTCATGGCTCCGCCGAAGACGATCATCCTCGTCGAGGCCAGACGGCCCGCCATGCCCGCGGGCTGGGAGAGCATCATGGCGAAGCCGGTGGGCGAGGACACCAGATAGCTGGGTTTCTCCGCCTGACTCAGGGCCGCCAGGGCGGGAATGTCGACTTCCGGATAGAAGATCACCGCGCCGCCGGCCGCCATGACGTTCATGCAGATGTTGTTGATCGCCCCGACATGATTGACCGGCGCGGCGCAGATCGACCGGGCGAGGCTCTCCGGCCCCATCCAGCGGGCGTTGGCGATGGCCGAGGCGGTGATCGCCCGGTGGGAGAGCAGGGCGCCCTTGGGTTTGCCCGTGGTGCCGGAGGTGTAAACGATGATCGCCGGGTCCTCCGGGTCGACCGCCGCACGGGCGCCGCCCAGGCTGGCCTCGCTGATCGCCTCGCCCTCCGCCAGCAAGTCCGCGCGATCCATGACATCTGCCGGCGTTTCGCCCAGGCCGACCATCCGCGCTCCCGTCGGCAACAGCGGCGCCAGTTCGGCGATATAGTCGCGGCCGTCGAACGGGGAGGGTGCAAGCACGACGACCGGCCGTGCGTCGGACAGCAGATGCTCGAAATCGCGGATCTGATAGCGCGGATTGATCCCCACCCAGATCGCCCCGATCGAGGTGGTGGCGTGCAGCACGCGCCAGAAATCCACCGAAGGGGGGGTGAGCATGGCGACCCGGTCGCCGCGCCTTACGCCAAGGGCCAGCAGGCCGCGCGCATAGCGATCGATCTCGACGCGCAACTCGCCATAGGTCAGTCGCTCGCCCGGGCCCGCGGTGGCCGGGGCCTCCGCCGGGGCCGCAACCGCGAGCAGGTCATGGATGCGGCGCGGGCCGGTCGGCTGTCCGCCGAGATCGCTCAGGTCCGGCATGGTCATTTCCTCCGCACTCAATCACCCGGGCTCCCGCGAAGAGGTCTCCGCCGGGGCGTCGCCCGCCTCCTGCTCAGTCTAGTTGCCCGTGAAGCTCGGCGGCCGCTTGCCGAAGAAGGCGGAGACCGCCTCGCGATAGTCCTCGGACATCGACGCCAGCAGCCACTGATCGCCATCCATGTGCATGACGGCCCTGTCCAGCGCCCCGGCGACCTGATTGATCCCGCGCTTGATCATCTGCACGGCCATCGGCGGCAGGGCGGCGTATTCCTTGGCCCAGGCCAGAACGCGCGTGTCCAGCTCGGCGAGAGGAGCGACCTCGTCCAGGTAGCCCCAGCGTTCCAGGGTGGTGGCGTCGAAGAGCCTGCCGGTCATGATCATCCGTTTCGCCCGCGCCGGACCGACGAGATGGACGCAGATCGGCGCGGCGTTCCACATCAGATTGATGCCCAGCTTCACCTCGCCGTAACCCAGGCGCGTGGTGTCGGCGCCGATCCGGAAGTCGCAGGCCGAGGCGATGCACGCGCCAGCTCCGGTGGCGACACCTTTGACTGCACAGATGGTCGGCTGGTGGATGTCCTGCATGACCCGCATCAGGGTGGCGCCCAGTTCGGCGGCTCGTCGACGCATCAGCAGCGAAGCCGGGCCGATCGACGACGGCGGCTGCGCCAGATCGGCGCCCACCGAAAAGTCTCCGCCCTCAGCCCGAAAGATCACCGCACGGGTCTGCTCATCCGCGGCGAACCCTTCGCCGACGCGGATCAATTCGCGCATCATCTCGGCGTTGATGGCGTTGCGGCGCTCGGCGCGGTTGAGTGTCACCGTCGCGATCGTCCCGTCGCGTTTCACCAGGATCACCGGGTCCGCCATATCCGCCTCCGTCTCCGCCCCGGACGAAGGCTAGGCGCTCGCCGCGCCCCCGACAATGCCGCGGTTCGCCTGGCCCCTTTGCAAACCCCCCGCGATCCGGCTGAATGGGCGGCGGTTGAAATCCGGGCGACGGCGGCTCCGGGATGACAGGGGAGAGGGCGATGGGCGAGACGACGATCAAGGTGTTCGACATCTACATCAAGGCTCCGGCCGAGGCGGTCTGGGAGGCGATCACCACCCCCGAGTGGACCGAGCGATACGGCTACAGGGCGCCGTCCGACTATGACCTGCGCGCCGGCGGCGCGTTTCGGGCCCGGTCGAACGACCAGATGCGCGCGATGGGCATGGCCGAGACGATCATCGACGGCGAGGTCATCGAGGTCGACGCGCCGCGCCGGCTGGTCCAGACCTACCGCTTCCTGTTCGGTGCGGAGACAACCGCCGAGGGCTTCAGCCAGATCACCTGGGAGGTCGAGCCGACTGCTGGCGGGTTCACCCGCCTGAGCATTCTCCACGACGTCACCGGCCGCCCGCTCATGAGCGGCATGGTCTCGAGCCGGTTCTCCGACCGCGGCGGTGGCGGCTGGGCCTGGATTCTCAGCGATCTGAAGTCGCTGCTGGAAACGGGCGAGACGATGTGAGCGGGCCGGCTCAGCGTTTCTGGCCATAGCCCCCGAAGCGGCGGAAGATCTCGGCCATCTGCCCCTCGTCCAGCAGCGTCGGCCCGCCGATGGCCAGGGTCCCCCAGTAGATCGCCGCCTGTTCCTCCATCTCCTCGGCCACCGCCAGGGCGCGGGCCACCGTGCGGCCGATGGTGATCTGGCCATGGTTGGCCATGAGGCAGGCGAAGCCGCCGTCCATCGCCTCGACGACGAGCCCGGCCAGTTCGTCCGAGCCGAACGGCGCATAGGGCGCCAGCGGGACACTGGCCCGGCCGCTCACCCCGACCATGTAGTGGATCGGCGGTATGCCGCGGCCGGCGCAGGCCAGGATCGTGGCATGCCGCGAGTGGCAGTGGACCACCGCTCCGCAGTCGGCGCGCGCCCGGTAGAGCCCGCCGTGCATACGCCACTCGCTGGATGGACGCAGACCCTCGTCCTCGGGCTCCCGTTCGAGAGGCATATGGACGATGGACCCAGGTGTAAGGGCCGAGGCGACAACCCCGCTGGGGGTGATCAGCATGCCCCCGGCGAAACGCGCCGAGACGTTGCCTGAGGTGCCGCGGTTGAGGCCGCGGGCGTCCAGCGCCTGCATGGCCCTGACGATGTCCTCGCGCAGGCTGGACTCGGACACGCTCATGCGGCGGCCCCCGCGGCGCCGTGGCGCATCAGGCGCTCGGCGGCGTTGAAGCCGGTCAGGGCGCCCAGCGTGCCCAGACCCTGGGCCACCAGGGCCGAGACGGCGGTGGCCAGGCGGCAGGCGTCATCCAGCGGCCAACCCCGGTCCAGGGCGGCGATCAGGCCGGCGCAGTAGGAATCACCGCAACTGGTGGTGTCGACCGGCGTGATCGAATGGGCGGCGAAGCGCCGGACCCCGTCGGCGTCGACCAGCAGCGAGCCCTGCGCGCCGTCGGTGAACACGCAGGCGGCGGCGCCCAGATCGATCAGGGCCCGGCCGGCCTCGATCAGATCCTCGCGGCCAGAGAGAAACCGCGCCTCTGCCGCGTTGGGCAGGAAGACGTCGACATAGGGCAGCAGCGTTCTGAGGCGCTCCATCACGCCACGCCGAGGCGAGATCAGATCGCAGGTGATGAATGCGCCGCCCTCGCGCGCGCGCTTCAGCAGGGCGGCGTCCGCGCCCGCCTCCAGGCCCGCGGCGCCCACCGCCGCGAAGTGGACGAACCCCGCGTTCGCCGCCGCCTGACGCAGGGCCGGGCTGTCCTGCACGAGGCCGCCGGCGCCCAGGGCGTGAAGGTTCGGGCGTTGCCCCGCCGAATTGATCGGCAGGATGGTGATCGAGGTGGTCCCGATTGGTGCCGTCGCCAAAAGGGTGACGTCGACCCCGGCCGCGGCCAGCTCTGCGCGCACCAGCCGTCCGGCCGCGTCCGCGCCGACACAGGAGGCCAGGGCGGTCTTCATCCCAAGCCTTGCCGCCACCAAGGCCGCGCCCGCCGCCGTTCCCGCCGGCGCAAGCAGGATCTGCTCGACCAGGGCGGTGGTGTCCGGCGCCGGCAGGGCGTCCACCGGCCGGGCGAGAATGTCCAGCGTCGTCAGTCCGATCGCGAGAAGTCCGTCGCCCATGGCCGCCACTCCGTTTCCTGCATGCCCCTCAGAACACGGCGCTGACGATCCGGCCATCCGGATAGAGCGCCGCCCGCTTCATGCCGGCCGAATTGTACGGCATGACCAGCTCGCCGCGGGCGGTCAGGGCGATCAGGCCGCCGTCGCCGTTCAGAGCCTTCACCTCGGCCAGAGCCGCGTCGGTCGCCCGGGCCAGGGTCTCGCCCCCGAAGCGCACGCGGAAGGCCACCTGGGCGGCCACGGCGGCGCGTATGAACATCTCTCCGGCGCCGGTGCAGGACACGGCCACCGCATCGTCCGCCCACACCCCCGCGCCCGGTATGGGGCTGTCGCCCACCCGGCCGGGCATCTTGCCGAACACCCCGCCGGTGGAGGTTCCCGCCGCCAGGGCGCCGGAACGGTCCAGAGCCAGGCAGCCTACGGTCCCGGTGGCCAGCTCCGCCGCGGTCTTGCCGGGATCGCGCCAGGCGTGGGTGAACCAGGCCGCCGGGTCGGCGATGGCCTCGAGGCCCCGGGCGGCGGCGAAGGCGGCGGCGCCGTTTCCCGCCAGCAGCACGTGCGGCGTGTGCTCCATCACCGCCCGGGCGGCGGTGATCGGCGAGGCGTAGCCGGCCAGGGCGGCCACGGCCCCGGCCCGCCGGGTCGGTCCGTCCATCAGGCTGGCGTCCAGTTCATAGAGCCCGTCGCTGTTGGGCGAGGCGCCGCGCCCGGCCACATAGAGCCCGGAGGCCTCCAGGGCGACGATGGTGTCCACCACCACGTCCAGGGCCGCCGCCCCCGCGTTCAGCCGTTCGCGACCGGCCTCGATCAGGGCGCGCATGTGGTCGACCTCGCGGCTGTAGTCGCGGCTCTTCAGCGGGCCGGCGCCGCCGTGGATCACCATGGCGATGGGCTGGTCGGTCATGGCGGGTCCTCAGGTTGGTTGGGGCTTTCACGGGCGCAGGTCATCGGATAGCGTCCGCCGCCACAAACATAAACCCGATGAGGAAGCGATGAAGGCACTGCTGAGCAAGGCCGTGGGCGGCCCGGACACCCTGGTCCTGGAGGAGGTGGCAAGCCCCGAGGCGCGGCCCGGCGTGGCGGTGGTCTCGGTGAAGGCCTGCGGCGTCAACTATCCGGACGTGCTGATTATCGAGGACAAATACCAGTTCAAGCCGCCGCGGCCGTTCGCCCCCGGCAGCGAGATCAGCGGCGTGGTCAAGTCGGTTGGCGAGGGCGTCACGCATGTGAAGGCGGGCGACCGGGTTCTGGCCAACACCGGCTCAGGCGGCATGGTCGAGGAACTGGCGGTGGAGGCCTCGCGCCTGGTGAAGATCCCCGACGCCATGCCCTTCGATGAGGCGGCGTGCTTCCTGATGACCTACGGCACCTCCTATTACGCCCTGAAGGACCGCGGCTTCCTGAAACCCGGCCAGAGCCTGCTCGTGCTCGGCGCCGCCGGCGGCGTCGGCCTCGCGGCGGTGGAGCTGGGAAAGGCCATGGGCGCCCGGGTGATCGCGGCGGCCTCCTCGCAGGAGAAGGTGGATCTGGCCATCCGCTGTGGGGCCGAATCCGGCGTGGTCTATCCCCTTGGTCCTTTCGACCGCGACGGCCAGAAGGCCCTCGCCAACCTGTTTAAGGACGCCTGCGGCCCGGCCGGCGCCAATGTGATCTATGACGGCGTCGGCGGCGACTATGCGGAGGCCTCGCTGCGCTCCATCGCCTGGGAGGGCCGCTTCCTGGTTGTCGGCTTCCCGGCGGGTATTCCCCGGCTGCCGCTGAACCTCACCCTGCTGAAGAGCTGCGACGTCGCTGGCGTGTTCTGGGGCGCCGCGGTGGCGCGCGACCCGGCCGCTCACCAGCAGAATGTCAGGGAGCTGCTGGAGCTCTACACGGCCGGCAAGATCAAGCCCTACATCTCGGAGTCCTTTCCCCTCGCCCGCGCCGGCGAGGCCATCTCCCACCTCGCCAGCCGCAAGGCCCTGGGCAAGGTGGTGGTGACCATGGACTGAGGCCGAACGGCGGGGGCAAACTGCCCCGCCGCGGCCCGTGACGCGCAAACAGCCCCAGAACCAGAGGACAACAGACCATGGCCGGACGTCTCGCAGGAAAGGTCGCGCTGATCACCGGGGGGTGCTCGGGTATCGGCCTGGGCTCCGTGGAGCTGTTCCTCGGCGAGGGGGCGTTTGTGGTCGCCGCCGACGTGCAGGACGAGAAGGGGGCCATACTGGCCCGGCGGTTCCCGGACACCGTGCGCTACATCCACTGTGACGTCACCGACGAGGCCCAGATCGAGGCCGCCTGCGCCCTGGCTGTCAGCGCTTTCGGCGGGCTGGACATCCTGTTCAACAACGCCGGTCACGCGGGCCTGCCCGGCGGGGTCGAGACGGTCACGGCCGAGGGCTGGGACGCCACCTTCGCCCTGCTGCTGCGCGGTCCGGTGCTGGGCATGAAACACGCCCTGCCGCTGATGCGCGCGCGCGGCGGTGGGTCGATCATCAACACCGCCTCCATCGCCGGACTGCAGGCCGGCTGGGGTCCGCTGGCCTACTCCACCGCCAAGGGCGCCGTGATCCACCTGACCCGGTGCGCGGCCGCGGAGCTGTCGCCGATGAAGATCCGGGTCAACGCCATCTGCCCCGGCCTGATCGCCACCTCGATCTTCGGCACGGCGCTGGGCCTCCCGCGTGAGGCGGCCGACCAGATGGCCGCCATGGTCGCCCAGAACGCCGCCGCCGCCCAGCCGATCCCCAAGGCTGGCCTGCCCGCGGACATCGCCGCCGCGGCCCTCTATCTGGCCAGCGACGATTCGGCTTTCGTCAGCGGGACTCACATCGTCGTCGACGGGGCGATCACCATCGGTGGTCGTCACGCCTGGGATCCCGCCGCCGCCTCGCCCTTCGCCGCCATCATGGGCGTCACCGCCGAGCAGGTGGCCGGTATCGTCGGCGGCAAGCCGGACTAGGCCGCCCTGGAGGAGGGTGGCTTGGCCACCCCGGTCAGAGGCCTGTACGGGCCCGCCGCTACCGCCTTCGTCCTGCAGGCGATCGGCATCGGTCTGACGTTCTGGGCGGTGTTCCACCCCGAGCCGGCGTGGCTGTGCGGGGTGACCCTGGCCCTCGCCCCGCCCGTCGCCTTCGGTCTTGTCGCCGCCTCCGGCGGCCGGCTGTCACTCAACTCACGCCGTGACAATGACCGGCCGGACATCGTCATGCTCTGCCTGGGACCCGCCCTGGCGCTCGGGGTGAGGGCGATGATCGACTACACGGTCGTCGACTGGCGACCGCCGTTGACGTGGGCGGCCGGGATCGGCGCCCTGTTCGTCGCCGCCGCCCTGGCGGTCGATTCGCGGGAGATCCCCTCGCTGAACCGGCGTTCGGCCGCGCGGTTGCCGGAAGGGCTGCCGCGCCTTCCGCGGGTGACGTTTGTCGTCGGCCTGGTGATGGCCGGTCTCGCCTATGGCTGGGGCCTGTGCGCCGGGGCCAACGCCCTCCTCGACGTCGCGCCGGCCGTTCGGTTCACGCCGCCGGTGTTGTCCGTGCGCCCGTCGAGCAGGCTCCATCGCTCGAACGCGATCACCCTGGCCCCCTGGGGGCCGGTGCGTCGGACACAGGACATCGACGTCTCCGAGGCCACCTTTGGCGGCTTTGCCGTGGGCGCACCGGCCTGCGTCGCCCTGCGCCCCGGCGCCCTGGGATACCGCTGGTACAAGGTGAGACCTTGTGGCGCGGCCTCCACCACGCCCTAACCCTGACACCGACCCGACCCCCCGTGCGACGCCCTGCCGAACCCTCGTCATCATCAAGCGGGCGGAGCCCACCGGGCCCCGACGGCCGCGGACCGGACGAGCCGACCCGCGTCGGGATGCGCTTTCGGGACGGGTGGATGACGGCCGCGGGGTTTGGTCTGGCGGCCTGGGGCTGGTTTGCGCCCGCTCCCTATCTGCCATGCATCCTCGTCCTGGCGCTCACACCGCCCGCCGCCCTGGCTTTCATCGCGACCCCGGGCGGTCGCGCCCACTGGCGCCTGTTCGACGTGAAGGGCGATCCTGCTCCCTCCGTGACCATGCCGTGGTTCATCGGCAGCGTGATGACGGCCGTTCGGGCTCTCCTCGACATCAACATTCTGGACTGGCAGGGGCCGTTCCTCGCGGCGACGGTCCTCGGTCTGGCCTGCGGCTGGGTGGTCCATCGCCTGGTGTCGAGCGAGGCGACGACGCCCCGATACCCTCGCCGCGCGCTCGTGCTCGGCGTGGTGTCGGCCTTCCTCGGTCTTGGCTGGGGCTGGGGTGTGGTGGCGCAGCTGGATGCGCGGCTGGACCGGGCGCCGGCGTCCCCTGTGCGGACCCGCATCCTGGGCGCCGGCGTCTTCCGTGGCCGCAGCGTGATCTATTCGCTCGACCTCGCGCCCTGGGGTGGTCCCGACGAGAATGGCCCCGTGGATGTGCCGCGCAGCCTGTTCGACCAGGTCCGGAAGGGCGGTTTGGTCTGCGTTACACCCCACCCCGGCGCCTTGCGGTTCCGCTGGTATGAGGTGGCCTTGTGCGGCCCGCCTGTCGCCCGGCTGCGGTCCTAACCCACGCCCGGTTCCACTCCCGGCGGCCGGCGTGATAGCATCAAGCCATGCCCGCCGCCGCCCGCGTCAATCCCAAGGACTTCTTCACCGCCGAGGACTGGGCCCCGCTGGCCGCGCGGTCGTCGTGGAAGGGGCTCGCCCTGGTCGCCCATTGCTGGGCGGTGATCGGCGCGGCGACGGTCGTCGGGGTGATCTGGCCGCTCACCCTGCCGCTGATGGTGATGATCATCGGGGCGCGGCAGCTGGGCCTGGGCATCCTGCAGCATGACGCCGCTCATGGGGCGCTCCATCCTGACCCGAGGATCAACGACTGGGTGGCCGAGTGGCTTTGCGTCAGCGGCGTTCAGGCCTATCGCGACTATCACCTGCAGCATCACAAGTTCGCCCAGCAGGCCGCCGACCCCGACCTGGCGCTTTCCGCGCCGTTCCCGATCACGACCACCTCGCTGCGCCGAAAGGTAGTCCGCGACCTGACCGGTCAGACCTGGTTCAAGCAGAAGTTCGGCCGGCTGACCTCGAAGCTGTCGCGCCGCCAGGCCGGCGAGCCGGTCTGGCCGATCCTCGCTGACGAGATTCGCCGCCAGCGCCGATGGCTGATCGTCAACGCCGCGGCCATCGCCGCCTTCTCGGCCGCCGGCGTGTGGTGGGGCTGGTTCGCTTTCTGGCTGCTGCCCCGGGCCACCTGGTATCAGCTTGTCACGCGCATCCGGAACATCGCCGAGCACGCCCTGGTGGCCAGGGACGAACCCGACCCCCTCCGACACGCTCGCACCACGCGGGCGGGCCTCATTGAGCGGGCGCTGATCGCGCCCTACTACGTGAACTACCACTGCGAGCATCACATGTTCATGCACCTGCCCTGCTGGTCGCTGCCGCGCGCCCGGCGGCTGCTGGAGCGCGGCGGGGTGACGGCGCGCATGGAGGGCGCACCGGGCTATCTGAGCGTGCTGCGACGGGTGACAACCGTGCCGGCCTGATTGCCAGACCGAGCGCGCCGATATAGAACAAAGCGGCAACTTTCGGGGGCTGGCTATGCGCGAAGACGGCAAGATCGACTATGTGGAGTTCCCGGGCGGCGGCCTCCCCGAGGTCAAGCGCTTCTATGGCGACGCCTTCGGCTGGTCGTTCCAGGACTACGGGCCGACCTATGTGGCCTTCCAGGGGGCCGGCCTCGACGGCGGCTTCCAGGGCGGCGCGGAGGAAGCTGCGGCCAGGCCGATGGTGGTGCTCTTCGCCCACGATCTTGAGGCCATGCTGGGCAGGGTCCGCGCCGCCGGCGGGGTGATCACCCGGAGCATTTTCACCTTCCCGGGCGGCCGACGGTTTCATTTCCGCGATCCCTCGGGCAACGAACTGGGCGTCTGGTCGGAGACCTGAGACGCGGCTTGGACGGGGTTGCACTGTGGCGCGAGTGACAGAGACCGACGGGGCCGCCCTGCCTTACCGGGCCATGGCCTACAACAACGCCTGGGCCAATCACCGACTGCTGAGCGCCTGCGCTGGGCTCGGCGCGGCGGCGTTCCAGGCGCCGCGGACGGGCTTCTTTCCCAGTCTGGCCGCCACGCTCAACCATATTCTGGTGGTTGACTGGTTCTATGTGGACGCTCTGGAGGGCGGGACCCTTGGTCCGGCAGCCTGGACCGATGAGATTCCCTGCCCTGCGCTAAGCCGCCTGCACGCAGAGCAGCGGGCGGTGGACGACCGCCTGATCGCCGTCTGCGAGAGGCTCGACGCCGCGGCGTTGGGCGGCGAGGTGCGGGTATCACGGGGCGAGCGGGTGCAGATCGAGCGTTGCGACCGGCTGCTGTTGCATCTCTTCCAGCACCAGACCCACCATCGCGGCCAGGCCCATGCCATGCTGTCGTCCACGGCGGTCAGGCCGCCGCAACTCGATGAATTCTTCTCGGTTGGCGAGGCGCCCCTGCGGGCCCGCGAGTTCGCCGAACTGGGCTGGACCGAAGAGAAGGTGTGGGCACGATGACCGACTCGGAAGCGGGCCCCCCGCGGGGCGGAGACCGGGTTGCTGGCGAGCGATTCGCCTCGCGCTCGACGGTCTGGGGCGCCCACGGAGCGGCGGCGACCGCACATCCGCTGGCCAGCCTGATCGCCATCGACCTGTTGCGTGCGGGCGGCTCGGCGGTGGATGCGGCCATCGGCGCCAACGCCGCCCTGGGCTTTCTCGAGCCCATCGCCTGCGGGATCGGCGGCGACGCGTTCGCCATGGTCTGGGATCCCCGGACAGGAGCCCTTGCCGGCCTGAACGGCTCGGGCCGCTCGCCGCAGTCGCTCAGCCTCGCGACCCAGCGCGAGCGGGCGCGGGGCGGCCTGATCCGGCCGGTGGGCGCGGTGTCGGTCTCCACCCCCGGGGCGGTGGACGCCTGGTGGGCCCTGCACCAGCGCTACGGTCGTCTGCCCTGGGCCGATCTCTTCGCTCCGGCCATCGCCCTGGCCGACGAGGGGGTTCCGGTCGCCCAGACGGTCGCCCACTATCTGGCCGCCTCCCTGCGCGGCTTCAGCCGGCCGGGACGTGGCATAGAGGAGGTGGCCAATGTCCAGGCGATCTGGGCGCCGGCCGGCGCCACGCCGGCGGAAGGGGAGTTGTTCGCCAACCCCGCCCTCGCCCGCACCTATGGCCAGATCGCCGACGGCGGGCGCGAGGCCTTCTATGAGGGGCCGATCGCCGAGGTCATCGACGCCTATTTCCGCCGCATCGGCGGCTGGCTCGGCAGGGCCGACCTCGCCGCCCATCGCGCCGAGTGGGTCCAGCCGCGATCGACGTCCTATCACGGCGTCGACGTCTGGGCTCTGCCGCCCAACAGCCAGGGCCTGACCACCCTGCAGATGCTCAACATCCTGGACTGTTTCGATCTGAAGGCCGCCGGTTTCCAGACCGCCGCCAGCCTGCATCTGCAGATCGAGGCCAAGCGCCTGGCCTTCGAGGACCGCGCCCGCCGGTTCGCCGATCCGGATTTCGCCGACATCCCTGTCGACTGGCTGATCTCCAAGGCCTACGCCGCCGAGCGCGCCGCCCTCATCCGACCGGACGCCATCCTCGAGCCGGTGTTCGCCGGCGAGGCGCCCGGCCAGGGCGACACGACCTATCTCTGCGTGGCCGACGGCGAGGGCATGATGGTCTCGCTGATCCAGTCCAACTTCCGTGGCATGGGCTCGGGCCTTTGCCCCGACGGCCTGGGCTTCATGTTCCAGAACCGGGGCGAACTGTTCAGTCTGCGCGACGGCGACGCCAACCTCTATGCGCCGGGCAAACGGCCGTTCCAGACCATCATTCCGGGCTTCGCCAGCCGCGCCGGCGAGCCGTGGCTGGCCTTCGGGGTCATGGGCGGCGACATGCAGCCGCAGGGGCAGGCCCAGATGATCGTCAATCTTGTCGACCATGGCTTGGGCCTGCAGGCGGCCGGGGATTCCCCGCGCTGGCGGCACGAGGGTTCTTCGGAGCCGACGGGCGTCGCGTTTGCCGGCCGCGGCCGGGTGCATCTGGAATCGGGCGTTCCGGACAGCGCCCGCGCCGGCCTCGCCGCGCTCGGCTGGACCTTTGGCCCCACGGACGGCGGATTCGGCGGCTACCAGGCCATACAGCGCTGGCCGGGGCGCTATGCAGCGGCCAGCGAAATGCGCAAGGACGGCTGCGCCCTGGCGTACTGAGGGAGGCGGCAATGACCTGGGACGACGTTTGCGCCATCGCCCTGGCCTTTCCCGGCGTGGAGGAGTCGACGGCCTACGGAACCCCGGCTTTGCGGGTGAAGGGCCGGTTCCTCACCCGCCTGCGGTTAGAGGACAACAGTCTGGTGCTCGTCGACGTCCCTGTTGACGAGCGCGAGATGCTCATCGAGGCCGATCCGACGGTCTTTCACGTCACGGCGCACTACAAGGACCACCCGGCGGTGCTGGCCCGCCTGGACACGGTCCACCCCGGGACGGTGCGCGCTTTCCTCGAACGTCGCTGGCGCACAGTCGCCCCCCGGCGCGCGGTGAAGGGCTGGGACCAGAGGGGCTAGAACTCGTCCTCGATCATCGCCTTGAACTGGTCCATCACCTCGGCCATGGCCTCCTCGGGCGGCAGGTCGGAAAGCAGGTCGGGCGGCGGCGGGGCCGTGGCGACGGTCAGCCGGGCGACAAGACCGCCGCCCTGGACCAGCACCAGTTCCTCCCCCGTCTCCAGCCGGCTGAGGATCTGGGCGACGCGGGGCGGCAGGTCATCGAGGTCGATCTGTTTCATGCGGCAAGATTAGCGCATTCCGCTCGCCCCGGGCGAGCGGCCTTGGCTATACATCGGGGCAGGACGCTGTCGGTCTGGCGGCGCCGCGTTTCGGGCCCTGATCAGGAGCGATAGCCGCTTGGACACCTTGCCGCCGGCTGGCGCGGAAGACAGCGCCGGCTCAGCCGCGCCCCGAGCGCGCGTCCTGGCCTTCTACCTGCCGCAGTTCCATCCCATCCCCGAGAACGACCTCTGGTGGGGCAAGGGCTTCACCGAGTGGACCAACGTCGCCAGGGCGCGGCCGTTGTTTCCCGGGCATGAACAGCCCCGGCTGCCGGCCGACCTGGGGTTCTATGATCTGCGCCTGCCCGAGGCCCGCGAGGCCCAGGCCGATCTGGCAAGGGCCCATGGCGTCGAAGGGTTCTGCTACTGGCACTACTGGTTCGGCGGCGGCCGCCGGATCCTCGAACGGCCGTTTGCCGAGGTCCTGGCCAGCGGCCGGCCGGACTTCCCGTTCTGCCTGGCGTGGGCGAACCAGACCTGGAGTGGCGTGTGGTTCGGCGACCCGAAGCACATCCTCATCCGGCAGACCTATCCGGGCCTGGAGGATGAGCGCGACCATTTTCTGGCCCTGCTGCCGGCCTTCCGCGATCCGCGCCAGATCCGCGTCGACGGCAAGCCGATGTTCATCATCTTCGCGCCCGACGAGATGCCCGATGCGGGAGCCTTCATCGAGCACTGGCGGCGACTGGCCGCCGAGCATGGCCTGCCGGGACTGTTCCTCGTGGGCATGACCAACCGTTTCGACACCCCCGCGTTCGCCGGCTTCGACGCCCTCACCGCCATTCCGCCCAACGACTTCATCAACACCCGGCCGGGCGGGGCCCTGCGTAATCTCGGCCGGCTGATCCGCGAGCGCCACTTCGGGCGGCGGTTCAACAGACTGTTCGGCGAGTCCCTGCGAAGGCCTCGCCGGTTCGACTACGCCGAGGTCGCTCCGGCGGTCGCCGGCCTGCTGCCGCCGGGCGAGCGCTATCTGCCCTGCGTGCTGCCCAACTGGGACAACACCCCGCGCAGCGGACCACGCGGCTATGTCTTCGAGAACGCCACCCCGGCGCTGTTCGGCCGCTATCTGCGCGACGCCGTCCGACGGGTGGCCGACCGCCCTGCCCAGCGCCGTATCGTTTTCGTCAAGGCGTGGAACGAATGGGCCGAGGGCAACTATCTTGAGCCGGACGCGCGACATGGCCTGGGTTTCCTCGCGGCGCTCAAGGCCGAAGTGGCCGGCGAGTCTCCCCCCCCCTGATCCCGCCATCCGCGGCCTCTCACCGCCGCAGGTGACAGGCCGCCCCGCCGCGCCTAGGAACGCATCATGGCCTATCGCAGTCTTCGCGACTTCATCGACGCCCTGGAATCACGTGGCGAACTCGTGCGCGTCACCGAACCGGTCTCGTCGGTTCTGGAGGTCACCGAGATCTGCACCCGCCTGCTGGCCACCGGCGGCCCTGCGGTGCTCTTCGACCACGTCATCCGCGCCGACGGCGAACGCTCGCCCATGCCGGTGCTGGCCAACCTCTTCGGCACGGTCAAACGGGTCGCCATGGGCGTCACCCTGGGCGACAAGGAGCGGGACTCGCCGGCCGACCTGCGCGAAGTGGGTGAGCTGCTGGCCTTCCTGCGCAATCCCGAGCCGCCGCGCGGCCTGAAGGAGGCCTGGGACCTGTTGCCGCTGGCCCGGACCGTCATGGGCATGCGTCCCAGTGTGGTCGGCCGCGCCCCCGTGCAGGAGGTCGTCCTCACCGGCGACGACATCGATCTGGCGAAGCTGCCCATCCAGACCTGCTGGCCGGGCGAACCGGCTCCGCTGATCACCTGGCCGCTGGTGGTGACCAAGGGGCCGTCCGAGGCGCGCGAGGACGACTTCAACCTCGGAATCTATCGCATGCAGGTGATTGGTCGGGACCGGACGATCATGCGCTGGCTGGCCCATCGCGGCGGCGCCCAGCACCACCGGCGCTGGAAGGAATCGGGCCGTCCGGACGCCCTTCCGGCCTGCGCTGTGCTCGGCGCCGATCCCGGGACGATCCTGGCGGCGGTGACGCCGGTGCCCGACACCCTGTCGGAATATCAATTCGCCGGCCTGCTGCGCGGCGCACGCTGCGAACTGGTCAAGGCGAAGACCCAGCCCCTGCTGGTGCCCGCCCAGGCCGAGATCGTCCTCGAGGGCGAGGTGCTGCTGACCGACTATGCCGACGAGGGTCCCTACGGCGACCATACCGGCTACTACAACAGCGTCGAGAAATTCCCGGTCTTCCGGATCACGGCCGTCACCATGCGGCGTGACCCGATCTACCTGACCACCCACACCGGCCGCCCGCCAGACGAGCCCAGCATCCTGGGCGAGGCGCTCAACGAGGTGTTCATCCCGCTGCTGCGCGGCCAGTTTCCCGAGATCTTCGATTTCTGGCTGCCGCCGGAGGGCTGCAGCTATCGCATCGCCGTGGTGTCGATGAAGAAGGCCTACCCCGGCCACGCCAAGCGGGTGATGATGGGCGTATGGTCCTATCTGCGTCAGTTCATGTACACCAAATGGGTGATCGTGGTGGACGATGACATCAACGCCCGCGACTGGAAAAGCGTGATGTGGGCCCTGTCCACCCGGATGGATCCGGCCCGCGATATCACCCTGATCGAGGGCACGCCCATCGACTACCTCGACTTCGCCTCGCCCGAGAGCGGCCTGGGTTCGAAGATCGGCCTGGACGCCACCAACAAGTGGCCGCCAGAGACCCATCGCGAATGGGGCCGCGAAATCGCCATGGACCGGTCGGTGATCGAGGCGGTCAGCCAGAAGTGGGCCCGTCTGGGCCTGCCAGGCGAGGGAAGGCCGATCTGGAAGTAGGGCGGGGCGAGACTCCGCTGGACTTCCCTGGCCACCGGACCTAGAAGCGCGCCCTTTCCCGCGCCGGCGTTCGATCCGTCGCCGCGGCCTGATGAGACAGCCCATGCCCGCCCCCCCCTCCCGAGGCCGCCGCCCCCAGGCCGGCCCGTCGCAACGCCAGCTCCGTGCGGGCGAACTGGTGCGCCACGCGCTGGTGGAGATCCTGCGTCACGAGTCCTTCACTGACCCTGCCCTGTCCGACGCGGTGATCACCATCACAGAGGTGCGTATCAGTCCCGACCTCAAGCAGGCGCTCTGCTTCGTCGAACCGCTCGGCGGCAAGGAGGCGACGACGGTGATCACCGCGCTCAACCGGGCCTCGCGCTTTCTGCGCCTGCGTCTGGGGCCGGCCATTGAGATGAAATACACCCCGTCGCTGAAGTTCGTTCACGACGACAGCTTCGACACGGCCGAGCACATTAGCCGCCTGCTGGACGATCCGCGCGTGCGACGCGATCTCGCCACGCCGTCCGAGCCGGAGTCTGACGGCGGGGACCACGCCTGATGGCGCGCCGCCGCAAGGGCGACGTGGTTTCCGGCTGGATCTGCCTCGACAAGCCCCTCGACCTGGGCTCGACCCAGGCCGTCGGTCGGGTGCGGCGAGCGTTCAACGCCCAGAAGGCCGGCCACGCCGGCACCCTCGATCCCTTGGCCACCGGCATCCTGCCCATCGCCCTGGGCGAAGCCACCAAGACCGTGCCGTTCCTTGTCGAGGCCGACAAGGCCTACCGCTTCACCGTCCAGTGGGGTGTCGAGACCGCCAGCTTCGACCGCGAGGGCGCTGTCACAGCCATCTCCGACCTACGCCCGGACCTCGCCGCCGTGGCCGAAGCGCTGAAGGCCTTCATCGGCGAGACCGACCAGGTTCCCCCGGACTATTCGGCGGTGAAGGTCGACGGCCAGCGCGCCTACGATCTTGCCCGCGAGGGCGTGGCGATGGAGCTGAAATCCCGCCGGATCGTCATCCACGACGCCCGCGTCGTGGGGTCGTCGGGGCCGGAAACCGTGGACATCGAGATCGAGTGCGGCAAGGGAACCTATGTCCGCGCCCTGGTGCGCGACCTCGCCGCCGCTCTCGGCGCGAAGGCTCACGTCAGCGCCCTGCGCCGCACCCGGGTGGGGCCATTCACCGAGGCCCGGGCGGTGGGACTGGAAGTTGTTGAGGCGATGTGTCATAAGGCCGAAGCCCTGGAGGTTCTGCTTCCGGTCGAGACCGCGCTGGACGACATCCCGGCGCTGGCCGTGACCACCGAAGACGCCTTCAGATTGACGCAGGGACGTTCGATCGTTCTGCTCCCCAGGCAAGTGGAAACCCTGAAGGCGAGGCTCACAGCCTCCCGCGTTGTTTCCGCCCGCCATGGAACGCAGATCGTCGCTCTCTGCGAGATGCGGGCGGGACGGCTCAATCCCACGCGCGTCTTCAACAACAACTGAGCGGAAAGAACCCCGATGTCGATCACCGCCCTGCGCAAGACCGAACTCATTCACACTCACGCCCGTTCCGAGGGCGACACCGGCTCGGCTGAAGTCCAGGTGGCCATCCTCTCCGAGCGGATCGCCAATCTCACCGAACACTTCAAGACCCACAAGAAGGACAACCACTCGCGCCGGGGCCTCCTCAAGCTGGTCTCCCAGCGTCGCTCTCTGCTCGATCACCTGAAGCTGTCCGACGAAGGTCGGTATCAGGCTCTGATCGGCGTCCTGGGCCTCCGCCGCTAGGCGGACCCCCGCCCGCGCACCGTTGCGCGGGCCTCTACACCGGAGGCGCCCGTCGCCTCCGGCGCCTAGCCGGCGTCCGCCCATCGACAGGCATGAGGACGCCGGACCCGGGTTGCGCCTGAGTTTGGGCGCCGCCCTGCACGCCGAGGGTTCCACAGCGATCCTCATCCGCCTGTCGACTGGAGAGGATTCGGAAACCCGGCCCGAAAAGCCAACCGCCCCCTGTCCGCCGCCCGCGGGAATTCGCCCACGGGTCTGAGAGAGACGAAAGAAACCCAAAACATGTTCGATATCAAACGCAAGTCCATCGAGTGGGGCGGCCGCAAGCTGACCCTGGAAACCGGGCGCATCGCCCGCCAGGCCGATGGCGCGGTCCTCGCCACCTATGGCGAGACCATGGTGCTGGCCACCGCGGTCTTCGCCAAGTCCGCCAAGCCCGGCCAGGACTTCTTCCCCCTGACGGTCAACTACCAGGAGAAGTTCTACGCCGCCGGCAAGATTCCGGGCAGCTTCCCCCGCCGCGAGGGCGCGCCCTCGCAGAAGGAAACGCTGACCTCGCGCCTGATCGACCGCCCGATCCGGCCGCTCTTCGTCAAGGGCTTCAAGAACGAAGTCCAGGTGGTCACCACCGTCCTGGCCCACGACCTTGAGAACGATCCCGACATCGTCGCCCTGGTGGCGGCCTCCGCCGCCCTGGTGCTCTCCGGCGCGCCGTTCATGGGCCCGATCGGCGGCGTTCGCGTCGGCATGATCGACGGCGAATACGTCCTCAATCCGACGCTGGACCAGATGAAGGAGACCAAGATGGATCTCGTCGTCGCCTCCACCAGCGACGCGGTGATGATGGTCGAGTCCGAAATCCAGGAACTGACCGAAGACCAGGTGCTCAAGGGCGTGATGTTCGGTCACGCCGCCATCCAGCCGGTGATCGACGCGATCATCGAACTGGCCGAGCACGCCGCCAAGGAACCGTTCGAGTTCGCCGAGGACGACACCGATGCGGTCAAGGCCGAGATCAAGGCGCTGATCGGCGCCGACCTGGCGAGCGCCTACAAGATTGTCGCCAAGGGTCAGCGTCAGGATGCGGTGGGCGCCGCCAAGGCCAAGGCCATTGCCGTCTTCGCCAAGTCGGAATCCAACCCGTCGGGCACCGACGCCGCCAAGCTGGGCGCCGTGTTCAAGGAACTTGAAGCCGACGTCGTCCGCCGCAACATCCTTGACACCGGCATCCGCATCGACGGCCGGACCGTCGACCGTGTCCGCCCGATCGTCTCGGAAGTGGGTGTGCTGACCCGGGCGCACGGCTCGGCGCTGTTCACCCGCGGCGAGACCCAGGCCCTGGTGGTCGCCACCCTGGGCACTGGCGATGACGAGCAGATGATCGACGCTCTCGAAGGCAAGTACTACGAGAAGTTCATGCTGCACTACAATTTCCCCCCCTTCTCGGTGGGGGAAACGGGCCGCATGGGGGCGCCGGGCCGTCGCGAAGTCGGCCACGGCAAGCTGGCTTGGCGGGCGATCCGTCCGATGCTGCCGACCGCCGAAGAGTTTCCCTACACTCTGCGACTGGTGTCGGAGATCACCGAGTCCAACGGATCCTCGTCCATGGCCTCGGTCTGCGGTTCCTCGCTGGCTCTGATGGACGCCGGCGTGCCCCTGAAGAAGCCGGTCTCCGGCATCGCCATGGGCCTCATCCTCGAGGCTGACGGCTTCGCGGTATTGTCCGACATCCTCGGCGACGAGGATCACCTCGGCGACATGGACTTCAAGGTCGCCGGCACCGCCGACGGCATCACCTCGCTGCAGATGGACATCAAGATCCCCGGCATCACCGAGGAGATCATGCACAAGGCCCTGGGTCAGGCCCAGGCCGGACGCATCCACATCCTCGGCGAGATGGCCAAGGCCATCTCGGGCGCCCGTGAGGAAATCGGCGAATACGCGCCGAAGATCGAAACCATCACCATCCCCACCGACAAGATCCGTGAAGTGATCGGCACCGGCGGCAAGGTGATCCGCGAGATCGTCGAGAAGACCGGCGCCAAGGTCGACATCAAGGACGACGGCACGGTCAAGGTTTCGGCCTCGGACGGCGCCAAGATCAAGGCCGCCATGGACTGGATCAAGTCGATCACCCAGGAAGC
>CAIXWN010000265.1 GCA_903923135.1 uncultured Caulobacteraceae bacterium | reverse complement strand
TTTGATTCTAGAGCAAATTATATCCGACCAGATGTTTCCATCTGGTCGGATTTTGCTCTAGGACGCAGCCGGTTCAGGCCGGCTGGGGCTCACGCCGCACCATCCTGGCGTAGTCGTCCATCAACGACAGGGAGATGACGCCCGGCGTGAAGCTATACTCGCCCACACGGGACACCGGGGTCACCTCCGCGGCCGTGCCGACGATGAAGCACTCGCTGAAGCTCGTCAGTTCCTCGGGCAGGATGTGCCGCTGGACGACCTCGACGCCTCTGGAGCGGGCCAGGTCGATGACCGAGCGTCGGGTGATGCCGTCGAGGAAGCAGTCCGGTTCGGGCGTGTGCAGGACGCCGTCGCGCACGAAGAACACATTGGCGCCTGTGGCCTCGGCGACATAGCCGCGCCAGTCCAGCATCATCGCGTCGGCGTATCCCTCGCGCTCGGCGGCGTGTTTGGAGATGGTGCAGATCATGTACAGACCGGCCGCCTTGGAGGCCGTGGGCGCGGTCTCGGGCGCCGGCCGCCGGTACCTCGCCCAGGCCAGGGCGATGCCCTTGGCCTTTTCCTCGGGATTGAAATAGCTCGGCCATTCCCAGGCGGCGATGGCCACATGGATGGTGGAGGCCTGAGCCGAGACACCCATCACCTCCGATCCGCGCCAGGCGATGGGCCGCACGTAGCAGTCGGCCAGACCGTTGCGGGCGCAGGTCTCCTTGCACGCCGCATCGATCTGCGCCACCGTGTAGGGGATTGTGAAATCGAGGATTTCGGCCGACCTGAAGAGCCGCTCGGTGTGTTCGGTGAGCTTGAAGATCTCCCCGCCATACATGCGCTCGCCTTCGAACACGGCGGAGGCGTAGTGCAGGGCGTGGGTCAGTACGTGAACCTTCGCATCACGCCAGGGGGTGAACCGGCCGTCGAGCCAGATCCAGCCGTCGCGATCATCGTAAGGAACCAGTGACATTGGGCTTTCGACCCCCTTCCGCCAAGAGCCGTGCGTTAGACGACGCTGCGCCGGCCGCGTCAAACAAAATGCCGAGGCAGGGATCGGCAGGGCGGCGCGGACGCCGGGGTCGGGCTCGATGACCAGCCGCCGGTCATCGCCGGTGTCCGGTCATCGCCATCTGCTGGTGGTGGACGACGACGACCGTATCCGCGACCTGCTCAAGGAATTCCTCACCCGCCGGGGCTTTCGGGTCAGCACCGCCGCCGACGGTCCGGCGGCCCGCCGGCTTCTGGGCGCCCTTCACTTCGACCTGGTGGTTCTGGACGTGATGATGCCTGGAGAGGATGGCCTCTCGCTCACCCGCTGGCTGCGCGGCCAGGCCGGTGTCGCCGGCGCCTCGCCGGTGCTCATCCTTACCGCCAGGGGCCAGCCCGACGACCGGATCGAGGGCCTGCGTCTGGGCGCCGACGACTATCTGGGCAAGCCCTTCGATCCGGAGGAGCTGATCCTGCGCATCGAGGCAATCCTGCGCCGGGTGGACGCCCGACCGGCGGAGCCGCGCGAGGTGAAGCTGGGACGTTGCACCTTCGACACCGCCCGCGGTGAACTGACCGCCGACGGCGCGCCGGTCCGGCTCACCGAGAGCGAGGCGCACCTGCTCAAGGTGCTCGCCCGCTCGGCTCACGCCGCCGTGGGCCGGCTGGACCTGGCCGGCGTGAACACCGACGCCGGCGGCCGCGCCGTGGACATCCAGGTCACCCGCCTGCGCCGCAAGATCGAACAGGATCCCGCCAACCCCCGGTATCTGCGCACCGTCCGGGGGCGCGGCTATATGCTGACGCCGGACTGATGCGCCTGCCCAGGCCCTGGCCGAGACTTTTCTGGCGGAGGCTCAAACGACTGACGCCGACCTCGCTGTTCGGCCGCAGTCTGCTGATCATCGTCCTGCCGGTGGCGCTGATGCAGATCGCCGTCACCTATGTGTTCTTCGACGCCCACTGGCAGACCGTGAACAGCCACCTGACCGAAGGACTCGCCGGGGACGTCGCCCTGATCCTGCAGACCTATGAGGAGGACCCCAGTCCGGCGAGCCTGAAGCGGCTCGAGGCGCGCGCACAGGCCAACCTGGACCTGTCGATCGACTATCAGAACGGCGGGGTGCTGCCTCGCGGGCGGCGTGCCTCGCTGTTCATCGCGGTGGACCGCTCCCTGCGCAAGGCGCTGGCCGAACGGGTCGATGTGCCGTTCTGGTTCGATACCGGCCGCTATCCAGCCTATGTCGACGTCCGGGTGCAGGTGCCCGGCGGCGTTCTGCGCATCATCGCCCCCAAGGACCGGGTGTTCGCCACCCGCGGTCACATCTTCCTGTTCTGGCTGACCGCGGCGACCGTCCTGCTGACGGGCGTCTCAATCGTCTTCATCCGCAACCAGGTGCGCGCCATCGAACGCCTGGCCTACGCCGCCGACGCCTTCGGCAGGGGCGCCGACGTGGCCTTCCGCCCGCATGGCGCCCGTGAGGTAAGGCAGGCCGCGCGGGCCTTCCTGGCCATGAAGGCGCGCATCCAGCGCCATGTGGACCAGCGCACCATCCTGCTGGCCGCGGTCAGTCACGATCTGCGCACGCCGCTCACCCGGCTGAAGCTGGAGCTGGCCCTGGCGCCGCCCGGCCCGCGCATCGAGGCGATGAAGGCCGATCTGGGCGAGATGGAGCACATGATCGACGACTATCTGGCCTTCGCGCGCGGCGAGGGCGGCGAAGGCCTGGAGACCATCCGACTGGCCGACCTGATCGAGGATGTCCGCCTGGGGGCCGCCCGGGCGGGAGTCCAGGTCGACGCCGACACCGGCGCCGCCGATGTTCAGGTGCGCGTGCGGCCCGGAGCGCTGAAACGGGCCCTGACCAATCTGGTGGCCAACGCCACGGGCCATGCCGGGCGGGTGGAGATCACCGCCCGTGCGACGATGACCGGCGGGGTGGAGATCCTTGTCGACGACGATGGGCCGGGAATCGATCCGGATCGCTACGACGACGCTTTCGCTCCCTTCAGCCGCCTGGCGGCCGCCCGGGACCCCAACACAAAGGGCGTCGGCCTGGGCCTGGCGATCGCCCGCGATGTGGCGCGCGGCCACGGTGGCGACGTCACCCTCGGCGTCTCGCCGATGGGCGGCCTGCGGGCCGTCGTCACTCTGCCCTAGCCCTCCCGCGTCGGCGCGCCCGCAAGGGCCGCCGCCTCGGCGGCGCGACGGGCCTCGCCCTTCTGTCTCTGGCGGCGGCTGTACCAGAACGTCCACAGGGCCAGAGCGCCCATGGTCGAGTAGCCCACCACGGGGCTGACCAGCAGATAGGCGCGGATCGACAGGCTGAAGACGAGCATGACCGCCACGCCCGCCTCGGCCAGCAGGCCAAAGCCCCAGACCAGGGTCATCACCATCATCGTCCGGCGGAAGTGGATATTGTCGCGCAGCGCCTCGAAGGACTCCAGTTGTGAGGCGTCCCGGCGCATCAGGGTCGCGCGCGCCAGCTGATAGATCAGCGGTCGGCCGAGCGCCGCCGAGCCCAGGAACACCAGGCCGATCAGCGCGGTGACCAGCTTTTCGCGCAACTGCAGGAACCGTGCGCCGCCGCCGCCGATGAAGGCCAGCAGCGACAGGGCGATGCCGGCCAGCACCAGGATCGACAGCGCATCCACCCGCCGTTTGCGGGCGAATTCCACAAGGCTCCACAGGATCGGCGGCGCCGAGGAGGCCATCAGCGCGCCCACGTCGCCGAGATCCTTTTTCGCCAGGGTGAAGATCACATAGGGCCCGACGAAATTGACCAGGCCCTCGGTGAGCAGACCGGCGCCGTGTTCGCGCAGATAGGTTTTCGCCTTCGGAATCAGCCCCGCCATGCCCGTCCCCCTCAGCTTCGCCAGCCCGCCAGCCCGGAAATCCTGTCCGTGAGACCGCGACACCGTCAAGGCGCGCGGTCCCGTCGGCTGAATCCGCGAACTAGAACCCGGCGCCGATGCGGGACAGTCGGTCACGCATCTGTTTCAGGAGCCGGTCGATTTCGGCCATCGTCCGGTTGAGCGCGCCCTCGTCATCACGCCAGACCTGCGCAACGCGCGCCCAGACCGCCATCATCGCGGCCCGCCGCGGCAGGGTGGCCTCGACACCGGCGGCTTCCAGCATCGCCCGGGCGGTGGCCGGATAGTGGGGAAGGAGGGCCGCGGCCGGGATCTCCCGGGCGATCGCCGTCAGCGCCTGACGGTCGGGTTCCATCGCCTCGGCCCGGGCCATCACCGCGTCGAACAGCCTGTCATGGACGTCCTCGGAGGGCGTCTCCGCCGTGGCCAGGGCGGCGATGTCGTAGCGCGCGGACAGGTGCGCCAGGAGCTCTGCCTTGCTGTCGGCGCGCGCATAGAGCTGCGCCAGGGTGATCCCAGCCCCCTGGGCGATGTCACGCAGGGTGATGTGCCGCCAGGGCCGTTCAGCGGCCAGGACAAGCAGGGCTGCGCCGGCCCGGTCAAGCACGTCGTCGGGGTGACCGGCGCTCACGACCCCAGCTCCCGCGAGCGGCCGGCCGCGGCCGCGACCGCCCGCGCCAGCAGGTCGTCCAGGGCGCCGTCCTGGATCAGCACCCTCAGGGCCGCCTCGGTGGTGCCGCCGGGCGAGGTGACCTGGCGGCGAAGCTCGCCCGCCTCGGCCCCGGTGTCCTCGAGCAGGGCGGCTGCGCCGATCAGGGCCGACCGCGCCAGGGTCCGCGCCGCCTCCCGGCCGAGCCCGGCCCCCGCGGCGGCGGCCTCTAGCGATTCCACCAGGGCGTAGACATAGGCCGGCGCCGAACCGGAGGCGGCCGTCGCCACGTGCATCTGCGCTTCCTCCTCGAGGTCAACGACAGCGCCCAGCGGCTCGAACAACCGTCGGGCCGCTTCGCGCCCACGCGCGTCCGCGGACCACACGCTGGCCGCACCCTTAAGCACCGCCACGGCGGTGGTGGGCATCACCCGCACAATCGACCGCCCGGGGAAGGCTTCGGCGAGATCGCGGGCGGCGACGCCGGCCATGATGGAGATGATCACCGCATCGCGGGCCACACAGGGAGCCAGTTCCGTCGCCATCGCCCGCCAGGTCTGGGGTTTGACCGCCAGGATCACCGTCCGGGCCGTGGCCATGGCCGCCGGCGAGCCGTTCAGCACCGCGCCCTCCCGGGCGGCGCTCTGGGCGACCGTGCCCGGAACAGGATCGCGCAGGATCAGTTCGGCAGGTGTGACGGTCCTGGCGCGCAGCCAGCCGGCCACCAGGGCGCCGCCCATGTGCCCGGCGCCGACGACCAGGACGGGACTCAGACGCGGCGCCATGACCTCACGCCCTCCGGGGCGCCCGCCGCGACGGCCGGGACAGCGGCATCAGGCGTGACCCACGGTCTCGAACATGCAGGCCGCCATGGCCTCGGCGGGGGTCTTGCCGCCGGTGATCAGGAAGTCGAAGGCCGGGTAGAAGCGGTCCGCGGCCTCCATCGCCGCGTCGATCATCGAGGCGGTCTGCGCCATGCTCGGCCGTTCGCCATCGGGCAGGGCCATGGCGTGGCGGAACACGATCTCGCCGTCCTCGGCCCAGACCTCGAAATGACCCAGCCACACGCGCTGGTTGATCAGGTTGATCAGGGCATGGGCGGAATCCCGCAGGGAGATGGACACCTTCAGGTCCACCGAAAGGCAGATCTGCAGGCAATCGGCCTCCGGCCGCCAGGCGAACCACAGCTCGAAGTCCTTCCAGTCGCCGGTGAGGGCGAAGGCCAGATCGCCGTCGTCGGTGCGATCGAAGGCCAGATTTTCCGCCGCCAGCACCCGCTCGACGACGTCCAGGGGATCCAGGGCGATCAGGGTGTCGTCTTCTTCAGGTCTGGGAATGTCCATCGGCCGTCTGGCGTCCTTCAGGCTCGTGGGCGTAGCCCGCGGGGGTGAAACACTGGAACAGCCGCGAGGCTAGTCTGCTTCGCGTCGTCCGTCTCGGGGAAGGTCGCAAACCTTCAGGCTTTTTCGCCGCTCCTGAGAGCGGCGATTTCCGCCCGCAGCGCCGCCACCTCGGCCCTGAGCGCCTCGAACTCGTCGCGGCGGATGAGGTCCAGATCGGCGACCCATTTGTCCGACTGGGCCCGGAAGGCGACTTTGGCCTCTTCACCGGCGGCCTGGGCGACGCCCATGGCGGCCTGGGTCAGCTTGGCCATCTCGTCGAGAAATGGGTTCTGTGTCTGCATCCACCCCTTCTAGCGTAAAACTTCGGCCGATGCGAAGAGTCTCGACAGGGCCGTGGACTCCCGGTGCTCCAGCCTGTCCCGGACGCGCTACACGCGCGGCCCGGATCGCGCTAGAGACGACCCATGGCCTTGCCGTTTCCTGATATCCCGCGCGAAATCTTCAGCCTGCCGGCGCTCAAACTCGGCGGGCTGACCCTGGGGCCCTTCGCCGTGCGCTGGTACGCGATGGCCTATATCGCCGGCATCATTCTGGGGTGGCGGTATGCGGTCGGTCTGGTGCGCAACAACCGCCTGTGGCGGACAGGGGCCCCGCCGGCGACGGATGTGCAGATCGACGACCTCATCGTCTGGATCACCCTGGGCATCATCCTCGGCGGACGCCTGGGCTATGTGCTGTTCTACATGCTGCCGCTCGCGTCCGGCCGTGACACCCTGGCGCATGATCCGATGGAGATCCTGCGGACCTGGCACGGCGGCATGAGCTTCCACGGCGGCTTCACCGGCGTGGCCATCGCCATTGTCGCCTTCGCCCGCCGTCACCGTGTCTCGCTGCTGGGCCTCGCCGATGTCGCCGCCGCGGCGGCGCCCATCGGTCTGGCGTTCGGACGCATCGCCAACTTCATCAACGGCGAGCTGTGGGGCCGCCCGACGGACCTGCCCTGGGCGATGGAGTTCTGCGGCCGCCATATCGACACCTACGCGGATGGCGGCTGCGTGGCCGGCCACGTGACGCGGCACCCCAGCCAGCTGTACGAGGCGACCCTGGAGGGTCTGGTGCTCTTCCTCCTCCTTCGCCTCGCCACACACCGGGGCCTTTGGCTGAAGCGTCCGGGCGCGGTCACGGGGCTGTTTCTCGCCGGCTACGGTCTCTTCCGCATCGCCCTGGAGCATGTGCGCATGCCGGACGAAGGCCTGCGGGACCTGCCCATGGGCCTCACGGTCGGCATCCTTCTGTCGCTGCCCATGGTAGGGGCCGGCGTCCTGCTGATCTGGAGGGGCTGGCGAGCGGCGCCAACCGACGGCGCCCCTGCTTAAGAGGCTGACGGCGCTGATCGCCCGCGAAGGGCCGATGACCGTGGCGCGCTTCATGGATCTGTGTCTGCACGACGCGGAGGCCGGCTACTACGCCACTCGGCCGGACCTGGGCGAGACCGGCGACTTCATCACCGCGCCGCTGGTCTCGCAGATCTTTGGCGAGATCCTCGGCGCCTGGGTGGCCCAGACCTGGGTCGGGCTTGGCTGTCCGGCGCGCTTCCGGCTGATCGAGCTGGGTCCAGGCCTCGGCGTCATGTTGAGCGACGCGCTGCGCGCCGCCCGTCTGGCGCCCGGCCTGATGGACGCCTGCGAAGTCTGGTTCGTGGAGACCAGCGAGCCCCTGCGCCGTCGTCAGGCGCAGACCCTGCAGGGCCGCGCTGCGCCGCGCTGGATCGACAGCCTGGAGGCCGTGCCGACCGATAGGCCGGTGATCATCCTGGCCAATGAGTTCCTCGACTGCCTGCCGATCCTTCAGGCCACGCTGACCGTCGGAGGGTGGCGCGAGCGCCGGGTGGGGATCAGCGCCGATGGTGGTCTGGCCTTCGTGGGCGGGGAGCCGGTCGCTGAGAGGGCCGACTGGACCGGAGCGTCCTCGGGCGCCGTGGCCGAGTGGTCGCCGGCCCTGGCGGACTTCGGCCGGACGGTCGGGAGGCTGGTCGGCGTCGCCTCCGGCGCAGCCCTCTTCATCGACTACGGCCGCGCCGAACCCGGACTGGGCGACACACTCCAGGCCCTGCGCGGACACCGCAAGGAGAGCCCGCTGGATCGCCCCGGCGAGGCGGACCTGACGGCCCATGTCGATTTCCCGGCCTTCCTGCGGGCGGCGGCCGGCGCGGGGGTCTCGGCAACAGCGATTCGACGGCAGGGCGCCTTCCTGAGCGAGTTGGGGGCGCTGCCCCGCGCCGCCGCCCTGGCCCGCAGCCGTCCCGACCGGGCCGGCCTGATCTTCCGCCAACTCGACCGGCTCGTCTCGCCCGAACAGATGGGAGATCTCTTCAAGGTCGCCGCCATCCACACACCCGGCCTGACCCCGCCGGGATTTGAGGTCGCCGCATGACATCGCCGCCGTTCCTCCAATCGACCATCCTCGCCGGCCTGTCGGGCGTCCGTCATGGTTTCTTCACCCGACAGGGCGGCGTGTCCGGCGGCGTCTATGACAGCCTCAATGTCGGACTGGGCTCGGGCGACGTGGCCAATGACGTTCTGGAGAACCGCCGCCGGGCGGCGGCCGCATTCGACCTGCCGCCCGACCGACTGGCCACGTGCTACCAGATCCATTCGGCGACCGTGCGGGTCGCGGGCGGATCCTGGGGTGCTGATCGTCCGCAGGCCGACGGCGTGGTCACCAGCCGGCCCGGCCTCCTGTGCGGCGCGCTGGCAGCCGACTGCGCTCCGGTGCTGGTCGCCGACGCCGACGCCGGGGTCGTGGCCGCCATTCACGCCGGCTGGCGCGGGGCTCTGTCGGGGGTCATCGAGGCGGCCGTCGCCGCCATGGTCGATCTGGGCGCGGTCCCCGCGGCCATGGTCGCCGCCATTGGCCCGTGCATCGGCCAGAAATCCTATGAGGTCGGCGTGGATTTTCAGAGCCTCTTCGAGGCCAAGGACCCCGCTTCCCGCCGACGCTTCGCCGCGGGACAGACGGCCGACAAACGACAGTTCGACCTGCCGGGCTTTGTTCTGGATCGCCTGCAGGCCGCTGGCGTCGGCGCGAGCGAGTGGATCGGCCGCGACACCTGCGCCGAGGAGGATCTGTTCTTTTCCAACCGCAGGGCGTTCCGGCTGGGCGAGAGTGACTACGGTCGGCTGCTTTCGGTCATTGTGCTGGATCGTTGAGCGCCTGTATGGATCGCCGGCGGTCGGGATTTCGGCCGCTCGGCGACCGGAGTGATGATCTGACATGAAGCTGACGGAACCGCTGGCGCGAGAACTCACGCTCGCCGTCAAATTCGCGGCCGTCTGCATGATCGGGTTCGTGGTCGACGCCGGGGGCACGAAGGCCGGCGTGATGCTGGGCCTCAGCGCGCCCTTGTCGCGTTTTGTCGCTCTGCTGGCCGCGCTTCAGGTCACCTTCGTCCTCAGCCGTTGGCTGGTCTTCCACAACGCCGGCCAGGGTTCGCTGGCTGGTCAGTGGTGGCGGTACATGATCGCCAACGGCTTCGGAGGGTTCTGCAATTTCGGCATCTTCGTCGCCCTCATCGCCCTGCGCTGGCCGTTCCTGTCGAACCTGTGGGTCGCCCTGGTGGTCTCGGCCAGCACGGCCTATTTCATCAACTACGCCGGTACGCGTCTGTACGTGTACGGGCGCGACATGGCGGCCCCTCTGACTAAAGCGCATGAAGAGGTCGCCAGCCGGCCGGTCGTCTCGCCGGAACCATGACAGCGGGGCTTTGCCGGGGCGCGAGGCGCTGGTAAAGGCTCGGCCCGACGCGAACGCACCCTTCAGACTCGCGCCACGGGGATGTCCATGAAGCTTCTGGCCGGCAACTCGAACAGGCCGCTCGCCGAAGCGATCGCCGAATCCCTGGATATACCGCTCACCCGGGCGCAGGTGAAACGCTTCCCCGACAACGAGGCCTGGGTGGTGATCGAGGAGAACGTCCGGGGCGAGGACGTCTTCGTGATCCAGTCCACCAGCTATCCGGCCAACGACAATCTCATGGAGCTGCTGGTGTGTATCGACGCGCTCAAGCGCGCGTCGGCCAAACGCATCACCGCGGTCACGCCCTATTTCGGCTACGCCCGACAGGATCGCAAGACCGGCGGCCGCACGCCGATTTCCGCCAAGCTGGTGGCCAATCTGATCACCCGCGCCGGCGCTGACCGGCTGCTGACCATGGATCTGCACTCGGGCCAGATTCAGGGCTTCTTCGACATTCCCACCGACAATCTGCAGGCCGCGCCGCTGATCGCCGCGGACGTGCAGGCCCACTACGCCAAGACCGACGAGCTGCTCATCGTCTCGCCGGACGTCGGCGGCGTCGTGCGCGCCCTGGCTCTGGCCAGCCGTCTCAACGCCGGCCTGGCCATTGTCGACAAGCGGCGCAAGGGACCCGGCCAGTCGGAAGTGGCCAACATCATCGGCGACGTGGCCGGCCGACGACTGATCATCTTCGACGACATCGTCGATTCGGCCACCACCCTGTGCAGCGCGGCCAAGTCGCTCATGGAGGCCGGCGCGGCGGAGGTTTCCGCCTACATCACCCACGGCGTGCTCTCCGGAGGGGCGGTGGAGCGCGTGAACAACTCCGTCCTAAAGGAACTTGTGGTCACCGACTCGATCGAGACCGACAGCCGCCTTGGCGGCCCCGGCAAGATCCGCAAGGTCAGCTGCGCCACCCTGCTGGGCGAGGCCATGCGGCGCATCGCCAATGAGGAATCGGTCTCCAAACTGTTCGACTGAGTCCGGCCCGCCACAGCCGGCCACAAATCGGCCGATTCGGCCGCGCACTCTTGGGCTCCCCTGAAAATCGAGGCGTCTGTCGGCATGCGACTGTCCAATCCCGCGCGCATCCTCCTGGTTCTGGCGGCGACGGCCCTGGCCGTCGGCCTCCCCATAGCCGGAAGCCTGGCCAGATCACGCAAGCCGCCGGTCGTCGAGGCGCCGCCCCCCCCGGCGCCACCCACCCCCGCAAGCCCGGTCGGCTTGCCTGACCGGATGATTCAGGATGCGGCGGCCTATGACGGCTACATGCGCCGCGCGGTGTCTCTGTCGCCCGCCTTCACCGACGCCGCATCGGTGTCCCAGGCCCTTTCCACGGCCCGGGCCTACGGTTCGCACTCGCTGGTCCGCGGCGCCGTGGCCTACGGCGCCATTGCCGCCCTGCAGGACAAGACCTTCGTCGTGGCCGTCCGCGATGCGGGCAACAGCCCTGAACACCGGGCGCAGATGGTCAGCTACATTCTGGCCAATCCCGCCTATGTCTCTGTGTTCGCCGACGCGGCCGTGGCTGCCGGCCTGGCGCAGCGGGCCCTTGGACCGTCGGCCCTTCGCCTGCACGCCACAGGCAAGGCTGTCCGCCAGGCGGCTTACGATATCCAGAGGCAGGGCTGGTCGAAAGCCCAGGTCATCGACCTGCCTGGCCGCCTGGCGGCGGCCGAGGCAGCCGCAGCCCAGGACATGCCCGCGGACCCCGAACGGTTGGCGGAGGCCCGGCAACTGGTGGCCGGCGTCGCGCCCCTGCCGATCTCGGCGCCGCCGCTGCAGGGCCCCTACACACCCCTGGTCGCCCACGCGCTGCAGTTGGCCGCCATCGCCGCCCTGGGCGAGGCGCGCGACGACACCCTCGATCAACTGTCGCCGTTGACCCTCGACGAGGACACATCGGCCTGCCTGGGGGCCGCCAAGCGCAACTTCCACCAGTGCCTTGCGGTGGCGAAGCCCAACTACGAGGATATCTTCTGCACCGGCCAGCACGCCCTGATCGACACCGGCGCCTGCATGGCCAACGCCGCCGGCGTGTCCCTGCCGCCCGAGCCGCCCCCACCGCCGCCTCTGGTCAAGAAGAGACCGCTGCGCCGCCGTCATCACGGTTGAGCCGCTCGGAGGGGCGAATCGCCCCCGACCGTCACGTAGACGTTGCATGGGCGCCCTGTCGCGTGTATCTAGCCGCACCATTTTACCGGGGCCCGGAGGGCTCCTCGATCTTGTCGCCGCGCGCAGACATCTCGCGCGGCGTCTCCTTTTGAGGCGTGGCCATGGCCGATATCATCCTGAATGTTCAAGTTCGCGACCGCACCGGGACGGGCGGCTCCCGCGCCACCCGCAACGCCGGTCTGGTTCCTGGCATCCTCTACGGGGCCGACAAGGCGCCCGTGCCGATCTCCGTCAAGGCGGGCGAATTCCGCAAGGCCCTTCACACCGGCAAGCTGCTCGGCCACCTGGTCACCCTCAAGTACGGCGAAGAGCTGCAAACGGTCATCGCCAAGGACGTTCAGTTCGACCCGGTCAACGACGAACCGGTCCACTTCGATCTGTTCCGAGTCGACGCCCACGCCTCGGTTCGCATCTCGGTGCCGGTGCGCTTCCAGCACCATGAAGCCTCCCCGGGCCTCAAGCGTGGCGGAGCGCTCAACGTCGACCTGCACGAACTGGAAATCCTGGCCCTGGCCGACGCCATTCCCGAGGAAATCCTCGTCGATCTGACCGGCCTCGACATCGGCGCCGCCATCCGGGCTGCCGACATCGCCCTCCCCGCCGGCGTGCAGATCCACAGCCACCATCGCGACGCCACGGTCGCCTCGATCGGCATGTCTTCGGCCATGGGATCAGGCGCCGCGGAAGTCGAAGCCTAGGACTGAAACCGGGGGCTTTCGAGCCCGCGGGCGGTCGGCATGCTTATCCTCGCCGGCCTCGGCAATCCCGGGTCCAGATACGCGGGCAACCGCCACAACTTCGGCGCAATGGCTGTCGACGCCATCGCCCGTCGCTGGAGTTTCGGCGCCGAGCGCCGACGGTTTTCCAGCCTGGCGCGCGAGGGCGACATCCCCCTTCCGTCAGGCGCGTCCGGCGGACCGGTGCGGGCGCTGATCCTCAAGCCGCAGACCTTCTACAACGACAGCGGCCAGGCCGTGGCTGAGGCCATGGCCTTCTACAAGCTCGGTCCGGCCGATGTGGTGGTCTTCTACGACGAGATCGATCTCGCGCCCGGACGCTTCCGCATGAAAACCGGCGGCGGCGCGGCCGGCAACAATGGCATCCGCTCGATCACCGGCCGTATCGGTCCGGACTTCCGGCGGGCGCGCCTTGGCTCAGGTCACCCAGGCCACAAGGACCGGGTGATGGGCCATGTTCTCTCGGATTTCCACAAAGTGGAGCTGCCCTGGGTTCGCCAGTTGATTGACGCGTGCGCCGAAGCGCTTCCCCTGCTAGCGGCCGGCGAGGACGAGCGCTACCAGACCGAGGTCATGCGTCTGGCCCCCGCGGAAAAACTCGATCCGAAAACGTCCGGTCGAACCGACTAAGGCGGCTGCGGCCAGAGCCTGGCCTATTTTGCTCTGGTCTGCAGCGTGCGGAGCTTCGCGCACTCTTCTTCAAGCATAAGCTGAAGTCTGCCGCGGATAGCGCGATCCTTTTCGTGCAGAAGTCTTGCCTCAAACCGGGCAATATTCTCGCGAGCGATGAATCTTTGCACGATGCGGCTCCCTCATGCCTTGTCAGATACCCGCGTCTTCGGTTCGGCGATACTGCAATTCGGGCCGATGGCCCGGCAGGACCTGACATCGCTCGCAGCGTCGACGCGGGCCGACCCGACAGCATAAGTCGCCAAGGGCGTCAGGGTTCCCCTCTGCCTTGTGGCGAGCCGCCGGCATGGCCATAGTGACCCTCGCGCGAGAATGATGCGAAGGACGCCGGGCATGTCGGAACGGGTTGGTGGGTGCCTTTGCGGCGCTATCCGGTACCGGATCAAGAGCGATCCGCTGGCCACGGCGGTCTGTCACTGCACCCACTGTCAGAAGCAGAGCGGCGGCGTGTTTTCCACCAATCTCGTTCTCCCCGAGAGCCAGTACGAGCAGACCGGCGAGACCAGGGTCTATGTCGACCGCGGTGACAGCGGCCGGGCGGTCGAGCGACATTTCTGCGGCGCCTGCGGCTCGCCGATTCTCTCCCGCGCCGGGATCATGCCCGGCCTGGTCCTGCTGAAGGCCGGCACCCTGGACGACATGGCGGGCCTCACCCCGGCCATCGAGGTCTACACCGACCATGCCGCCGCCTGGGTCTCGCCCATCGCCGGCGCCCAGCGTTTCGCCCAGAGCTCAAGCTGACCGAGGTATGCTGGGCCCGCGTCCTGAGGCGCCCCCTTGGCCTTTTTTCGCAACGACACCGTCAACTGGCTTAATCTCCACTATGCCATCCACGCCCTGGCGCTAAGCGCCAGCGAGGCGTTCTTCGCCTCGTTCCTGCTGTCCGCCGGCGTGCCCGCCCCGGCGGTGCTTGGGGTGATCGCCGGCATCTTCGCCACGCGGTTCTTCATCCGCCCCGCCGTCCTGGTGCTCGCCCGGCGGTGGGGGTTGCGCGCTCTGGTGATCGGCGGAACCCTGCTGGCCAGCCTGCAGTACCCCCTGCTGGCGCGCATCCACGGCGTGGGTTGGTCTCTGGCCGGCCTCGCCATCGTCGCCGCTGCGGGCGACACCTTTTACTGGACGGCCTACCACGCCTATTTCGCCGCACTGGGCGACGACGAGCACCGCGGTCACCAGATCGGCGCACGGGAGGCCATGGCCGCTCTCACCGGGATCGTCGGCCCTCTGCTGATGGGCTGGGCCCTGACGGTCGCCGGACCGAAAGCGGCTTTCGGGGTCTCGGCCCTGGTAATGGCTCTTGGCGCCCTGCCGCTCCTGCGGACGCCGGACGTGGCCGTCGCGGCGACCGCTCCCGGCGCGTTTCGAGCCGCCCTGCCCGGGGCGCTGCTCTACGCCGCCGACGGCTGGATCGGCGGTGGATTCTATCCGGTCTGGCAGATCGCCCTGTTCCGCTCCGTCGGAGAACGCTTCGCCGCCTATGGCGGCGCCATGGCCCTGGCGGCGCTGGTCGGCGCGGCCAGCGGGTTGTTGCTGGGTCGCTGGATCGATCTGGGGCACGGACGGCGGGCCGTCTGGCTGGCAATCGGCCTGATGACGGTCGCCATTCTGATGCGGGCCCTTGGAGCCGGCGATCCGGCCCTCGCCGTGGCCGCCAACGCCGCCGGCGCCGTCGCGGCCGCCGTCTACGCCCCGACCCTGATGACGGCGGTGTACACCCAGGCCAAGGCGTCGCCCTGCATCCTGCGTTTTTCCATGGCCACCGAGGGCGGATTCGACGCCGGGTGCTCGGGGGCCTGTCTGCTTGCGGCCCTGCTGCTGTGGGCGGGTCGGCCGGTGACCGAGGCGATCCTGCCGGCCCTGATCGGCGCCGGCGCCATGCTCTTCCTGCTGCGCCGCTACTACGCCGGGGCGACGGCCTGACCCGTTCAGGACGCCGCGAAGGTCCGGTAGTCGGCGGCCGCCGCTATCAGCCCTTCCGCCAGGCCCGTCGGCGGGGTCCAGCCCAGGCGGTGCTGGCGGCCGACGTCCAGCAGCTTGCGGCGCATGCCCACCGGTCGGGACAGATCGTGGTGAAAGCCGCCCTCATAGCCAAGGGCCGCCGCAGCCGCCCGATAGTAGGCGTTGATCGTCGCATCCTCGCCCACGCCGACATTGAGCGTGTCGGGCAGCACTTCAAGGCGGTCGTGGAACCGCCAGATGAAGTCGGCCAGATCGCCCGCGTACATGAACTCGCGGCGGGCGTCGCCGTCCCCCCAGATCTCGATGCTGGCCTCGCCGCGCGCCTTGGCGTCCTCGATCTTGCGGATGATGGCCGGCATGAGGTGCGAGCGCACCGGATCATAGTGATCGAAGCGGCCGTACAGGTTCGGCGGAATGAGCGTGCGATAGCAGAGATCGGACCGCTCAAGATCGATCAACTGCGCCAGTTTCCAGGCCGCGATCTTGGCCAGGGCGTAGCCCTCGTTCGTCGGCTCCAGGGGGCGGGTGAGCAACAGATCCTCGCCGAGAAGACCATCGACGTCACGCGGATACATGCAGCTGCTGCCCAGGTTGATTAGCCGGGGAACCCCGACCCGGGCGGCGGCGGTCAGCACGTTCAGACCGATGGCCAGATTGTCCGCAAGGAAGCGGGCGTTCTCGTTGATGTTGGCCTGGATGCCGCCGACCACGCCGGCGGCGTGGATGATCAGGTCGGGCCGCACCGCCTCGATGTAGGCCAGACTCGCCGCACCGTCGCGCAGGTCGAGCGCCTCCCGGCCGGGGCCCAGGATCTCGTGACCCCGGGCGCCGGGATGGGCCAGAAGGTTGCGTCCCACCATGCCTCGGGCGCCGGTCAGCAAGATCTTCATCAGTGGCCCATCCGCGTCACGTTTCCTGGTGCGTCGTTAGGTGCGACCTCACGGGCGCGCCAGCCCGCGGCTCCGGGAACGTCGCCAGAAGAGCGTAGCGGTGAGCCTCCTCGCCGCCGACAACGTCCCGGCCGTCGAGCCGCACCCAGACGTGGGCGCTCGGACCCGCGGCGCCGTCACTGCGGGCGCCATAGCAGAGCGTCGGCTGCCATCCCCGCCTACGCAGCATCAGGTGCGCCGCCAGGCCCTGCTCGAAGCACAGCGCCGGCCAGGGGGCCCGGCGCGCAGCCGCCTCAACCGCCCAGCCGATCCGCTGCGCGGCGCGGCCGTCCGGATCAATGCAGGGGCCGCGCTCCCGCCGGGGCCAGATCCCGGCGAGAGCGGCGATGCGGGCAAAGGGAAGCGTGCGCAGGGCCAGGCCCGCCAGGGTCAGCCATAGCGCCGCCTCGGCCGCGAGGGCCCAGTTGCGCGCCTGCGCGCGACCCGGTCGCCAGGCCTCAACCATTGGCGCGCACCGTCTGGGTGATGAACCGGCCCACCGCCAGGCCACGCAACAGGACGAGCCTGTAGGCGTCGATCGCGGTGTCGCTATCCCATCCCTCGACCGGCCAGCGCGCGACCAGGCCGCGCAGTCGCTCGATGTCCAGAAGTCCGGCGGCCACCGGCAGGACGGCCAGGCGCTCCACGTCGGCGGCCGCTGTGGCCTGGTCCGCGGTGAGGCCCTCGTGCCAGTCGGCCGCCTGGTACCCCCGCGTATCCTGGGCGAGCACCGGGGCGGGCAGGCGGTCGGACAGCGCGCGCCGCGCGAGGGCGCGGGGTCGCCCGTCGGCGACCAGCTGCTCGATCGGAATCGACAGGCAGAACTCGAGCAGCCGTCGGTCGGTCAGGGGATCGCGCACGTCGACGCCGGTCCCGGCCAGGGCCCCCTTCGCGTAGAGGGCCAGATCCATGCGGGTCAAGGCGGCCAGCCGGCGCGCCAGCCGGTCGCCCGGCCGCACGGCCGGGCGCGAGGGCAGGGCCTGCCGACGGTCGGGCGTCAGGGCGCTCTGACGTGCCAGGTCGTCGCCAGGAGAGCGGACGAGCCGTCTGAGCCACCGTCCGACGGCAGGCGGCAGGGCGGGTTCGAAGCTGGCGGCCAACACGCCGCGCCAACGCAGCGCGCCCCCGCGTTCGACCGCCCGCGCCAGACGGACCCAGGTCGCCCAGCGCCCATGGCCGACCAGATCCGGCAGCGCGTCCAGGCCGTCGTCGGTGAGACCGAGATTGCCGAAATCGCCGGTGAGCATCACCCCCAGGCCCTTTCGCTGCGCGGCGCGGTTGATGTCGTTGTACCAGAGGTGGTTACAGGGATTCAGCATGGGCCGCCCGCAGAGGGCGATGTCCCGATCGAGGTCAGACAGAGGCGAGCGTCCGTCGCCCCGCACGATCACATGTTCGATGTTGTCGTACATCGCCGCCACCGCGGCCGCGCCGCGGCTTTCGTCGGCATGCCGGCCGAACGGCGCTCCGCCGGCGAAGCCGACCCGCGGAGCAGCGGTGAATGCCGTCACCCGCCCACCGCTCCGGGCAAGCAACCTTGCCGCCGTGGCGGTCACCGCGGCGCTGTCCATGCCCGAACTCAGGTGCGCCCCGACCCGTCCGCCGACGACGCGCAGTTGCGCCTCGACCGCCTCGTCCAGGCGCTCGCGCAGAGCCTCGGCATATTCGTCCGGTCCCGACAGCCGCAGCGCCGGTGGCGAGGGGGCGTAGTGGCGGCGCGCCGAACCGCCACCCTTGCCGACAACAAGCACACAACCCGGCTCGACCCGCTCGACGCCGGCAAAGAAGGTGGCGCTCCCTTCCTCGGGCCGCAGGGCGAGGAACGACGCCAGGGACGCCTCATCGGGCGCCAGGGGCACGGCCTCAAGCACATGCAGCCCGCGCGGCATGGAGGCGAAGGCCACCAGACCGGCGGAGCGATGCAGATGCAGCGGCCTGTGGCCGAGCGGATCGCGGGCGAGCACCAGCCGCTGACGCGGCGCGTCCCACAGGGCGAAAGCATAGTCCCCGACCAGGTGGTCGAAACAGTGGTCGCCCCATCGCGTCCACGCGGCCGCCAGAAGGGAGGCGTCGGCGAGACCCTTCGCCACTCCGGCGGCCAGTCCCAGACGGCGCGCCAGAGCCGGGCGGTTGTCCAGCCGCACGTCGGCCACCAGCCATCCGCCGCCCTCCACCGGCGCTACGCCCTGGTCGTAGCGATCCTCTGGCAGGGTGCGGAACAGCCGTCGACCCAGGGCGACGCCCCCTTCGGCCCACCGCGCCTCGCCGTGTGGGCCGTAGATCGCCTGGGCGGCGAGCATGCGGCCGCACTCGCCGGCGGCTGAAGGGTCGCCGTCCTGCCGCCAGACTCCGGCGATGGCGGACACTCTAGGTTTCCGGCAAACGGGCGGGCCGGACCGTGATCATCCCCTCCGCCAGCAGGTCCCGCATCAGGTCAAGCACGTCTTGCCGGCAGGTTGCCGGATCGACGTCATATTCGGCCACAAGCGTCTCGCAGACCTCGGTGATCGACGTCGCCGTCTCGATGAGGGCCCAGACCCGGGCGCCAACCGCATCGAGGGCAAAACAGGCGCCGCGGGCGATATCGAGGGTGACGACCTCGCCGTCGACTTCGGCGCTCAGGGTCTGCGGATGGCGCTCCACCTCATCGGCAAGACTCAGGCCGGCATCCAGGTCGGGCTCACGCATGGTGAACCTTGGGGCGGGGCCTGCCGCACGCTGAAACCGGTTTTGAAGTCGTGGCGAGCGGGTATGAAACCGCCTCTGGATCGGTTCGGTCCAAAGGCGTCACGCCCTAGGACAGATGCAGGAAGTCCTGCCGGGCGCGCGTCTTGGCCTGGGCGTCGAGCGCATCCATCCGGCGAAGCACGGGCTTGCGCCAAGCCAGTCGCTCCGTGTGCGGCTGCGAAATCGGCATGGCGGTCTCGATGTCTTTCGGCCTGTTCACGACGGTCGAACCCTTGCAACTCTGCCAACGATATCGCGAGTGCGATACGATGGAATAGAACCCATTCTCCGCCTCAACACAAGCGGAGCTGTCCTAGGAACGCCGGTCGGCCCAGTGGCGTTCCACGGCGTCGAGAAGTTTGAACGGCGTCGCAGCATCATGGGTGTAGGCAAGCTCGAAAACCGGGCGTCGCCCGGCAAGCGCCACGGCCTGGCCAAATCGCAGCGCGCCGCGGCCCATGGCAGCCGCCAGCGGCCAGCGATAGATGTTGGCGACCAGAGCGCTCACGGCCTCCGGACCGCCGAGACGACGGACAACCACCTCGCCCGAGGCGTCCGGCCGCAGGATATACAGCCGATCCAGCACCCTCGGACCGGGCGCTCTCGCGCCGGCGGTGGGCAGGTTGAACTTGTCGATGTCCTCCCCGATTCGCCCCAGAAGGTCCGCCGGCTGGCCGATCTGGGTCAGGGAATCGCGCCATAGTTTGATCCGCGCCAGTCCCGGCAGAACCGTTGGCGGCGATTCGCTGTCGGCCTGGACGGCGCACAGGTCGTCGGCAAGCACCAGACCGCCCCGCTGCTGGAACTGGGCGGCCAGGGTGGACTTGCCGGCGCCCGAGGGCCCGGCGAAGGCCACGGCGCCGGCGGCGGTGTCGATCGCCGTCGCGTGCAGCGGCAGAACGGCGCGCTGATGGCAAAGTGCGCCCATGACCGTGCCCAACAGATAGAGGCGAATATCCCGGTCGGAAGCGCCCGGACGCGGATCGATTGTGATCGCCGCGCCGCCTCTGACCCGGTAGCGGCCCGCCGGGGCATCCAGCAGGAAGTCATCCCCCGCCACCTGCATGGATGGCGCTACGTCACGGGCCTGCGGCAGGCGCGCCGGAATGCCTCCCCAGGCGATGATCACGTCAGGCGGTCGACCGTCGGCGTCGTCCGGCGTCAGTTCCGGCAGGGCCATGGCCGTGCGGAACCGCAGCCCGAACGCATCATACCAGTGGCCATCAGGGTCTGAGGTCTCGATTCCGGCCTCCTGGAGCCTGGTCACCCGGGACGGAACTGGTCCGCACTCTGTTCGGGCCGCTCAACCCTGGTGGCCGGCGCCCGTCCTCACCGCGATGGCCGCCCCCGCCAGCCCTGTCAATGTCGCCGCGTCAGGGGGCGAACCGTCAGGCCACCCTGACCATGCGCTTGCCGACGTTCTCGCCGGCCAGCAGCCCCACCAGCGCGGCCGGCAGGCAGTCCAGCCCCTCCAGGACATCCTCGCGCACCTTGAGCTCGCCGCTGTCCACCCACGACTGCAGCTGGGCCAACGCGGCGTCCCTCTGCTCGTCGAAGTCCGAGACGATGAAGCCGCGCAGATTAAGCCTTTTGGTCACGATCAGCCCGGGCACGCCGCGCGGACCGGACCGGGGCGCCGCGCCATCATACTGCGAGACCGCCCCGCAACAGGCGATTCGGCCGTGGTTGTTCATGTTGAAAAGGCAGGCCTCGAAGATATCGCCGCCGACATTGTCGAAATAGACATCGATCCCGTCCGGGCAGGCCGCCCGCAGGGCCCTGCGGGTGTCGCCGGCCTTGTAGTCGACGGCGGCGTCAAAGCCGAGTTCGGTTGTCAGCAGGGCGCATTTGGCGGCGCCGCCGGCGACGCCGACGGTGCGGCAGCCCTTCAATCGGGCGATCTGTCCGACGATCGAGCCCACGGAACCCGCCGCGGCCGAGACCACAACCGTCTCGCCCGCTGCGGGCCGACCACATTCCAGCAGACCGAAATAGGCGGTCAGTCCGGCCACGCCATAGACACTGAGCAGGTGGGTCAGAGGCTCGAGGCGCGGCAGCGGTCTCAAGCGCGCGCCCCGGACCACGGCGTAGGTCTGCCAGCCCGTGTCGGCGAACACCAGGTCGCCGGGCTTCAGCCCCTCGGTGCGCGATTCGATCACCTCGGCGAGGGCCCCGCCGGCCATGACGTCCCCGGAAGACAGCGCCGAGCGATAGGTCGCGCCCTGCATCCAGGCGCGGTTGGCCGCGTCCAGCGAGACGAGGAGCACCTTCAGTAGAACCTCACCATCGCCAGGCGCAGAGCGTTCGGACTCCGTCACCCTGAAATGGTCGGGCGACAGCTTGCCTTGCGGGATTTCGGCCAGGACGATCTGGCGGCTGGTCTGGGTCATGGCGTTTCCTGCGGACGCGTCGATGAGCGCGAAGAGCGCCAGCCTAGCGGATCGGACGGGCGGCGCTAGCCATGGCCGCGTCCGGCGTCGTAGTCTTGTCTCCGCGACGTCAGCGACTGCGGAGACACCCATGGCCAGCGCCTGGACCGAGAACGGCCCGATCAGCCTGCCCTCGCGCTCCCTCGCCTATGGCGCGGGAACGGCGGTGGCGCTGTTCGCCGTTTTGGGCCTCGTGCTCGGCGTCAGCGCCGCCTTTCACCGCAGCGCCGCGCCCGGGATCGAGGCGGGCGCGGGCGTCGCCGGCAAGGATGACGCCCTCACGGCCCGCCCGGTGGTGGACCTCGCGCCGCCGCCGGCCGCCCCGGACGCCGCGGGCAACGACGCCGCCGACGCCGAAGACGACGCCGCCAAGGCCGAGGCCCTCGCGGCCCAGACCGCCGCGGCCCAGGCCATCCAGGCCAAGCCGTCCAAGTCGGGCGGGAACATCGATGATGTGCTCGCCTCGCCGACCGAGAAGCCGCCCGGCGCCGTGAAGGGCGCGGCCGACGAAGCCCCGCCGGGCACGCCGGTGAAAAGCGATGTGCCCTTCTAGGTCCCGGAGACCCGCGACGGTTTCGCCGTCGGGGGTGGCAGGAGGCTGTCGATATGGGCTTCGATCAGGCGCTCGCGATCGACCCAGGGAAACGTCGGCCGGGCGATGAGCAGCGACACCAGGCCATGCAGCGACGCCCACTGGCTCTGGGCCAGCAGATCGATCGCCTCCTCGCTCAGCCCGCCGCCCATCACCTTCACCACCGCCTCGCGGTGAAGCAGATAGGCCTCTATGCCGGCCATGAGCGCCGGATCCTGGGCAAGGCCGCCGTCGGGACGAGCCACCTCGATCATGAACGCCACCCGGTAGGCGTCGGGCTGACTGAGGCCGAAGTCCACATAGGCCCGCCCCATGGTGGCCATGAGGTCGCGCCCTGACGCCTGGCCGATCACCGCCCGCATGCGCTCGGTGAGCGCGCCGAACGCCCGCTTGCACACCTCCTCCACCAGGGCCTGTTTGGTGGGAAAATAGGCGTAGAGGCTCGGCTGGGAGATGCCGACCGCGCCGGCGATCTGGCGCGTCGAGACCGTGTGCACGCCGTGCTCGCTGAACAGCCGCAGCGCATGGGCCAGGATTTCCTCACGCCGTTCAGGGCCCATGCCCTTGGGCTTGCGTCCCGTGCCGGTGATCAGGCGAGCAGTATCCATGTCCATAGATCGTCACAGCGGTTGCGTCTTGACAAGACATCGAAACCTATCGTTGATAGTCAATCACTGATAGGCAATTCCTGAGGTGGACCCTTGGTCCGGTCTCGCGTCCCCATCCCGGCGGGTCTGATCCTCGCTCAGGCCCTCGGTCTGGCCGCATGCGGAGCCTCTGCCCCGGCGCCCAGGGGCCCGCCGCCGCCACCGGCGGTGCAGGTGGTCGAGGCGTCCCCGCCGCACGGCGAGGGAGCCGTTACGGCCACGGGCGCCCTGCGGCGGCGGCGCGAAATGGCGCTGTCATTCCGGATACCCGGGGTAATCACCCGCCTCGGCGTCGACGAAGGCGACACCGTTCGGCGCGGCCAGGTCCTGGCGACCCTGGACCCCGCCGCGGTGGATGCGCGCCTGCGCCAGGCCGCCGCCGATCTCGACCGGGCCAGACGTGACGCGGAGCGGTTTTCGAGACTGGTGGAGCGCGGCGCCATCAGCCGCCAGCAGGCAGAGGCGCAGAACACCCAGGTCGCAGACGCCCAGGCCGCCTATGACGCCGCCGCCTTCGATCGCCGCTGGGCCGCCCTCGCCGCGCCGGCGAACGGCGTGGTTCTCGTCCGTCAGGCCCAGGCCGGGGAGGTGGTGCAGCCGGGCCAAACGGTGGTGATCCTGGCTGACGACGACAGCCCGCTGGTGCTGCGCGCGCCGATTTCCGACCGCGACATCGGCCGGGTGCGAATTGGCGGCGGCGCGCGGGTTCGCCTGGACAGTCTCCCCGGCGAGGTGCTGACCGGAACGGTCACCCGCATTGGCCAGCAGGCCGGTCCGCAGAACGGCGCTGTGGAGATCGAAATCACCCTGCCCACCCGCCTCGGCCTGCGCAGCGGCCTCATCGCCCGGGCCGAGATCGACGCCCTGCCCGAGGCCGGCGGGGCCGCCGCAGGGCTCTCCCGCGTGCCGGCCGAAACGATTCTTGAGGCGACGGGCGAGCGGGCCTTCGTGATGCGCTTCGATCCGTCGACAGGCCTGGCGCGGCGAACGCCGGTCCGCTTCGGCGGCTTCGACGGTGATGACGCCCTCGTCGGCGGCCTGCCGCCAGGCGCGCGGCTGATCACCGCCGGCGCTGGCTATGTCAGCGACGGCGAGCGGGTCAGCGTCGTCGATCCGACTCGTCTGCCCGGCGACGGGGCCGCAAGCCGCAGATGACCCTCAACCCCGCCGCCTTCTTTGTTCGCCGGTGGCAGTTCACCCTGGTGGCCTTCGCCCTGCTGGGCCTGCTCGGGCTCAACGCCCTGATGACCATCCCGCGGTCCGAGGACCCGCACTTTCCCATCCCGATTGTCATCGTCCGCGCGGTCCTTCCCGGCGCCACGCCAGCGGAGATGGAACAGCTGGTGGCCAAGCCCATCGAGGACGCCCTCGACGGCCTGGACGACGTCAAGGCGGTCTCGTCGTTCAACGGCGACGGCGTCACCGTACTGCGGGTGGAATTCACCTGGAACGTCGATCCGGAGCGCAAGTACGATCAGGTGGTGCGCGAGGTGAACGCCCTGCGCGGCGCCCTGCCCCAAGGCCTGGCGCGACTGGAGATCCAGCGGGCCAGGACCACTGAGGTGGCCGTGTTCCAGGCCGCCGTGGTCTCAGAAACCCTGCCCATGCGGCGACTTGAGAAGGTCGCCCACCGACTCCGCGACCGGCTCAACCGAGTGACGGGCGTTCGCGAGGCGAAATACTGGGGGGCCCCGCCGTCGGAGGTGCGCGTGGCCATCGATCTCGCCAAGCTCGCCCAGCTTCGCCTGCCGGCCGGGGCTGTGGCCGACGCCTTGCGCGCAGCCGGCGTCGAGGCGCCGATCGGCGCGATACACGCCGGCGATCGACGCTTCGACGTGAAGTCCGGCGGGGCGTTCAAGTCCGTCGAGGCCGTCGGCGACGTCGCCGTCGCCAGCGTGAACGGCGTCGCGGTGCGCGTGCGTGACGTAGCCCAGGTGGGTTGGGCCGAGGACGAGCCGCCGCACCTGACCTGGTTCAACGGCCGCCGGGCCCTGTTCGTCACCGCCACCCAGAAGGACAGCGCCGACGTCACCCAGATCACCGCCTCGGTGAAGCAGGTGCTGGACGACTATGAGAAGACCTTGCCGGCGGGCGTTAAGCTCGAACGTGGCTTCTTCCAGTCCCGCAACGTCGATCGGTGGCTGGGCGCCCTCTATCGCGACTTCGCCATAGCCCTGGGCCTGGTGCTTCTGACCTTGCTGCCGCTGGGCCCGCGGGCGGGCGCGGTGGTGATGATCTCCATTCCGCTTTCGCTGCTGGTGGGGCTGACGGCTCTGCAGACCTTCGGCTTCAGCCTCAACCAGCTTTCCATCGCCGGTTTCGTCCTGGCGCTGGGGCTGCTGGTGGATGATTCCATCGTTGTCACCGAGAACATCGCCCGGCGCCTGCGGGAGGGCGAGGACCGGACGACGGCGGCCGTGAAGGGCACAGCGCAGATCGCCCTGGCGGTGATCGGCTGCACGGGATGCCTGATGCTGGCCTTCGTGCCGCTTCTGGCGCTGCCCGAGGGCTCCGGGGCCTACATCAAGTCGCTGCCGGTGAGCGTGCTGTGCACAGTGGGCGCCTCCTTCGTGGTGGCCCTGACCATCATTCCCTTCCTGGCCAGCCGGCTGCTGCCACGCCACGAACCGCCGGGCGGCAACGCCCTGTTGCGCGCCGTCAACGGCGGGATCCACCGCCTGTACAGCCCGTTGCTGCGCCGGGCCCTGGCCCGACCCTGGGCGGCGCTGGGCCTGATCATGGGCCTCTGCCTGCTGACCGTTCCCATGGTGGGTGTCATAGGCTCCAGCCTGTTCCCGGCCGCCGAGACCCCGGAATTCCTGGTCAGGATCGAAGCGCCGGACGGGTCCGCCCAGTCCGAGACCGCCCGCGCCCTGGCCTTTGTCGAAGGCCGTCTGGCGGCGACCCGCGAGATCGACTGGTATGCAGCCAATCTCGGCCGCGGCAATCCGCAGATCTTCTACAATCTCAGCCAGCGCGAGACCAATCCCGCCTATGCCGAGGTGTTCGCGGCCCTGAAGGCCTGGGAGCCGGACCGAAGCGAGGCGGTGCTCGATCGCCTGCGCACGGAGTTAGCCCGCTACCCCGGAATGAAGTTCACGGTGGAGACCTTCGTCAACGGCCCGCCGATCGAGGCGCCGGTGGCCATCCGCCTTTCCGGAGACAGCTTGCCGGTGCTGCGGGCCCTTGCCGCCCAGGCCGAGACGGCGCTGAAGGACACGCCGGGAACCCGCGATATCTTCAACCCCCTGCGGCTGGACCGCACAGACCTCAATCTCGGAATCGACGAGGCCAAGGCCGCCACACTCGGCGTCAGCGCCGGCGCCGCCCGACGGCTTGCGCGCCTGGCGCTCTCAGGCGAGGAAGCCGCGCGCTACCGCGATGACGACGGCGACGACTATGCCGTGAAGGTGCGCCTGCCCCTGAGCGAGGGGCCGTCCGGCGCCCGCAACAATCTGAAGGCCCTCGGCGAGGTCTATGTGCCGACGAACCAGGGACAGGCGACGCCGCTTTCCGCCATCTCCCGGCCTGTGCTGCAGTCGAGTCCCGCGCGAATCGACCGCTACAACCGCGTCCGAACGGTCACGGTGACCGCCTATGTCCAGACGGGCTTCCTGACCTCCAAGGTCACCGCGGCGGCTCTCGACCGGCTGAACCGGGATCTGGTCCTGCCGCCCGGCTATCGCATGGCCATAGGCGGCGAGGCGGAGGCCCAGGCGTCCAGCTTCGCCGGCCTGGGCGCGGCGATCCTGGTCGCCGTGCTGGGCATCATGGCGGTGCTGGTGCTGGAGTTCGGCCGCTTCCGCACAGCGCTGGTTGTGGCCGGGATCATACCGCTGGGCGTGTTCGGGGCGGTGACCGCCCTGTGGCTGACCGGCAACTCCCTGTCCTTCACCGCCAGCATCGGCATCGTCGCCCTCATCGGCATCGAGATCAAGAACTCCATCCTGCTGGTCGACTTCACCGAACAGATGCGCCGGAGCGGCTCGCCGCTGAGGGAGTCCATCGAGAGGGCCGGGGAGATCCGCTTCCTGCCGGTGCTGCTCACCTCGGTCACCGCCATCGGCGGCCTGACGCCCCTGGCCCTGGAACGGTCCGGGCTCTATTCGCCGCTCGCCATCGCCATCATCGGCGGTCTGGTCTCCTCCACCCTGCTGTCGCGGATCGCCACACCGGTGATGTACTGGCTGGTCTCCGGCCGGGGCCGCGGCCAGACCACGGTCACCGGCGCGGTTGGAGTGGAGAGCATGGCGTGAGCCGGCTCGCAGGCCAGGCCACAGCGGCGGCGCTCGCCTTCACGCTCGCCGGCTGTATGGTGGGTCCGATCTACCGCGTCCCGGACATAGCCACCGCCCCGGCCTTTCGGGCCGCGCCCCCGACAGCTGCGGCCGGCGCGCTGCGTCCGCCGGACTGGTGGCGCACATTCCATGATCCGGGGCTCGACGACCTCGAAAGTCGGGCTCTGGCCCAGAATCTCGACCTCGCCGCCGCGGCGGCCCGCGTCGGCCAGGCCCGCGCCGCGGCAAAGGCGGCCAGCGCCGCACTGCTCCCGGCCGCTCAGGCCGATGGCCAGGCGGCCCGGGCCTATTCGTCTGTCGCCGGAACGAACGCCTATCTGGCGCATGCGCCGGGCTACAGCCGCACCGGCTCGCTCTACGACCTCACCGCCGGGGCGTCCTGGGAGTTGGACATTTTCGGCGGCCTGCGGCGCGACGCCCAGGCCGCGCGCGCCGATCTGGCCGCCGCCGGAGCCGATCTGGCCGGGGCGCGACTGATGCTGACCGCCGATGTGGCCGACGCCTACATCCAGCTGCGCGCCTTTCAGACCCGCCTGATCCTGGCCCGCAGCCAGATCGACGCCGATCGGCGCCTGCTCGACCTGGTCCGCCTTCGCTTCCAGGAGGGCCAGGCGGCGCGCCGCGAGGTGGACATTGCCGAGGCGTCGCTCGGTCAGGCCCAGGCCGTCGAGCCGCTGCTCGCCGTCGGACTTGAGGCGCAACTCAACCGCCTGGCCGTGCTGACCGGCGTCTCGCCCGAGGCCGGTCGTTCCGCCCTCGCCGCACCAGGCCCGATCCCCCTCGCACCCGATCTGGAGCCCGGTCCGCCGGGCGCCCTGCTGCGCACGCGGCCGGACCTGGCGGCGGCCGAGCGGCGGCTGGCCGCCGCCGACGCCAGGATCGGTTCGGCGATCAGCGGCTACTACCCGAAAGTCTCCCTGCAGAGCCTGCTGGGCTGGGAATCGACCTCGGCGGCCACACTGATCACCAGCCCCGCCGCCGAGGCCCAGGGCGCGCTCGGGATCAAATGGCGGCTTTTCGACTTCGGCCGCGTCGACGCCGAGGTGGCCAACGCCAGGGGCGCCGAAGCCGCCGCTCTGGCCGCCTACCGACAGGGGGTGCTACGCGCCTGCGAGGATGTGGAAAACGCCCTCACCGCCCGCCTCCAGCAGGCCGGTCGCGCGATCATGCTGCGTCGCACCGAGGCGGCTCTGCAACGGACCCGTCAGGCCACAGGCGACGCCTATGAGGCCGGAACCGTCAGCCTGCTGGAGGTCATCGACGCCGACCGCCAACTGATGGCCACCCAGGATGGCGCCGCCCAGGCCGATGCGGAAACCGCTAGGGCGGCCGTGGCCCTGGCCCGGGCTCTGGGAGGATGACGCCGCTCTGAATCGCCCTTCTGTTTTCTCGCTCCGCCGCTCAGCCGTCGCCCCCCCCGGTCGGCCGGCTTTCGGCCAACTTCAGGGCGCGCCGGTCACGGCGCGCCTTTTTTCCCGGCCAGTGTTCGAAGTTTGCGATGGCGTGCCGCCGTGGCAGGATTCCCGGCGGCGCCGGGGAGGGTGTGATGAAGCTTTCGGACTATCTGGATCGTATCGGTTTCGAGGGCCCGGTGGCACCGGACCGCTCTACGCTCGAGACGGTCCAGACGCGACACCACCTGTCCATTCCCTACGAGAATCTCGATGTTCAGTTGGGCCGCCCACTGACCATCGATCCCGAGGCGGCCTTCGCCAAGCTGGTCACCCGGCGACGCGGCGGCTGGTGCTATGAAATGAACGGCCTGATGGGCTGGGCGCTCGGCGAGATCGGCTTCAAGGTCACCCGCCTCACCGGAGCAGTGATGCGGTCCGCGGCTGGCGACGCCAATATCGGCAACCATCTGGTGCTGCGGGTCGACCTTCCCGGGGGTCCTGTCCTCGCCGATGTCGGCCTGGGCGACGGACCGTTCACGCCCTTCGAACTCATGGAGGGTCCGCTCACCGTCCGGGGGCTGGAGTTCAGGCTGGAGAGCCTGGAGGGCGGCTGGTGGCGAATCCATAACCACGCACTTTGTCGGCCGCCCAACTTCGACGTCCATCCGCAGGTGTCCGGCGAGGATGTCCTGGCGGCCCGCTGCGCCTGGCTGCAGTCCGACCCGGCGTCGATGTTCGTGCAGACCCTGATCTGCCAGCGTTTTACCCCCGATGGCCACGTTGACCTGGTCGGCCGGGTGCTCAGGCGAGTCGGCCCGACCGGCGTGACGGAGACAGTCCTGGCCTCGGCCGACGAACTGGTCGCGGTGCTCGAGGACGTGTTCGGCCTTGTGGAGCCGGAAGCCGCGCGTCTGTGGCCGCAGATGTGCGCCCGTCACGCGGCGGTGTTCGGCTGAGAGCGCACGGGCTCTAGATTTTTGATTCCAGAGAAGATTATCTCTGACCAGATGATTCAGCTGGTCGGCGTTTGCCCTACGCCTCCAGCTCGATGTCCCAGTACAGGTAGTCCAGCCAACTCTCGTGCAGATGGTTTGGCGGAAAACGGCGGCCGTGGTCCTGCAGTTCGTACATCGTCGGCCTGTGCGGGGCGCGGTGCGGGGTCACCCCCGCCTCGCGAGGGGTCCGCCCCCCCTTGGCCAGGTTGCAAGGCGCGCAGGCGGTGACGATGTTCTCCCAGGTCGTGCGGCCGCCGCGCGAACGGGGAATGACATGGTCGAAAGTCAGCTCCTCCCCGCGGCCGCAGTATTGGCAGGCGAAGCCGTCGCGCAGAAACAGGTTGAAGCGGGTGAAGGCGGGCGGCCGGTCCTGGGCCACATAGTTCTTCAGCGACACCACGCTGGGCAGGCGCATCTCGAAGGTCGGCGAATGGATCAGGGTGTCGTAGGTTGACACGACGTCTACACGGCCGAGGAACACGGCCTTGATCGTCTCCTGCCAGGACCACAGGGACAGCGGATAATAGGACAGCGGCCGGTAGTCGGCGTTCAGCACCAGCGCCGGCGCGCCTGAGGGGGGGCGGCTAAGCACCTGCATGGCGACCTCCGCGGGACGCGGCGGAGACGGGCGCAGGAATCCGGAATTTCGGTAAACCTGAACTGAAGACGAAGCCTCCTTTTCAGACGGTTCAGCGAATCGGTCGTTCCTTCAGAAACGACGACTGACCATAAGGGGCCTTAGGTGACATCTCCAAGACGGTGAGGCGCCCGGCGCAACTTACGGCGCGTCTTTGGGCAAGTGGGCGGGAAAAAATTCCTCCGCGCGCGGTCCGGACCCGCTTTCGGCCGCGACCGGCCGAGGGGGGAGATGATGAGCCCCACCTCGACCGGCGTCGATCCGGCCCATGGCCGTTCGACTACGGATCAGCCGCCGACGACGGCGAAGGCGCCGGTGACAACCGCGCCCAGCGAGAGGATGACCAGGGCGATCGCCCGGTCGAAGATACGTTCGAACGCGGAAAACTTGGCTTGGGACATGACAAGAGACCTTTTTTGGGTTGAACCTGCGACACGCGCTAGGCCGTCCGATCTGGACAGTGCTTAGATAGCGTCTATCTGAACGGCGTCAAGATGATCTTTACGTCGTTAGGATATAGTTTTAGGGATATCGCCATGAGCGAAACTGGAAGCGCCCCGCACCCAGCCACCGGCCGCAAGGCGTCGGCGTCGGCTTCCTGCGCAAGGCCATACCATCATGGGGATCTCTCACGCGCTCTGGTCGCGGCGGGCCGGCGAATCCTGGAAGCCGACGGGCCGGACGCCATGTCACTGCGCGCCGTCGCCCGTGAGGCCGGGGTCAGTCCCGCGGCCCCCTACCACCACTTCAAGGACAAGAGCGATCTGCTCGACGCGGTGGCCGAGGAAGGCTGGCGGGAACTGGGCGCCGCGATCGCCGCGGGCCGCGCGGCGTCCGCCAACGCTAAGGCGGCGATGACCGAGATCGGCGTCGCCTATGTCGCCTTCGCCCGGCGGAACCCGGCGCTGTACCGGCTGATGTACCGTGCGGCGTGCGATCACGCGATGATGCCCGAGCACGCCAAGGACGCCGACAGCGGCTGGCGGCACGTCGAGGAGGCGTTGATCGAGGGTGGCGCGGATCCCGCCGATGAGCGAGAGATGCAGCTCGGCCAGATCGCCGCCTGGTGCACCGCCCACGGGGTCGCCGAAATGGCGGGCTTCAAGGAGTTCGAGCCCCTGAAGGCGGCCATGGGCGGCGAGGAGCCGTTCGTCCGCGCCGTGCTCCGGCATGTGGGCATCTTCACCCGCCGTCCCAGGCACGCCCTGGACTAGAGCCCGCGCTGTCGCGCCGGCATGCTCCCGGCTCTCTTCGTCACCCGCTTCGCGCCCTCGCCAACGGGCCGTCTGCACCGCGGCCACGCCCTTTCGGCACTGACGGCCTGGCAGGCGGCCCGTCGCGCTGGCGGACGATTTCTGCTGCGGATCGAGGACATCGACGCACAACGGTGTCGCCCGGCGTTCGAGACGGCGATGCTCGAGGATCTGGCCTGGCTCGGCCTCGACTGGGAGACGCCCGTCCGCCGACAGTCGGAGCATCTGGACGACTACGCCCTGGCCCTGGACCGCCTGCGGCGCCGCGGAGTGCTCTACCGCTGTTTCCGCACACGGCGGGAAATTCTCGAGGACATCGGCCGCGCTCCGCACGGCGCGGCGCCCGTCCTGCCAAGTCGCCCAAGCCCCGAAGAGGAAGCGTTAGGTCTGGCGGAGGGACGACCCTTCGCCTGGCGCCTGTCGGTTCAGGACGCAGGCCTGGCCCTCGGCGGCTTCGAGGGCCTCGCCTTCCTGGAAACCGGCTCGGGCCCCGATGGTGAGTGGGGCCTTCAAACCTTTCGCCCTTCGCTCGGCGGCGACGTGATCCTGGCCCGCAAGGACCTGGGTGTCAGCTATCATCTGGCCGTGGTGGTCGATGACGCCGCCCAGGGCGTCACCCATGTCATCCGCGGCCAGGACCTGTTCGCCGCGACACATACCCAAAGGTTGCTCCAGGCCGTGCTCAACCTGCCGACGCCGGTGTATGGCCACCATCCCCTTTTGCTGCGCGCCGACGGCAAGCGCTTCGCCAAGCGCGACTCGGCCGAAACCCTGGACGACATCCGTCGGCGCGGGGTGACCGCCGCGGCGCTGCGGGCGGAACTGGGCTTCTGACCCGCTTGAACTGCCCCACCCGCACGCTATCTTCACCCGATGACCACGACATCAGACGGCTGGCGACACAGCGGCGTGCGGGTGATTCCCGGCGACCAACTCGACACGAACACCGCCCAGACTCCAGGCATGAACCGGGCTGCGGCGATCAACTTCGCCCGGGTGGGCGCGGAGAAGCTCTGGGCGGGGACAGTCCACATCCACGCCGGCGCCAAGACAGGCGCCCATCACCACGGCGACCTCGAGAGCGTGATCTATGTGATCCGGGGCAAGGCCAGGATGCGCTGGGGCGAGAGCCTGGAATTTATCGCCGAGGCCGGGCCCGGCGATTTCATCTATGTGCCGCCCTTCGTGCCCCACCAGGAGATCAACGCCTCGGACGATGAGACCCTGGAGTGTGTCCTGGTGCGCAGCGGCGGCGAGGCGGTGGTGGTCAATCTCGAGATCGCGCCCGTGGAAACCCCCACCGCGGTCGCCTGGGTGGACTCCATCCACAAGGCGCCCTGACGCGCCTCAGGCTCGCTCGGGCCTGAACCAGTAGCCATAGCGATAGGCCTCGCTGAATCCGGCCGCCTCGTAGAGAGCGATGGCGGCGGTGTTGTCGGCTTCCACCTGCAGCCAGGCCCGTTTCGCCCCGGCAGCGGCGGCGCGGGCGAGGAGGGTGTCCAGCACCCGCCTCGCCAGGCCCCGGCGACGGAATCGGGGATCTGTTCGCATGGCGAACACCCCCGTCCACTCGCCCTCGGTGGCGCCAGCCCCGATGGCCGCCGGTCCGCCGTCCGCCTCCGCCCGGGCGAAGGCGCGGGGCCACGGAATCCGGGCCAGCGTCTCCAGACGCTCGCGGGCGTCGGCCGGATCATGCGCCGTGGCGGCGAAGACCGCGGCGAAGGCGTCGTCCACCACATCCACGACGGCGACACCCCCATCCTCGCGATAGGCGACATCACCGGTCATCATGATCGTCGCGGTGCGTGGGCGGTATCCACGCGCCGCCAGACGCATCGTCAGGTCGAGCGGGGCGCAGGCGCTGTCCACCACCTTGAACAGGGGCGGCAGACGACGTTCGGCGTACCAGGCTTCCACCCAGGCGATCGCCGCCTGGACCTCGAGGCCGGGGTCCTCAAGAGGCCAACAGGCGTTGATCCGCCCCGAGAAGCCTGATGAGGCGAACAGTCGCCAGCCGCCGAGGCGCGCCGTCTCCGCCGCCGGCCATGCCCGGGCGGCCACGGTCTCAAGGACGACGATCGGGTCCGACGTCGGGCTCATTTCTCGGCCAGCAGGGAATCGATCACCGCGCGCGCGTCGGCGCCGGACCAGTCGGCGCCGCCCGCCAGTCGGGCCCGTTCCACGCCCTTGCGATCGTAGATGATGGTGGTGGGCATGCCGTCAACCGCCGGCTTGAAGGCGTAGGTCATGGCGTAGGTCGGCTCGGTGTAGAAGGTCAGCGGCGGATTGCGCTCGATGAACGCGCGGCCGGCGGTCTCGTCCTCGGCCTTGCCCACGCTGACGGCGACCACGGCCAGACCCTTGCCGGTGTAGGCGGTCTGCAGCCGGGCCAGGCTGGGGATCTCCTCCTTGCAGGGCGCGCACCAGAACGCCCAGACATTGACGATGGCGACCTTTCCCCTGAACTCGGCCAGGGTGTGGGACTTTCCGGCCGCATCGTGGAACACCGTATCCGGGGCCGGCGCGGGCGAGGCGGTCACCGCCAGCTTGGCCATGGCGCCTCTGGCCAGAGGCTTCAGATCGCCCGGCGTGTTGGAACAGCCGGCAAGCGCGTATAGAACCGCCGCCACCCCCGCGAGGGCGAGAGGGCGCATCGGGCGCTTGGACGCAAGGATTGGCTTCATATGACCGACGACTCCGGGAAGGCAGGCCACTCTCTATGGGGCGGTCGCTTTTCCGCCAAGCCCGCCGATCTGATGCGCCGGATCAACGCCTCGATCGACGTCGACCGGCGCCTGGCCGGCGAGGACCTGGCCGGGTCGCGCGCGCATGCCGCCATGCTGGCGGCGACGGGGGTCATTGGCGACGTCGACGAGCAGGCGATCCAGGCCGGCCTGGGGCTGATCGAGACCGAGATCACCGCGGGAACCTTCACCTTCCGCGAGGACCTGGAAGACATCCACATGAACGTGGAGGCCCGGCTCACCGAACTCATCGGGGCCGCTGCCGGCCGGCTGCACACCGCCCGCTCCCGAAACGACCAGGTGGCTCTGGACTTCCGCCTGTGGGTGCGAGAGGCCTGCGGCCGCGCCGCCAGCCAACTCCGTGATCTGCAGCGCAGCCTGCTGCGCCGCGCCGAGGAGACGGCCGACGTGCTCATGCCGGGCTTCACGCATCTCCAGCCGGCCCAGCCGGTCACTTTTGGCCACCACCTGATGGCCTATGTCGAAATGTTCGGTCGCGATGCCGCCCGGTTCGATGACGCCCGTGCGCGGATGAACGAGTGCCCGCTGGGCGCGGCGGCCCTGGCCGGCACCTCTTTTCCCATCGACCGCGCCGCCACGGCGCGCGCGCTGGGCTTCGACCGGCCGACGGCGAACTCCCTCGACAGCGTCTCCTCCCGCGACTTCGCCCTTGAGGCCCTGTCGGCCGGCGCAATCTGCGCCACCCACCTCTCGCGCCTGGCCGAAGAGATCGTCATCTGGATGACGCCGGGTTTCGGCTTCATCAGCCTGTCGGACGCCTTCACCACCGGTTCGTCGATCATGCCGCAGAAGCGCAACCCCGACGCGGCCGAACTGATCCGCGCCAAGGTGGGGCGCATTCTCGGCTCCCTGGTCAACCTCACCGTGGTGATGAAGGGACTGCCTCTCGCCTATGGCAAGGACATGCAGGAGGACAAGGCGCCGACGTTCGAGGCCTTCGACGCTCTGGAGCTGTCTGTGGCGGCGATGACCGGCATGATCGACGACTTGACCCCCAACCGCGCCGCCATGGCCGCCGCCGCCGGGTCGGGCTTCTCGACAGCGACCGACCTGGCGGACTGGCTGGTGCGCCGCCTGGGCCTGCCGTTCCGCCAGGCCCACCATGTCACAGGCCGGGCCGTGGCCCGCGCCGAAGCGCTCGGCTGCGACCTCTCCGCCCTGTCCCTGGTCGAACTGCAGGCGCTCGAAGCGGGCATCGCCGCCGACGTCTACGACGTGCTCACCCCGGCAGCCTCGGTGGCCAGCCGGACAAGCTACGGGGGCACGGCTCCGTCGCAGGTTCGCGCCCAGATCGCCCGTTGGAAGGACTCCCTCGCATGACCCGATTCCCATGGCTGTTGCTGGCGGCCGCGACCGCCCTGCTCGCCGGCTGCGGCCGGGTGGGCGCGCTCGATCAGCCTGCGCCGCTCTACGGCGAGAAGGCCAAGGCCGAGTATCAGGCCCACAAGGCGGCCGTCGCCGCCGCCGCGAGGGCCCAGAAGGATGATGGCGAGCCCGAACCCCTGGCTCCCGACACACCAGGACTGAACGCGGCCGACAGCGCGCCCGCCACTCTGCGCGAACAGCCGGCCCCCGGCTCCCACCCGGCGCCGAACGGGCCCGCGCCCCGGGGGGTCCTGCCCGACCCCTACAACCACCCGCAATGAACCATTTCGACCTGCGGAGCGGCGAGCTCTGGTGCGAGGACGTGCGGCTCACCGCCCTCGCGGCGGCGGTGGGAACGCCATTCTACGTCTACTCCTCGGCGACCCTGGAGCGGCACTACCGGGTGTTCCGCGAGGCGCTGGACGCCTTCCCCCGGCTCGGATCGCCGCGCATCGCCTATGCGGTGAAAGCGAACTCGAACCTGTCGGTTCTGGCCACCCTTGGGCGGCTGGGGGCCGGGGCGGACACCGTCTCGGAGGGGGAGATCCGCCGGGCCCTGGCCGCGGGCATCCCTGCCGAGCGGGTCGTCTATTCCGGCGTCGGCAAGACGGCCGCCGAATTGGCCTTCGCCCTTGACGCCGGTGTCGACCAGATCAACATCGAGTCCGAGCCAGAATTGACCCTGATCGCCGACCTCGCCCGCCGTCGCGGCCGGCGCGCGGCGGTGGTCATCCGGGTCAATCCGGATGTCGGAGCCGGCGGCCACGCCAAGATCTCCACCGGCACGCGCGAAAGCAAGTTCGGCGTGTCCCTCGCCGAGGCCGAGCGGCTGTACGGCCTGGCCGCCGCCAGCCCCGACCTCAAGGCTCTCGGCGTGGCGTGCCACATCGGTAGCCAGATTACCGATCTGGCGCCTCTGGCCAGAGCCTTCGCCCTCATGCGCCAGTTCGTGGAACGTCTTCGCGCCGGTGGCCGGACGGTGGATCGACTGGACCTGGGCGGCGGACTGGGCGTGCCCTATTTCAATCAGCCTGATCCGCCCACACCGCTCGACTTTGCCGCCATGGTGGATGAGGTGGTGGGCGACCTCGATGTGGACCTGGCCTTCGAGCCCGGAAGGGTTATCGCCGCCAATGCCGGCATCCTTGTTTCGCGGGTCATCCACGTCCACGAACGACCCGAGGGTCGACGATTCCTCGTGCTCGACGCGGCGATGAACGACCTGATCCGGCCAGCGATGTATGACGCCTATCACGACATCCGCGCGGTGAGCCCCAGGACAGGCGCGCTGACGCCCTACGACGTGGTCGGACCGGTTTGCGAGACCGGCGACACCTTCACCCGCGACCGGTTACTGCCGCCTCTGGCCAGCGGCGATCTGGTGGCCTTCATGAGCGCCGGCGCCTACGGGGCGGTGATGTCGAGCGAGTACAACACCCGCCCCCTCATCCCCGAGGTTCTGGTCAGGGGCGAGGACTGGGCTGTGGTGCGGCCGAGGCCGAGCTATGAGGCGATGCTGGCCCGGGAACCGCCCGCGCCCTGGCTTTCGGGGTCGGTGACCACCGCCACATAGGGCAGCCCTCGGTAGGCGCCGCCCAGATCCATGCCGTAGCCGACCAGGAAGCTCGCCGGAGCGTCCCAGGCGACATGATCGGGCATGGGCGCGCGCGGCAGCGGCCAGGGCTTGCGCGCGAAGACCGCCGTGACCACAGCTGCGGCGCCGGCCTGGCGCACATGGCGCACAGCCTCGCTCAGGGAAAGACCCGTATCGAACACGTCATCGAGGATCAGGGCCTGACGCCCCGCGATCGGCCGTTGCAGACCGGCTCGCACCTCGCAGCGGCCGCCGCTGACCTTGGCGTCGCCATAGGATGTCAGCCACAGGGCGTCGAAGGCGACCGGCCGACCCAGACGCGCCAGGGCGCGGGTCAGGTCGGCGGCGAACCACAGGCCGCCGGTGAGCAGGCAGATGGCCACGGCGTCGTCGGCCAGGGCCGGCGCGATCTGCACCGCCAGGGTTTCCACCCGGGCGGCGACCTCGGCCTCGGACAGCAGCACCTCAAGGCGAGGTCCCGCGGCGGTCACCGGCGGGGTCCGGCAGGCGAGTCGCTGACCGGGAAGCCGATGGCGGCGTAGGCGTTCGAGAGACCCGGGAACACCTTCACCACCTTGGCGCGGAACACCACGGCATCGGCCGCCAGGCCGACGACGACGACCAGTACGAGCGCCACCCAAAGGCTCGCGCCGCCCCGGCCATAGGGCGAGGCCGCCCGCTTGCGTTTGGCCTGGCTGTTGAGCCGGGCGGTGGCGAACAGTGACTCCTCCTCCGACGGCTCAGGCGGGAGCGCAGCCTCGTCAGGTTCGGCGGCAATGGCGCGGAAAGTCGGAAAAGTCTCAACGTGCGCGGCGGCTTCCTCGGCAATCTCGACAACCGTCTCGGTCCGCAGGGCCGGCGGCAACACGATGTCGGCGGCCTGCGCCTCGACGGGAATAACCGCCGGACTGGCCGGCGGCGGCGGCGGCGGCTCGCCGATTTCAGCGACTGTCGGGGCCTCCTGCCGAGGCTCGGGCGGTGGTCGGGCCGGGCGGACGCCGCTGCCGGTGGCGCGCCACTGCTGGCCGCAGCCCGAGCATCGGACGGTCCGTCCGGAGACCCAGACCTGGGCTTCATCGACCAAATATCGGGTGGCGCACCTCGGGCAGGTCAGTATCATGTTGAGACTCGGTCACCTCAGCAGCTCAGCCACGGGGTCGCCGATTTTCACGTCGATGTCCAGAAAACCCGTCACCGCCTTGCCTCCGAGCAATTCCGCCGCGACCCGCGACCCGCCCGTGCTGCGCCTGCAGCGCGTTTTGGCGCGGCCGGACGCCGGCGCGCGCGCGCCCATGTCTTTCACCGTGGCGGTCGGCGGGGCCTGTTTCCTGACCGGCGAGGCGGGGTCCGGCAAGACCGCCCTGCTGGAGACGATCGCACTGGCCCGTCCTCCGGCCCGCGGCGGCCTGGAGCTGTTCGGCAAGGATGTCGCCAGGGTCCGTCCGACGAACCGCTACGCCGTTCGCCGGCGCCTGGGGGTGATCTTCCAGGACCTGCGCCTGATCGACGAACTCTCGTCTCATGACAACATCGCCCTGGCGGCCCGGGCGGCAGGGCGCCGAGCCGGCAGCTACGACAGGGAAATCGGCGAGCTCCTGGCCTGGGTCGGGCTGGCCCGGCGCGCCGACACCCCTGCGGCCGATCTCGACGAGGAGGGCCGGCGGCGTCTCGCCGTGGCCCGCGCGGTGATCAACCGCCCCGATCTGGTGATCGCTGACGAACCGTCCGGTGGAACCGGACTGGCGATCCTCAGGCTGCTCTCCGATCTCAACCAGGCCGGAACCGCTATGCTCATCGCCACACGCGACGCCGACCTGGCGATGCGGTCGGGCGCGGAGGTGATCGACCTGTCGGCGACCTCCGCTAGCGGGAGCGCACCGTGAACGCCGGAGGTGACGCGTCTGACCTGCTGCCTGCGGCCAGACCGCGGGGCCCGGCGCTGCTGCTGGCGCTGCTGGCTCTCTCGTTCGTGGCCGCCCTGGCGATCATCGGCCTGTCCGCGGCGTTGCGATCGGCGCCGGCCTGGGCGGCGCGCCTGGGCGGCTCGGTCACCGTCGCCGCGGCGGGCGGGGGGCTGGAGAGCTCGGACGCTGCCGCTGCGCGGGCCGCCGAGATCCTGACGAAGACTCCCGGCGTGTCCCGGGCCCGGGTCCTCGACCCCGCGCCGACCGACGCCATGATCAGCGGACTCGTCGCCGGAGCCGACCTGCCCGGCGAGATGGGGCCGCCACGGCTGGTCGCCGCGACGATGGCGGCCGCTCGACCCAGCGGTGCGGATATCGCGGCCCTGCTGACCCGCCAGGGTTTGAAGGTCGCCGTTGACGACCACCGGACCTGGACCGGGCCGTTGGAGCGCATCGCCATGGTCGGCGCCGGGGGCGCCGCGCTGCTGGTCCTCTGTCTGCTGGGCGCGGTGTGTGGGCTGACCGGCGTCGCCGCAAGCGCCGCCGTCAACCGCTCGGCCACGAGGCTGCGCCTTTTGATCCACCTGGGGGCGACGGATGCATCCCTGCTACGGCCGTTCCGCAACGCCTTCGCCATCGCCGCCCTCTGGGGCGCGCTGTTGGGCGCCTTCGCCGCGGCCGCCCTCACAGGGACACTGGTCTGGTCGCCCGAGGCGGCCATCTGGCTGGCGGCGCACGGTGTCGAGGCACCCGCGATGCTGACGCCGGACGGCCTAGACGTGGCCGCGGCTCTGCTGTGGCCGCCGGCCGCGACGCTCGCGGGATTGTGGGCCGCCACCGCCGCGGTGCGCGGGCGGTTGAGGGCCCTGTCTTGAAGGGCCTCGCGGCTGCTCTGGTGGTTCTGCTGATCTGGACCGTCGGCCTCCTCGCCTTCGCCGACCGCATCGCGCGCCTGACCCCGGCCGCCACGCCCGCCGCGTCAGACGGCATCGTCGCGCTCACCGGTGGATCGACGGTGCGCCTGCGCGCGGCCACCGACCTCCTCGAGGCGGGCAAGGGCCATCGTCTGCTGGTGTCGGGCGTCAATCACCAGGTGACGCGCACGCAGATCTGGGGCGTCACCGGCGCCACCAAACCGCTGTTTGACTGCTGCGTGGACCTCGACTTCACCGCGGCGAACACCATCGGCAACGCAAGGGAGACCGCCCGATGGGCCCGGGCCATGGGCTATCGCAGCCTGATCCTGGTGACGGCCGACTACCATACGCCCCGGGCGACCCTGGAGCTGAAGGGCGCCTTGCCCGGCGCCCTTATCACCGCCTATCCCGTGGCCACTCCCGATCTGGACGCCCGCCACTGGCAAGACACCTCCCGCGGCGCGCGGCGCATGGTGTCGGAATATATGAAATACCTTGTCGCCCTGGCTCGCGAGAGCATGATCGCCGCCGGGTCCAGCCCGACGCGGCCGTCGGGGGAGGTCCAGTCATGATGATGGCCCGCTCTCTGCTCTATGTGGCCCTGTTCTACCTGTGGTCGACGGCCTGCGGCCTGGTGATGACGCCGCTCATCCTGGCGCCGCGGTCGTGGACGATGCGGGCCATGGCCATCTGGGCGAGAGTGGTCACCGCGCTGCTAGGTCTGATCTGCGGCATCCGGGTGGAAGTCCGCGGCCGGCAGTACCTGCCCACCGGGCCGGCCCTGGTGGCGGCCAAGCACCAGTGCATGTTCGACACCATGGGCCCGCTGGCCGTGTTTCCGGACGCCTGCTACGTGATGAAGCGTGAACTTCTGCGCATCCCCTTCTATGGCTGGTTCTGCCGCAAGGCGGGGATGATTGAGGTGGACCGGCAGGGCCAGGCCCAGGCTCTGCGCAAGCTCATCACCGATTCCCGCCGCCGCATGGCCGAGTCACGCCAACTGGTGATCTTTCCCGAGGGCACGCGCATGCCACCCGGAACGAAGGCCGACTATCAGCCCGGTGTCGCCGGCCTCTACCGCGACCTCGGCCTGCCCTGCACGCCGATGGCCACCAACTCGGGAGCCCACTGGCCGCCGCATGGGTTCATCCGCCGGCCGGGGACCATCGTCTATGAGTTCCTCGAACCCATTCCCGCCGGCCTGCACCGGGCGGCGTTCATGCGCGAGCTTGAGACCCGCATCGAGACCGCCTCTACCCGGCTGCTTGGAGAATGACCGGCGGGCCCGCCTCCAGGTGCTCCACCTGTTCGAGCAGGCGCTCCATGGCGTGGTCGCGCACCCCCTCGGCGCGCAGGTGATCCACGAGATCGCGCAGATAGTCGACGTTGGGCCCCGACAGGCCGCGGGCGCCGGCGATCAGCCGCGCCTGGGCCTCCAGATCGAGCGCGCCCGCCCACTGCGGGTGGCCGGTGTCGGAGAAGAAGCTCACCGCGGTCACCCGGCGGCCGTCGGCCAGGCGCACCGGCGCACGGGCCTCGATATAGGTCTCCGTCGGCTGCTCGCGCTCGAGGAGGTAGGCGTAGGTGCGCGGCCAGTCGGCCTCGGCGATGCGGTAGGCCACCCCGCGAACCGAGCCCCCGGCCGCCAGCCCGAGAACCAGTCCCTTGCGCTCGGGTGTGCCGCGGTGATGGACCGAATAGATGCAGAACGCGCGCCTGCGCCCGTGAAGCCAGGCGCTGACCCGCTCCGCAAAGGCGAATCCCGGCCGCCACATCAGCGAGCCATAGCCGAACACCCAACGTTCCTGATCCGCCATGCCGCGCCAGTCTCGAACCGCGATGCGCCACCAAAGCACCTGCCATGACCCTGCACGACAATGCCGCGCCGCGTAAACGCATACGAATGGGACTTTTCGCGCCTTTCGCCGTTCTGATCGTCGCCGTGGCGGCCTGGACGGTCGGCTGGTCGTGGATGCGCGCCGAGGTTTTCCGCGATATGGACGCGAACGCTCGCGAACTCGCGGCCAGCGGGATTCAGGTCGCCTGGACCCACCGGTCAATCTCGGGCTTTCCCTTCCGCCTCGATCTCGACATCAGCGGCCCGCGCCTGCGCGAAAGCGGCGGCTGGGGCCTCGCCGCCCCCCGGCTCAAGGCCGAGGCTTTCGTCTTCGCCCCTCGCCACTGGGTCGTGGTGGCGCCGGATGGAGCGACCCTGATCCGTCGCCGGGGCGGGGCGGTGATCGTCCGCGCCAGGGTCCTGCGCGCCAGCCTGTCGGACGCCGCGGCCCATCCGCCCCGTCTGTCTGTGGAGGGCCTGAGCCTGACCTTCGCTCCGGGGCCGGACGCGGAGCCGGTGGCCCTCACCAGCGCCGCCGAACTGCACCTGCACGCCAAGTCCGGACCGGACGACCAGGGCGCGGCCTATGTCGAAATCGACGGCGCCCGCACCGCCGCGCCGGGCGTGCTGAACGATATCGCCGCCGGCGCGCCGGTGACCCTGATCGCCGACGTCATCTACAGTCACGCCCATACCGTGGAGGGAAACGGCTTCGCCGACGCTCTGCGCCGGTGGAACGGGACAGCGACCGTGCGGTCGCTGCGCCTGACCGCAGGGAACGCAGGGGCGGAAACCCGCACCGGCGCGCTGAGCCTCGACGGCGACGGCCGCCTGCGCGGAACCCTCGCCCTGACCCTGAAGCAGGGACCGCGGCTGATGACTGTTCTGGCCGCCCACGCCGCCCTTTCGCCGGAAAGCCTCACCCTGGCCCAGACAGTTATCGCCGCCCACAGCAAGGCCGGAAAGGCCGCCGTCACCCTGGATTTCCTGGCCGGCCGGACAACGCTCGGGCCGGTCTCCATCGGCCCCGCGCCGAGGGTTTATTGACAGGGCGTTTCGATCATCGCCATACCGGCCCATGACCGCCACGCCTACGCTTCCCACGCCCCGTCCGGGCATACTCGACATTACGCCCTACAAGCCCGGCAAGGCCTCCGCCGAGGGCGTGGCCAATCCCGTCAAGCTGTCGGCCAATGAAAACATTCTCGGCTGCAGCCCTGCGGCGCGGGAGGCGTTCCTCGCCGCCGCCGACACCGTCGCGCAGTACCCGGACGGCCGCGCCGGCCCCCTGCGCGCCGCCCTGGCGGAACGTTACGCCCTGCAGCCCGAACGACTGATCCTTGGCTGCGGCACCGACGAGATCTTCGCCCTGCTCAACCAGACCTACCTGGAAGCCGGCGACAACATCGTCCAGGGCCAGTACGGCTTTGGCGCCTACGCCATCGGCGCCCGGGCCAACCAGGGCGAGGTGCGCCTGGCTCCGGAGACGAACTACCGCATCGACGTCGACGCGGTGCTGGACCAGGTGGATGAACGCACCCGCCTGGTGTTCATCGCCAACCCCGCCAACCCCACCGGCACCTTCATCCCGCTGAGCGAGATTGAACGCCTGCACGCCGGCCTGCCGGGCAATGTTCTGCTGGTCCTCGACGGCGCCTACGCCGAGTTCAACACAGACCCCACTTTCGGCGATGGCGTCGCCCTGGCGCGCGATGCCGGCAACATCGTGGTCACCCACACCTTTTCGAAGCTGCACGGCCTGGCGTCGCTACGGGTTGGCTGGGCCTACGCTCCGGCCCCGGTGGCCGACGCCGTCGACCGCATTCGCCTTCCCTTCAACACCTCCATCGCCGGCCAGCACGCCGCCGTCGCCGCCCTGGCGGACGAGGCCTTCCAGGCCCGTTCGCTGGCCCTGGTGGAGCAATGGCGACCCTGGCTGACCCAACAGCTGGGCGGTCTTGGCCTGGAGGTGATTCCCTCGTCGGGCAACTTCATCCTGATCGGCTTTGCCCGGTCCAACGGGCGCGTCGCCGCCGAGGCGGAGGCCTTCCTCGCTCAAAAGGGCCTGATCGTGCGAGGGGTCGGCGGCTACGGCCTGCCTGACCACCTGCGCGTGACCATCGGCCTGGAAGCACACAACCGGGCAGTGATCGAGACCCTGGACGATTTCCTGAAGACCCCTGGCCGCGTCCCAGACCTCGCTCGATGAGCCAGGTGCTCTATCCCAGGCTGGCCGTGATCGGCTGCGGGCTGATCGGGTCGTCCGTCATCCGCGCGGCGCGCGCCTGCGGCGTCGTCGGGCAAGTTGCTGTGGCCGACTCCAGCGCCGAGGTTCGCAAGCGGGTGATCGCCCTGGGCCTGGCCGACGAGGTGACTGACGATCCGTTGGTGGCGGCGCGCGACGCCGATCTCGTGCTCTTCGCCACCCCACCCCTGACCATCGGCCGAGTGGCGGCGCAGGTCGCCGACGCCCTCAAGCCCGGCGCCACGGTCAGCGATGTGGGCTCGGTGAAGGCGGCGGTCGCCGACGCCTTCGCAGGCGTGATGCCCGCAAGCGTCTTCGTCATCCCCGGCCACCCGATCGCTGGCGCGGAGACCTCCGGGCCCGACGCCGGTTTCGCCGGCCTGTTCCAGGGACGCTGGACCATTCTGACGCCCAGACCGAACGAGGATGCGGCCTATGCGTCGGCTCTGGAGAGGCTGACACTGTTCTGGACCGCGCTTGGGGCGCAGGTCGACCTGATGGACGAGCGCCATCACGACCTGGTCCTGGCCGTTACCTCCCATCTGCCACACCTGATCGCCTATAATATCGTCGGCACGGCGGCCGATCTGGAGGAGGTCACCCGAAGCGAGGTGATAAAATATTCCGCAGGCGGCTTTCGCGACTTCACCCGCATAGCCGCGTCCGATCCTGTCATGTGGCGCGACGTTTTCCTTGCCAACAAGGAGGCCGTACTGGAGATCCTGGGGCGTTTCACCGAGGACCTGCAGGCCCTCTCGCGCGCCATCCGCTGGGGTGAGGGAGACAAGCTCGAGGAGTTGTTCACCCGCACCCGCGAGATCCGCCGGGGCGTGATCGACGCCGGACAGGAAACCGCAGAGCCCGATTTCGGGCGGCAACGCCGGACGCCATAGTCCGCACCGTGCGCGTCCGTCTGCCCGACTGGCTGATCTACCTGGGCGCAGTGGCCGCGCTGATCGGGGCTGCGGTCCTGGGACAGTTGCTCCTTGGCGCTCACCGCGGCGGCGACTCCGACGACGCCTTGAAGGACGCGGCGGCCCGACGGCCCGTCCCGCCCCAGGCCAGCTTCGAGCCCACCATTACCGTCGACGCCCCGACGGCCTCGGGACCTGGCGCCGGAACGGCCTTTTCGATTTCCTCGGGCGGACTGTGGCTGACCGCCCGCCATGTGGTGGACGGCTGCGCCCGCACCGCCATCGTCATCGGTCCGGGCCAGGGCGTGGCCGCCGAGGTGCGCATCGATCCGCGCAGCGAAACGGCGGTGCTGATCACCCAGGGTGGGGCTCCGGCGCTGCCGATGGCGCCGCGCGACAGCCTCGCACCGGGTATGCTTGCCTTCCACGCAGGCTTTCCCAAGGGCCACCCCGGCCAGGTGGCTTCTGAACTTATCCGCCGTGAGACTCTGGTGCTACGCGGCGGCCGGGTGCGGCGCGAATCGGTGCTGGCGTGGAACGAGATCGACGACGCCGCGCCGGTGACCCGCAGCCTGGCCGGCCTGTCGGGCGCGCCTGCCCTGGATATTCACGGGCGGGTGATCGGCGTGACCATCGCCCAGTCGCGCCGCCACCGGCAAATCTACACCACCACGCCGGGCGCCCTGCGCATGGCGCTGCGACGCGCCCACATCGAACCGGCCACCGGAGCGGAAGCCGAGCCGATGACGCCTGGTGGCTACAACCGCACCGCCGACGACCTGCGCCGCGAACTGCGCATCGTGCCGGTCGTCTGCCTGAGCAGTTAGGCTGTCGAGCGGGCCGGCGCCACCCGGGCCGCCAGGATCAGGCACAGCAGGATCGCCGGCAGGCCGATGGCCGCGGCGAGAAGATAGAACAGGCCATAGGCCTCCAGCAGGGTTCGGCCGTCTTGCAGGCCGTCAACGATCACCCCGGAAAACCCCTTGAGGGTCTTGCCCGTCCAGGTCAGGGCCGACGTCAGCAGGGCGTACTGGGTGGCGGTGTAGCCGAGGCTGGTGAGGGTGGACATGAACGCCACCAGAGCCACGCCGGAAAACGCCATGACCAGGGAGTCGAAGGTCATGATCGCCTCGAAGCCGGTGAGCTTCAGCGGCCCGATGGTCAGCACGGTCCAGTCCCCTCCGCGCCAGGCCAGCAAGGCGAAGGCCGCCACGGCAATGGGCTGCAGGATCGCGCCCAGGACCAGAGTGCGCAGGTTGCCCAGCCGCAACGAGGCCGCCCCGCCCAGACCGATCCCGGCGATGGAGCCGCCCAGGCCCAGGGTCGCTCTCACCCCGGCGATGGTGGGCTTGGCGATGCCGAGGGCCTGATAATAGGGATTGCTCATCGGACCCCGCATGTAGTCACACAGGTGGTAAAAGGTGATCATTCCCAGCGTAAGGCCGGCCAGGACCCAGCCGTGCTGGCGGAAGAAGGCGATGAACGGGCCGACCACCGCATCACCGACGGCGGTAAGGGGATGCACGCGGGCTATCAGGCCCTTGGCCTCCATCACCGCGTCGGCACGGATCGGCTCGCGCACCAGGAGGGCCGCAGCGATCCCCACCACCATCAGTCCGCCATACAGGCCGTAGGACACCGGCCAGCCGACGGCATTGGCGAGCAGCAGGATCAGGGCTTCGGTGGCGATCAGCGCGGCGCGGTAGCCAAGGCTGTAGGCGGCGGTGAGCAGACCCAGTTCGTCGGCGTCCGCCGCCGACTCGATCCGCCAGGCGTCGATGACGGTGTCCTGGGCGGCGGCGCCGACGCCCACGAGCAGGCCGAAGCCGACGAGAGCCCCAAGCTGGGTTCGCGGGTCGGTGCAGGC
>CAIXWN010000264.1 GCA_903923135.1 uncultured Caulobacteraceae bacterium | reverse complement strand
GTCAGGGTGGGCGTCGCCGCGTCGGTGAGGATGACGCCGCCGAGCCGGCCGTCGCCCGCCAGGGCCTGCAGGGCGTCGAGCGCGGCGCCGACGCCGGCGGCCGTGTCGCTCACCCCCACCACGCCGACATTGGCCATGGCCGCCGTGGCCGCCGCCGCCGATGCGGCGACCCCGGTGACGGTGAGGGTGTGGGGGCCGGTGATCGCCGCCAGGGCCGCGGAGTCGGCCGCCAGCTGGACCGCGGTGAGCGTCAGGACCGGCGTCCCGCTGCTGGTCAGGACGATGGAGGCCAGCCGCCCGCCAGCCGCGAGGGTCTGAAGGCCGGCCAGGCTGGCCATGACGTTGGCCGCCGAATCCCGGACGGCCAGGGGGCCGGTGAGCTCGGCCAGCAGGCCGGCGGAAACCTTTGCCGCGGCGGCCGCCCCCAGGGTTCCGGTAACGGTGAGGGTGAAGGGCGTGACGATGGCGTTCAGCGCCAGGCCGTCGGCGGCGAGCTGGGCGCCGGTGATGGTCAGGGCCGGTGTTCCGGCGTTGGTCAGGGCGATCGACGCCAGGCGCCCCCCCGCCGCCAGGACCTGCAATTTCGCCAGGCTGGCGGTGACCCGGGCGGCTGTGTCCTCGACCGCCAGGGGCGTGGCCAGGTGGGTCAGCAGGGCGGCGGGAACGCCGACCGCCGCGGCGGCGGCAAGGGAGCCGCTGACCGCGAGGCTGAAGGGCGAGGCGATGGCGACCAGGGTCATGGCGTCGGCCGACAGCTGGGCGGCGGTGATCGTCAGGGTGGGCGTCGCCCCGTCGGTCAGGGTGATCGAGGCCAGCCTGCCCGCGGCGGCCAGGGTCTGCAGGCCGGCGAGGCTGGCAACCACGGCCGAGCCCGTATCTGTCACCGTCAGGGGCGTGGTCAGCCGGCCGCGCAGGGCGGCGGAGAGCCCGGCCGCCGCCGCGGCCCCCAGGGTTCCCGTAGCGGCGATCGCATAGGGCGAAACGATCCGACCCAGCGCGTCGGCGTCGCTGGCCAGCTGGGTGGCGGCGATGGCGAGGGTCGGGGTCGTGGCGTCTGTGAGGGTGATGGCGCCCAGCGATCCCTGGGCGAACCCGGCCTGCAGGGCGTCGAGATTGGCGCTCACCCAGGCGGCGCTGTTGCTGACGTCCACGGGCGCCAGGGTTGTGACGGTGGCCGACGCCGCGGCGGACCAAGCGCCGGCGGTGGCGTCATAGATCTGCACCTGCAGCGCTTCGGCCCCGGCCGTGGCGCCGCCGACATACTGCACGGTGGCCAGGTCAGCGGCGTTCACCCACACCCACTGTCCGGCGGCCTGGGATACGCCGCCCAGGGTCAGGTGGCCGCCGCCGGCGACGGTGTCGAGAAAGCCGTAGCGGGTGATGGCGTCGCCGCCCGGATTGACGATGCCGGCGATCAGGCCGGAGGCCGCCGCCCCATGGGCCTCATAGACGCTCAGCGGCTGGAGCGTCACGGTGGCGATCCCCGCGCCGATCTGGGGACCGCTCTGGGCCAGTCCGGCGAGGCTGAGGTCCAGGGCCAGACCGGACTCGTTGGTGACCGATCCGCCGCCCGTATTGATCGCCGTGACGGTGAGCGACGGGCTGGCCACGTCGCCGGCGGCCACGGTGTAGGTGAAGGTCAGCACCTGGCCGCCCGAGCCGCCGGCGTAGACGGCCGTCGCCCCGTTGCTGAGCGTCAGGGTTGGGGCGCCGGTGACCGTGGCGGTGACGGTCATGTCCAGCTGGATGGTCACCGTCGCGCCGGCGGCCACCGCGCCGGCGCCGGGGGACTCGACGATGGCGCTGATCGAGGGCGAACTGGCGGTCGCGCCGGTGATCCAGCCCAGGGCGTTCATCAGGGTGAGGTCGGTGGCCGAAAAGGCGCCGACCACGCCCGAATAGGTGTAGTCGTTCACCGCGTCATTGCCGCCCGGCGCCGGGCCGGAAGGGTACCAGTCGCCCAGATCACCGTTGTTGGGGTTGTTGTTCCACCGTCCCATGGCGGTGGCTCCGCCGTCGATGGAGAAATAGGCCGTCGACCCCGCCCCGCCGGTGGCCAGGGACCGCACCCCCGGCGCGCTGTAGCGATAGAGGTCCATGGGCGTGTAGTAGGTGGGCTGATAGTCGAGCAGCGACACGCGGCCCATGTCCTCGGTGATCTCGTGCTCGAGCACCCCGATCAGGTAGTAGGCCCCGGCCGAGGGCGCCACGCCGGGCGTGAAGCCGTAGCTGAAACGGCTGCCGATGCCGACCCAGCCGTCTATGGCGTCGTCGGCGGGGATGAGGCCCAGGGCCTTGGCCTCGGCCGTGCTCATCGCCACGGTTCCCTGCAGCGGCGAGGCGGTCGGCAGGGAGGCCGACCCTGGCGCGTTCTGGCCCTGCAGGGCGCTCACCACATCGCCGTAGGCGAAGCCGTCATAGTTGGCGATGCTTTCGCCCAGGGCGTTGGCCGCAAGTTTTTGGCCGTTCACCTCGCCCCAACCCAGGTCGAGGTTGATGGTCGCCGAATTGGTGAACAGGGAGTCGAGATAGTTGACCGCATAGGTCACGGCGGCGGTGAAGCCGGCCGGGGCGCCCGCGACACTGGCGTCATAGGTGATGTTGATGTTCAGCCGACAGCGTCCGGAAGGATCTCGTTTCGCGCCTCAGATTACTCGCCCGGTAGGCCCGCGACAACGGGCGGCGCAGCGAGGCCGGTGGCGTCGCCCAGGCGGACCGCGCTTCGGCGCTGGCGCAACTGTGCTCCCGTCAACGCCATCCCGACCAGGAGCAGCGCCCAGGCGCCCGGCTCAGGGAGGGGGCGGACGTAGGAGAGGATGCCGCTGGAATAGGAGGCCCCGGCGGGTCCGTAGGCGGCGGTGTAGAGCGACAGGAGGGTGGCGGAGGCGGTGGGGTTGAAGACCATCTGCTGCCCGGTCAGATGTCCGGTCAGGGTGTCGAGGCTCCAGGTGAAATCGGCGAGGATATTCACAGCGCCCGTAGCCGCGTCGACATTCGCCAGGGCGGTTTCGAAGCTCACGGTCTCGAGCGGGCTGATTCCGACAATTTCGTAGGGCACGTCGAAGTACTGGTACTGATAGCTCGACCCTCCGTAGTTCCATCCTGTATTGTTGTAGGTCGTCGGGTTCGGGTTCCAGTCGGGAATCTGACCGTTGATTTTCCCCGCGAAATTGCCGCCATCTATGAAGCCGTCGGGATTGTAGTAATCACGATATATTTGCAGGACGCTGTAGTTGTTCGGGGCGTCTGCGGCGTCGGTAAGCTGAAAACCACCAAGCACGGCGGCGCCGACTCGATTGGTCGTGTAGCTCTGCTGGTAACCCTGCCAGAGCGCATACTGCATCTGGAATGTCCCGATCTGCTCGCATCGCACGTTGCCGGTGCAGATCGCCGTGCGGTCGCCGTCAGGCGCGCCTGCTGCGGCGTAAATCGGGACGGTGACCGTCTGCACCGAGCCTCCCGAGCCGCCGCTCGGGGTCAGATAGCCGGTCACGTTGACGCGCGCGAAACTCAGATGCCTGCCGTAGGCCATCCAGGGGAACGGAGGAGAGATCAGCGAACTCTCGACGGCGCGGGCCCTGGGCGCAAGCGCCAGTAGCCCGGCGAGGGCAAGCATCGACGACAGGCGTCTCAACAGCGCCATTCCTTCCGTTCTGACCCCTCGGTCAGTCGCCCAGGCCGACAGTGAGGCAATTCGTTGGTCCGGCGACGCCGAAGGCGCAGACCGAAGCCGATGACGTCCTCCCTCGCATGTCCGCCAGAAAGGATTCAAGCGAAGATTTGAGACACCGGTTCGGGCGGGACGATCAGCCGCCGGAGGCGTCGAATTCGATGGTCACCGACTGACGGATCGAGCCCAGAACAGGGGCGAAGTGCACGCCCGGCGGGATGTCCAGCCGCAGGCGACCGATCCCGTCCTCGGCGTCCAGGGCCTGGCGGACGGTTTCGTGGGCCTGGTCATACAGGCGGCGTCTGTCCTCGACGGTCAGAAGGCCGCCCGTGGCTCGCGAGAGCAGATTGACCTTCGCCAGTCGATAGACCGCCGTGGAGGCCTGGCTGAACACCAGATCCTTGCTGGCGGTGTGGGCGATCCTCAGTTCGTCGCCGTGGTCGATGACGGTGTCGATGGCCGAGTTGTCAAGGACGACCTGGGCCACGCCGCGGATGACCAGCCGCGAATAGAGGTCGAAGTCCTCGCCGCCCCAGCCGACCATGACCTCGTCATAGCCCTCGATCGCGCGGGCGTCGTCCGTGGCGACGATGCAGGTCCCGGCGAGGTCGTAACGGTCCGGGAAGAAGGCGAAGCGGTGGAAGCGACCGGGCCTGAGGTCCGGCGCCACCTGTGCGGCGAAGTCGTCCGCCAACACCACATCGGCGTCAATGAAACAGACCCACGGGGTCTCGCAGGCCGCAAGGCCGACGTTGCGGGCCCGGCAGAGATTGAAGGCGCCCTGGTCGTCGAGCCTGATCACCTTCACGCCGGGACAGTTCGCCGTCGCCCACCCGGCCGCCCCGTCCGGACACCGGGCGTCGACCAGGATCGTTCGGGTGTGAGGTTGCCTCTCCAGCTTCGGAAGGGTGCGCCGGAGATGCTCCAGCCGGCCCTTGCAGACGACCACGAACGTGAGGATGTCGTGGGTGGCGGAGAACGCCGGGCTCCGGGGCCTGAACAGCCCGAGCCGCCGCAACCCGCGGAGGGCGTAGAAACGGCCGGCCTTGAGCCGTCTCCAGGCCGGCCGGACCAGACCGATGGTCCGGCCGGTCGCGGTGGTGGGTGGGGGCGGCTTCGGAATGGGCGGCATGGCGACTCGACCGGTGATCTGCGCCGCCGTCTTGCGGCAGGCCCAAAGACTAGCATGGCTTCCGGTCCGGCGCGCCACGTCCTCCCGTGACCCGTTCCCTGCCGCCTCCGGCGAAACGCGTTGACAATGCCGGAGCGCCTCCGGACTGTTTTCCGGGCTCCCGCCTGAGGAGCCCCCTCGGCCCGGGAGGCGTTGAATGGATGTGGACGGAGACTCAGGAGCCCGGGCGGCGGCGGCCGCAGCCAAGGCGCAGCTGAAGAGCGAAGGCTGGTGCGTCCTGCCCGACGTGCTGGACGCCGCCCGCGCCTCAGGCGTTCTGGGACGGCTGTGGGCCGCGGCGGAGGAATTCGCCCGGCGGGGCGGAGACACCTACATGCCGGTGCTCGACCCCAATCCCAGCAATGTCCGCGTATTCCACCTGCTTGAACTCGACCCGATCTTCCGCGACCTGATCCAGCACCCCACTGCGGTGGAGATGGTGCGGGAGGTGTTGGGTCCGCAGTTCCTGATCTCCAACTTCACCGCCAATATCGCCCGGCCGGGATCGCAGTCCATGGCGCTGCACTCGGACCAGTCGCTGGTGACGCCGGAGCCCTGGGCGCATCCCTGGGCCGTCAATATCATCTGGTGCCTCACCGACGTCACCTTCGAGAACGGCGCCACCCTGTTCATCCCGGGAAGCCACCACTGGCGCACCCGGGCGGACGTGCCGCGGGACGCCGACCGGCGGCTGCGGCCTTTCGAGGCGAAGGCCGGCTCGATCGTGGTCATGGAGGGGCGGCTTTGGCACACCTCCGGCGCCAACATCACCGCCGACGAGGACCGCGCCCTGATGTTCGGCTACTACACCGTTCCGTTCCTGCGGCCGCAGGTCAACTGGAACGCCGCCCTGTCGGCCGAGACCGTCGCCACGCTCAGCCCGCAGATGCACGACTGGCTGGGTCTGGGGGTGACCGCCAACAGCAGCCTGGCGATGGACCTGCGCTATCTCGCCGACCAGTTCGAGGACCGCAGAACGCCGGAAACCGCCTCGCCGGGTTGAGCGCGACGCCCCGCCCGGCCGGGGACGTCAGTGGGTCGCCGCCGCCAGCACGGGCGCCGCCTGCGGGCGGTCGGTGATCAGCGTGCCGCCATGGCCGTCGGAGGCGGCCGAGAAACTGGACGCGACGAACTGACCGAAGACGTGGACCTGGGCCTGGAGCACGCCGTTGACGGTGATGTTCAGATCGCCGCTGGTCGCGCCCGACGGGTTCATCGTCACCTTGGTCTGGGCCCCGAAGGCGAGACCGGCGATGTCGATGACGTCGCCCGAACTGAAGCTCTTGATCGACGAGCCGTTGAACTGGGCGGCGGTGTCCGCATAGGTGGTCACGCCGCTGCCGAACCCGAAGAAGGTCTGGTCGTGCGAGCCCCCCGTGAGGGTCTGGCCGGCGGCGCCGGCGTGGATCTGGTCGGCGTTGCCGGCGCTGAGGTCGTTGACGACCAGGCCGGCGATGGCGTTGGCGGTGAAATTCCAGGCCGAGCCCGCCGCCGACAGATTGACCGTGGCGATGTTGGTTATGTTGGCGCCCATTTTCACCTTGCCGCCGCCGCTGACCACCAGGGTGCTGGCCCCGGTCCCGCCGTCGATGGTGGCGCCGATGGTGGCGGCCTTGACGTTGAAGGTGTCGGCGCCGCCGCCGCCATGGACGGTCTCGGTGGCCGAGCCGAGGGTGACCACATCGGCCCCCGCGCCCAGGTTGATGATGCTGGAGTCCGCCGCGCCGACGATGGTGACGCCGGCGCCGGGGGCGGCGCTGCTGGCGACATTCACGGTCAGGTTGAGTCCCTTGCGCAGGGTGACGGTTTCCAGGCCGGCGCCGGCGCCCTCCTGGACGTTGAGCGTCTGCACGTTGGTCAGGGTGGTCGGCAGGGCGAGGTTGAAGACGCCGCCGCCGGACAGCTGCAGGGTGTTGGCGCCCGCGCCGCCGTCGATCACGTCGCTCTTGCTCAGGGTGTTGGCCGCCGCGACGATGAGATCGTCGCCCGCGCCGCCGGCCACTTTGTCGATCTTGGTGGTCAGGGTGTAGGTCTTGCCGCCCGACGATCCGCCGGTCGATCCGCCGGCCGCGACGACGGCGGTTCCGCCGGCCGTCGCCGTCGCCGCGCCGTCCTTGTCGCTAAGGGTGACCGACACCGCGTCGGTTCCCGCGGCGGCGTAGGTGTGGCCGCCGGACACCGAGACCACGCCGCCGTTCATGGAGACGACCCCGGCGCTGGTCGTGCCGTCACCCCAGGTGATGGTGGCGGCCAGGTCAGCGGCGGTGTTGGCCGCGTAGGCGTCGGTAAAGGTGGCGACGGTTCCGGAGAAGGCCTGCCCGGCCGTGGCCGCCAGGGCCGGAGCGCTCTTGACGGCGAAGACGTCGGCCTCGGTGGCCGTGACAGACCCGGAGACGGTGAGCTGGGCGCTGTCGGCCGTGCGGGTGACCAGCACCGAGGCGGCGTAGGTTCCCTCGGCGGCGAAGACGTGGCCTGCGGGGGCGGAGACCGAGAACTGGCCGTTGGATCCACTGACGACGCCGGCGCTGGTGGAGCCATCTCCCCAGGTGATCTGGGCGGTGAAGCCGGCGGCGGCGTCCGCGGCGTTGCTGTCGGTGAAGCTGGCGACGGCGCCGCTGGTCGCCACGCCTTCGGCGACCGGTCCGAGGCCGAACGACCCGGCGAGCACGCCTGGCGGCGGCGGAGGCGGCGGGGGCGGGGGCGCGCCGACCGTGCCGATGGTGATCAGCGAACCGCCGGCATTGTCGCTGGCGACGTTGAAGGTGGTTCCGGCGTAGGCGCCGGCCATGTTGAGGTCGAGGACGCCGCCGCCGGCGAGGCTGACGGCCAGCACGCCGTTGCTCCAGGTGGCCGCCGTCGCGGAGAGCGCGGTCAGGTCGATGGCGTCGCCCTTGGCGAATCCGTTGATCACGGCGGCGAAGCTTGAGGCCGCATCCAGCTTCAAAAGGTTGTTCTGACTGTCGTTGAAGGTGACCTGATCGCTGGCCGCCGCCGCGGCGGCGACCTCGACCACGCCGCCCGTCGCCAGGGCGAGGACGCCGGAGCCGTCAAGGGCGGTCTGGATCACCAGGTGATCGCCGTTGGAGACGGTGACGACACCGTTGTTGGTGAAGCCGGTGGTCGACACGGTCAGGGAGCCGCCGGCCGCCGAAAGGTTGATCGCGCCGTCATTGACGAAGTTGTCGGTGAGGCCGGGGCCGCCGGCCGAGGCCCCGATGGTGGCCGTGCCGGAGGTCTGGTTTATGGTCGCCCCGGCGCCCAGGGTGACGGTGGCGCCGACCGATCCGCCAGGCGCATTGGTCGCGGCGCTGACGACCATGAACTGCTCGCCCGTTCCGGTCAGGTTGATGGTCCCCTGGCCAATGGTCTGGCTCTGGACGAACTGTAGCGTGTCGCCGGTTCCGGCGACATTGATCGAACCCGTGCCACTCATCGTCTGCAGCGGCGAGCCCGGCGCGGCGCCCATGGGGGCGTCGATGGACAGATAGTCGTTGGCGCCGCTGATGTTGATGACGCCGTTGTTGACGAAGTTCGGCGAAGAGATGGCGACGCCGCCGCTGTCGTTGATCACGCCGGTGTTGGTAAAACTGTTGAACCCGCTGATGCCGATGCCACCATTGTTCGACGCGCTGATCAGGCCGGTGTTGGTGAAGTCGTTCGCCTCGACGGTGTAGCCGGAGGCGCTGGCGTTGATCAGCGAGCCGTTGTTGACCAGGGTGGTGGCGTAGATCAGCCCGCAGGCATAGTCCTGGGTCGCCTGGATGACGCCGTTGTTGGTCAGGCTGGTCCCGGTGATTTCCTGGAAGGCGCTGGTGGCCGAGGCGCCGCCGCCGACGAACGAGACGGCGCCGCTGGCGCCGAGGGTCAGGCTGTCAAACGACAGGACGGCGAATCCCACCGATGGCGTGCCCATGCTGATCTGCACATTGTCGAGGGTGTGGGTTCCGGTGGCCTGTAGGGTGGCGCCGCCAGCCAGATTGATCAGGCCCGCGCCCGAAGACCACCCCAGACTGCCGGCGGCGTCGAGGTTGAACGTTCCGGCCGATATGTTGAGCGGCCCGCCCAGGTTGAGGCTGCCACTGTCGAGAAACGTGGCGCCTACGGCGTTCAGAGTGAGGGACTTGGCCGAAACCGTCGTCGATAGGGTGGCCTGATAGGCGCCGGCCGCGTCGATGACCGCATCGGTCGCGGCCGTGGGGACGCCGCCGGTCCAGTTGGCGGCATTCGCCCAGTCACCGCTGATCGCGTTGGTCCAGTTCACTGACGTCATCAAGGTCTCCAATCCCGGAAATATAGTTCCCGATCCAGATCACTGGTCGGAAGAAATTCAAGAAAACCCTCAGCCTGTCGCCGGCGGCGAAAACACAATGAGGCAATACTGTGGCAATTCGACGATGGTGATACTCAAAGCGACTGAGAGAGGCGGCTTATGGCGGTGGGGGATAGCATTGAGTTCTGACATCGAACTGACATAGGGTGCCCAAAGCGGAATTTGGAGCGGGTCAGAGACGGGGGCGGTCTGGATGCGATTTCTGCTCGTGGAGGACAATGAGCGGCTGGCGAGCCTGATTCGCCGGGAGCTTGAGCGGCTGGGCTATTCGGTCGACCGGGTGGGAAGCCTGGCTGAGGGCGAGGAGGCCTGCCGGCTCGCCGAATACGACCTGATCGTCCTCGACCGGGGGCTGCCGGACGGCGAGGGGCTGTTGCTGCTGAAGACCATCCGCGCCTTGCGCCAGGCCACGCCGGTGCTCGTGCTCACCGCGCAGGACAGTCCGCACCATCGTATCGAGGGGCTGGATTCCGGCGCGGACGACTATCTGGTGAAGCCGTTCGACATGGGCGAACTGGCGGCGCGCTGCCGCGCCCTGCTGCGCCGGCCCAGCCAGACTCTCGACCTGGCGTTGACGGCGGGCAATGTGGCGCTCGATCCGGCGAGCCGGCAGGTCAGGGTCTCGGGCGAAGCGATCGATCTGCGTCGCCGCGAAGTTGCGCTGCTGGAGATCCTGATGCGCCGGTGCGGCCAGGTGATCGCCCGCCCGGCGCTCGAACAATCGCTCTACTCGATGGACGAGGCGGTGAGTCCCAACGCCCTGGACGCCACGGTCTCACGCCTGAGGCGTCGCCTGAACGACGCCGGCGCCGCGCTGCAGCTGCGCGCCGTTCACGGCATAGGCTATATTCTGACGGTCAACGACGAGGGCGCCTGATGAACCGCGTGCGGCCCGGCGTTCCCAGCCTCTTCCGGCAGATCGCTTCGAGACTGGCCCTGATGCTGGTGCTCTTCGTCGTCGTCGAGGCGCTGATGGTGATCGGCCTTTACGCCACCGACCTGGACGGGCTGGGTCAGGATCTGGTCGACCTCGAGGCCGCCCGCGTCTTCGCCGCGCGACCGGCCGCCCTCGCCAGCCTGCCGCCCCCGTACGGCGTCGAGGCCTGGGACTTGACCCTGTACGCCCGGCCGCCGGAGGGCCCTGACGGCGGCGCCGGATCGCCGGGCCTGCTGTCGTGGACCCGTCGGGACGTCACGCCCGGCGGCGTGAGGATTTCCGGCGTGCGCAGCGATGGAGCCGCGGAACAGACCCGCTGGGTCCGCATGGCGTTCACTGTCAACGGTCTGACGCCCTACGCGCCGGCGATCCTGAAGGAACTGGGCGACCATCTGGTCGGTCCGCTCGTCCCCTTGGTGGCGCTGCTTTACCTGTTCATCACCAACGCCGTGCGGCGACTGCTCGCGCCTCTGAGAAAGGCCGTCCGCGAGGTGGACGGTCTGTCGCCCAAGGCGCCGGGCCAGCGATTGAGCGAGCCCCCCGCCCCGCGCGAGGTCCGCGCTCTGGTGGAAGGTTTCAACCGCGCCCTGGAGCGCATGGATCTGGCGATCGATAAACTACACGGGTTCACCGCTCAGGTGGCCCATGAGCTGCGCAATCCGATCATGGTGCTCAAGCTGGCGGTCGCCGAAGTGGAGCCACAGGACCTGCGCGAGCAGCTCGAGCTCGACCTTGTCGGCATGACGCGCCTGGTCAACCAACTGCTCGATCTGGCCCACGCCGAGGCCCTGACCATCGAGGGAAGCGAGCGGCTCGATCTGGACGATCTGGCAAGACAGATCGTCTCGCGCATGGTCCCCGTGGCTCTGTCGCAGGGTCGCGAGCTGGAGTTCGTCGAACGCGGGGGCCCGTATCAGATCGTCGGCAACGCCGACGCCCTCGGACGCGCCCTGACCAATCTGATCGACAACGCCATGAAATATGGCGGGTCGGCCCCGGGGATCGAGATCGCGGTCGGGCCGGGTCCGATCCTCTCGGTGCGGGACCACGGGCCCGGCCTCGAGCCGGGGGACACCAGTCGCATCTTCGACCGTTTCTGGCGCAAGCGATCGGGCGACACGGCCGGGGCCGGCCTGGGCCTGGAAATCGTGCGCACGATCATCACCAACCATGGGGGGCAGGTGATGGCCGGCAACGCCCCCGGCGGCGGGGCCATCTTCGTTCTGGACCTGCACGCCGAGACGACCGCGTCCATCGACGAATTCCAGAAATCGCCGCGGGAAAATTGACCCGGATCAATACGGCGCCCGGCCGCTCCGGCATGTTGGCTGGGCGTCGCCGCCGACCCTCCAGCCCCCCCGGGGAAGGCCGATGCGAGGAACGCCCCGGTCCGAAAGGCCCGGGGCGTTTCGCTGTTTCCGATGCATGGCGATCTTCGGCTGGCTTCTCACCGGCGGTCCTGCCTCCGATCGCCGCCCGCTGGCGACCGCCCTGTCCGGCGGCATGGAGCCTCCGGCCGGCCGCTCAGGTACACTACCCGGCGCCATCCTGGGGAGATCCCTCATTTCACGCGAACCTCGCCGCTCACCGCCCCCGCGGCCCGCCCGCGATCCGCGCCACCGCTGCGTCCCCGAGGCGGACATCCTGGCCAGACTGGCCCTCGACGGCTGGCCGGGCGAACTCGCCGACGGGCGGGCGGGCGAAGCCCGAGCCGGCGCCGCGCGGGCGCTCGGTCTCGCCCTGGCGGCGGGAGCGGGGTTCGCCCGGGACGCCCGTGGCGGTCGGCTGTTCGACTTCATCGAGGTTGAGGATCTGCTCGAGTGGCTTGCAGAGACCGGCCGCGATCCGCTCTGGCGGGACCGCCCGGCCACGGCCCGCCGGACCTATGTCGCCTCCACCCGCGCGGGCGAACGGTCGGCGGGCAAGGACCTCGAGCCAGCGCCCACCCGGTTCCGGCTTCGCCTGAGCCGGCGCTTCGACCTGGCCCGCTTCGCGCCGGGAACGCCCCTGCGCCTGCGCCTGCCCACTCCCCTGCCGAGCGCCTACCACCAGGCCATCGCGGTCACCCCGATCCTGCCCCCGGGCCTCGACGGCCTGGTGAGCTGCGCTGAGGGGCGCATGGAGGTCCGCCTGCGCGCGCCGGACGACCCAGGCCTGATCCTCGGCGCGGACATCACGTTCACGGCGGTCCCGCCCGCGCCTGGCGACGAGGCCGGGAGGCTGAGCGGGGCCGACCGCGAGGCGCACCTTCGCCCGTTCGAGGATCTGATCGGGGTCACGCCGCGCATCGTCGACCTTGCCGGACGTCTGGCGCGCGGGGCGCCGCCGCTGGAGGCGGTCGCGGCCTTCTGGAGCTTCCTCGTCGACGGGTTCCACTTCCGCAGCCTGCGCTGCGACGACGTGGAGGGTGTTTCGCCCTGCGAGTGGAGCCTCGATCATCGGGCCTATGACTGCCGCCTCGCCGCCGCCCTGCTTGTGGCCCTGTGCCGCGCCCACGGCCTCCCGGCGCGGACGGTCTCGGGGCATTATCTCTCGCGCCTCTGCCCTGCGAACCACAGCTGGGCCGAGATCTGGATCGACGGCATGGGCTGGCTGCCAGCCGATATCCTCCACCACGAGCGCGATGATCCGCGCTGGCGACCGCAGAACGCCTGGTGGGAGCATTTCCGCCAGCGCTGGGACTATCGGCTGGTGTTCGAGCGCCCGCCCCGCCACTTCACCGGGCCGATGAGCGCGCGCCTGCCTCGGGCCTGGCAGATCATGCAGACCCCGATCCCGGGTGGCCTCAGGATCAGCTACCGCGACCTGGCCGGTGGCGCGCTGATCTACGCCGACGATCTGCGCGTCGACTGGAGCGCGTGAGCCCGCGGTATCCCGTCCCCGCCCGCGATCTCACCCGATTGGCGTGACTGCGACCATTGCGACGCCTCGAAGCCCTTCACCCTGACAACCGTCGCCGATAGACTCATCGCCGCCGTCAAGCCCGACCGCGCGACGTTGGGGTCCACCCACGCCGCGCCCGGACTCGCCAGCGAGGCCGAAGAGACCCGAGGGGGCTGGGGCTGGAACCATGATCGTCAGTGACGCCCACCGGGTCGCGTTCGTGCACATCCCCAAGAACGCCGGGACCACCGTCAGGACCCAACTTGAGCCCATCGATTCCTATGCGAACTTCTTCAACGAGGACAAGGCGTTCGGTGCTTTGCCCCGGCAGTGGTTCGGGCATCTGACCCCGGAGACCCTCGCCGAACATTTCCCGGATGTGTTCGAAAAGGTCCGCGCCTACGACGCCTATGCGGTCGTTCGCGATCCATTCCAGAGGTTCGTGTCCGCGACAATCCATCGGCTCTGGGAACACAGGGGGATCTCGCGCTTCGAGGTGACACACGAGCACGTTGTGGCCGAGACGCGGCGGTTGCAGGTCTGGCTCCTGGCCCCGGTCCCGGCGGAGCGCCCGGAATATGCGCACTTCCTTCCCCAGGTCGAGTTCACCGACTTTCGAGGCGAGCGGATCGTGAACCGGCTTTTCGCGTTCGAGGATCTCGCCGGGCTCGAAGCCGAACTGCGGACGCGCACGGGACTGCCGCTGGATTTCAGCCGCGCCAGAAACGCCAATCTCGCGCCGTCCAACCGGTGGACGCGGGTGTTCCACCGCTTCAAGCCGATCTACGGACGCCTTACCACATGGCAACAGAGGGAGGCGTTTCTGCTGCGCCTGCAGCGCGCCGGCCTGATCTCCAAGGGCGGCTTCTACGCCAAGATCAGCGCCGATCGCGAATTGCGGGCGTTCGTCGAGCGCTTCTACGCCGCCGACTTCGAACTGCGGCGGGATGTGCTGTCTCAGACGAACGGACGCCCGCCCCCCTAAAGCGACAGGGCCTCAAGCAGAGGTTCCGCGCCCCTCCCGGGGGCGGGAGCGCCGGCCCGCGGCGCGCGAACAGGCCTCTGCCCAGATGTCGACCCCTCTTGACGCCTGCTCCGACCTCAGGCGGGCGAGAAGGTCCGCACGCCCATGGCTGTGAGGCTGTCACGGATGGCGGCGACCGCCCGCCGAAGCCCGTGGGCGTCGATGTCGCCGATGCAGCCGACGCGGAAGGTGTCGGCCTCGGTGAGTTTTCCCGGATAGAGCATGAAGCCCATGTCGCGCACGCGCCGGTACATCTCGCCGAAGTCATAGGCCGGGTCCGCCGGCGCCAGGAAGGTGACGATGATCGGCGCCTGGACGGAATCGTCGAGAAAGCTGCGGAATCCCAGTTCGCGCATGCCGTCGACCAGAGCGGCGCAGTTGGCGGCATATCGCGCCAGACGTCCGGGCTGGCCGCCCCCGGCGCGGTGCTGGTCCAGCGCCGACCGGAGGGCCGCGACCACATGGGTGGGGGGCGTGAAGCGCCACTGACCGGTGGCCTCCATGTAGGTCCACTGGTCGTGGAGATCCAGAACCAGGGATGGGCATTGGCCCGCCGCCGCCTCTATGGCCGTCCGCCGCACGATGATGAACCCCATACCCGGAGCACCCTCGAGGCATTTGCCCGACGCCGAGACGAGGGCGTCGAAAGGCAGGGTCGCGGCGTCGATCGGCAGGGCGCCGAAGGAACTCATCGCGTCGACGATCAGGCGACGGCCGCGCGCGGCGACCACGGCGGCGATCCGGGGCAGGGGGTTGAGAATGCCTGTGCCGGTCTCGCAATGCACCAGCGCCACATGCGTGATGCCAGGGTCGGCGGCCAGGGCGGCGTCGATCCGCGCCGGGTCCGCTGGCGTGTCCTCCCTTTGCGCCAGCGCCACCGCCTCGCGGCCCAGCCGGTCCAGGATGCGGACGATGCGTTTGCAGTAGGCTCCGTTGTCCGGGACCAGAACCCGGCCGGACCTCGGGACCAGGGTGGCGAGCGCGGCCTCCACGGCGAAGGTGCCGCTGCCCTGTAGCGGGACGCAGACATGGTCCGCGGCGCCGTTGACGATCTCGACCAGGTCGCGACGCACCGACGTCGTCAGGGCGTTGAAGGCGCCGTCCCACGACCCCCAGTCCCGCAGCATGGCCATCCGGGTGGCCAGGGAGGTCGTCAGCGGTCCAGGCGTCAACAGTGTCGGATCTTGCATGGTAGGTTCCTTGTCACCCGCTGACGAAATACGCCCGCGGCCCCCCTGCATTTGACCTGAATCAATGTAGGCCCCGATGGCTCTGACATGGTGATGGGGCGTCGCAACCAACCCTCCAGCCCCCCCGGGGAAGGCCGATGCGAGGAACGCTCCGGGCAGCAATGTCCGGGGCGTTTCGCTTTTCCGGCCGCTGCGTTGCGCCGTTCTCGCGCCATCGGCCGAAGGCCGCGACATTCCTTTCGATGATCGCGAATCTTTTGACCTGGATCAAAGCGCCCGTCGCAGGGCCGGGCAATTTGGGGGGGCATCGCCGCCGACCCTCCAGCCCCCCCCGGGGAAAGCCGATGTCAGGGACGCCCCGGTCCGTAAGGCCCGGGGCGTTTCGCCTTTCCCGCTTGGTTTCATCAGGTCAGGCTGTCAGCCTTGCGCGCGCTGAATCATGGTGCGTAGGGAGCGAAGCTGTCGTGGGCGGCCCCGCAGGCGGGGCAGAGCCAGCCGGCCGGCAGCGTCTCGAACCGGGTTCCCGGCGGAGCGCCAGCCTCCGGATCGCCCAGGGCCTCGTCATAGATTTCGCCGCAGACCGGGCATTGCCACTTTCCGTTGGGGCCGCTCATCGCCGCCGCCTCAGGCCTTGACCGTGAAGCGGATGGGCACGGATTTCGGGCCGCAGACGAATTCGGACTCGGCCATCCGAGGAGGGCCGGCCAGTTCCACCGTCGCCAGCCGCGGCAGCAGCGCCTCCCAGAAGAGTCGCATCTCCAGCCGCGCCAGATGCTGGCCCAGGCAGATGTGGCCGCCATAGCCGAACCCGATATGGCGGTTGGGCGCGCGGTCGGGCCTGAAGGTGAAGGGATCGTCGAACACCTCTTCGTCGCGGTTGCCCGAGATGTAGGAAATGTAGAGCAGGTCGCCTTTCCGGATGTGGCGGCCGCGCAGCTCATAGTCCTGCGTCGCCGAGCGCACGAACTGCTGGACGGGTGACGCCCAGCGGATGGATTCCTCCACGAAACCCGGGATGAGCTTCGGGTCGGCCTGAAGGCGCGCGAGCAGTCCGGGCTGTTCGGCCAGAACCCACATGGCCGCCGCCGTGGTCGCCGAGGTCGTGTCGTGGCCGGCGCTCGACGCGATGGCGAAATAGGACACCATCGCCCGTTCCTCCATCGGGCAGCCGTTCACCTGGCCGTTGGCGATCAGCGAGGCGATATCGTCCCGCGGGCAGGCGCGGCGGTCCTTGATGATTGGCGCGTAGTAATCGGCGAAACCTTTGAAGACGATGTTCCAGGTGCGGGTGATCTCGGCCGGGTCGCTGAGGTCGGAACCCGGACGGCGCAGATCGGGGTCGGCGTAGGTGAACAACCACTGGGTCAGCTCGAGCATCCGGCCATGGTCGGCGCGTGAGCGCCGCAGCGGCCGCGCTGAAGGTGCTGGAAGACTACATGGCGGCGTTCAACGCCCGCGACGCCGACGCCTTCGAGGCCACGATCAATCATCCCCACGTCAGCCTGGGGCCGGGCGCACCGGTGGTCACCGGGCCCGGGCGGCCGATCCCGGCCTGGTCGGCGACGGACCACTCGTCCGACTGGAGCCATTCCACTCTTGATCGCCGGCAGGTGCTCCACGACAGCGATGACAAGGTTCATATCGCCGCGCGCACGACACGCCATCGCCGGGATGGCGGCGTCATCGGAACCTATGACGTGATCTATGTGATCACCTGCGAGGGCGGTCGCTGGGGGATGAAGGCCCTGTCGGGAATGCCGGCGACCTAAGGCGAACCCCGACCAGATCGAAGCCTCTGGTCGGAACCAATTCGCCCTGGATTCAAACCCGCAGCGCCCGATACATCGTCCGCCTCTGTTCCGTGCGAACGCATCGGGCTCCAGAGTCGCCGGTCGTGGACCGGCGACAGGCGATCCGGCCCTGGGCGTCGCAAGGCCGTCGCGGCGTCTCTGAAACAAGTTGAGTCCAGCATTGCTATTGACGTTTCCCTGACGATTTGCTGCCGCGCATAGTTAAAGACCCTGCAGAACCGTTTTCGAAACCATCTATTATTCGATCCGGTCGAGAAGATACCTAATGTCACGGCGCAGACGCCGGATTGCCGCTAAAGTAAATGCTTGAACACAGCGCGGAGACCGCCGGTGTCTTGACTTCGACCCTGGCGATGGCGTTTACACGCTGCCTTCGAGGGCCGCCGCCCGACGACGGCGCGCTTCTCGTTCGACCTCCGCTTCCCCGCCGCCACCCCTCGGCCGGGAAGCGATAGCCGGAAGGCCTGCCCGCGGGCGGGCCCGACGCCGGGGCCACGCGCGCAGCGGCGCGTGGCCCCCTGGCGACCGAGAATCGCGCAACGCCTTTCGGAATTTGCGGCAGGTCAAGGCGGTGGGAACCGGGCCGTCACAGAACTCGGCGGAAGGCGGGGAAGACTTTGCAACAGAACGCCCTGGCATGGCTGGACCTGTCGACGCTGCACGACTGGGTTGCCCGCTTTCCGCTGCCCGTCGCCCTGATGGACGAAGCGGGCGGCCCGCTGATCCTGAACGACCGTTTCAGCGATCTCTACGGGGAGGCGGCGCTGGTGGCGCCAGACCTGCAGGCCCTGCTGAATGATCCTCCGGCCGGCTGGACCACGATCGCCGCCCCGGGCGCCAGGGATGGCCGGCAGGTCCTGGCCCAGGTCGTCCGTGGGCGGGGGTTCCAGACGCTGATCCTCGACGACATGGCCGAGCCCGCCCTGCTGAGCACCCTGGAGGCGCTACGCACACGGGTCGAAACCCTGGAGCGGCGCAGCGCCATCGACCCCCTGACCGGCGCGTGGAACCGCGGTCATTTCGACGGGGTGATCGTTTCGGAGATGGATCGCAGCCTGCGTTTCCGCCAGCCGGTGACGCTGATCATGCTGGACGTCGATCACTTCAAGCAGGTCAACGATAGCTGCGGTCATCTGGCTGGCGACGGCGTCCTGCGGGATCTGGTTCAGCTGGTCGCCGCCGCCGTCCGGTCGAGTGACACCCTGTTTCGCTGGGGCGGCGACGAGTTCGTCATCCTGGCTCCACAGACCAACCGGCGTCACGGCGCCGTGATGGCCGCCAAGGTCGCCGCGGAGGTTGAGGCCTATGAATTCACCGGGGTCGGCCGGGTGAAGATCAGCCTGGGCGTCGCCGAATATGTGGCCGGTGAAAGTCAGGAAATCTGGTTCCGTCGGGCGGACGAGGCGCTCTACCAGGCAAAGACCAGCGCCGCCGGCGTGACGGTCGATCCCCGTGGCGCTTCCGACGAATGGGCGGCGGAGGATGGCGGCGCTCCGGTGCGGCTGATCTGGCGGGAGGCCTATGAGTGCGGCGAGCCGACCATCGACAGCCAGCACAGGACCCTGTTCGAAATGGGAAACGCCCTGTTCGACGCGGCCGCCCGGGAGGGCGCGACGGCCGAGTCCCTCGTCGCACCGCTCGACGCCCTGCTGGCGCACCTCGCCCGCCACTTCGGCGACGAGGAGGCGATTCTGGCTGTGCGGGGCTATGGTGACCTCAGGGCGCACAAGCGCGCCCACGCGAGCCTGCTGGCGCGCGCCACCAACCTGAAAGCGGCGGTCGCCAGCGGCGGGGCGACCCTCGGCGATCTGGTGGACTTCCTCGTCAATGCGGTGATCGCCCGGCATCTGTTCCGGGGCGACCGGCAGTTCTTCCCGCTCTTCGACAGCGCGCCGGACGCCGCGCGGGGCCCCCCTGGCCGGGTCCGGCCGCCTGAAGCGCCGCAATACTGATCGCGCGGCGTGCAGATCCCGTGAACGGACTGGCAAGCTTGTGGAAGGCCGGGGTAAACTGCTGATCTGTTGTATCTTCCACCAACCATCGGTGGTTATGGACGGCGAACGGGGCGCTGGGCGGTGCGCCAGACGATGAGGCCGAGTAGACAGGATCGCGTGACCGGGCCCCGGGATGCGGTGGCGACCTTCCGCTGGTCGCTGGCCCTGTTCATCGCTTTCGCCCTGGCCGTGATGGCCATCGGCTACGCCCTGTGGTCCGCCGAGCGGCGCGCCCAGTTACGCAACGTCGAAAGCACCCTCGTGGTGGTCAGCCACCTGAAGGTGCGAGAGATCTCCGTTTGGGTCGCGGAGCGCCGGAGCGACGCAAAGGTCCTTGGCCAGGATCTGACAATCGACGGCGACGTCGAGACCTGGCTACGCGCCGGCGCCCCACAGGATGAGCGCGCCCGGCATCTGCGCCAGCGACTGCTGACATTGATGGCCTACGACAGCTACCGCGACGTGGCCCTGGCCGACACGAAAGGCCGGATTCTGCTCAGCCTGGGCGCTCTTCCCCGGCCGGCGGACCCCGACCTCGCCGCAATGATCCGCCGGGTTGCGGAAACCGGGCAGCTGCAGTTCTCCAACGCCCATCCGGATCCGGCGCGTCCCGGGGACACGGATATCCATATCGCCGCGCCCGCCCTTGCGTCGGATGGCGGCGGCCGGGTCGTCGCCGTCGCGGTGCTGACCGTCGATCCGACCCTCGGGCTGTTTCCCCTGGTCGAATCCTGGCCCGGCGCAAGCGGCAGCGCCGAAACCCTGATCGTGGCCAGGGACGGCGACAAGGTCGTCTGGATCAGCCGGCCCAGGCGAGCCCCCGCCCACAAGGGGCCCTTGCGACAGCCCCTCTCCGACGGATTGCCGGCCGCCGCGGCGGCCACCGGCGTCGAGCGGGTGATGACCGGCCTCGACTACAGCGGCGTTCGGGTCATCGCCGCCACCGCCAGCATCCCAGGGACGACCTGGGGGCTGGTGTCGAAGATCGACCTCGACGAAGCCTCTGCCGCGTCCAACCGTCTGGCGATGATCATGTCTCTTGTTGTCACCTGGCTGGTGACCTCAACCGGATTGCTGTTGACCTCGGCGTGGCGGCGTCAGCAGGCCGTCCAGGACGCCCGCGGGGCCCGGGCCGAAAGCGAATGGCTCAAGCTGCAGCAACGCTTCGAATCCCTCAGCAAATACGCCAATGACATCATCCTGTTGACGGACGGCGACGGACGCATAGTGGAAGCCAACGACCGGGCTCTCTCCGCCTACGGCTACGCCCATGAGGAACTGGTCGGACGACCCGTGGCCGAGCTTCATGCGGCCGGGTCACGGGAGGACGACCGCGGCGACGGGGGCGACACCGACGGCGGCGTCGTGTTCGAGAGCCTGCACCGACGCCGCGATGGCAGCGAATTCCCGGTCGAGATCAGCGCCCGTCGTCTCATCCTGGACGGCGAGCGTTGGCGCCAGCTAATCATACGTGACATCACCGAGCGGCAGCGCATCGAGGCCGAGGCGGCCGCCAGCGCCGCCGTGCTCCGCGCGGAGATGGAGCTGTCTCCGGACGGCATCCTGGTGGAGGACGAGACTCATCGATGGGTTTCCTTCAACCAGCGCGTTCTCGATATGTGGTCCATTCCGGAGGTGATGATCCGGACGATGGACCAGGACGCGGCCCTCGCCTGGGTTCACGACCAGCTTGTCGACGCGGAGGGATTCCTTCAGCAGACGAACTATCTTGAGGAGCACCCCCTGGAGTCTGGGCACGAGGTCATGGCCCTGAAGGATGGGCGAACCTTCGAGCGTCATTCCTCGCCTCTGGTCCTTGCGCCCGGGAAGGTCAGCGGAAGGGTCTGGTTCTTCCGCGACATCACCGAACGGGTGAAAGGCAGCGAGGAAAAGGCCCGCCTGGCCTCCATTGTCGAGGCGTCGCAGGACGCCATTCTGAGCATGGATCTCGAAGGCAAGGTCATCACCTGGAACCCCGGAGCGGAGCGCCTTTTCGGCTATCCCGCAGAGGAAATGATCGGGCAGAACATCCGCGCCATCGTTCCCGACGAGCGTCAGGTCGAGCTGGAGATGCTGGGCCAGCGTCTGGCGAGAGGCCGCGGCCTGAGCTGGCTGGACACCGAGCGGGTGACAAGGGATGGTTCGGTGATCAACGTCTCCATCGTCGCCTCGCCGATCCGGGCCGAGACCGGCGAGACCATCGCCATTTCCGCCATCGTCCGGGACATCAGCGAGCGAAAGCGCGCCGAGCAGGCCCTTCAGCGCACCGTCCGGGCGCTGAACACCCTCAGCCGGGCCAATGTGACGCTGGTCCGCGCCTCCAGCATCGAGGGTCTCTATCAGCGCATGTGCGACCTGATCGTCGAACAGGGCGGCTATCGCATGGCGTGGATAGGCCTGGCGGAGAACGACGCCGACAGGAGTGTGCGGCCGGTTGCGGTGGCCGGCCATGACGAGGGCTATGTCAGCGGCCTCAAGCTCAGTTGGGCCGACAACGAGCGCGGCCGCGGGCCGGGCGGCTCGGCCATCCGCGAGGGCGCGACCTGCGTGAATCACGCCTCGGACCAGAACCCGCAGATGGGGCCATGGCGTGAGGCGGCCTTGAGTCGCGGCTATCTGTCGAGCATCTCGCTGCCCCTGCGCGACGCCTTGGCGGTGTTCGGCGTCCTGACGATCTACGCCGCCGAGTCCGACGCCTTCGGCTCCGAGGAGATCCGGCTGCTGGAGGAGCTCGCGAGCGACATCGCCTTCGGCGTGGTCACCCTTGGCGACCGGCAGGCGCGCGACCGGCTGGCGGCGATCGTGGAATCCTCGCGCGACGCGATCGTCGGCAAGGCGCTCGACGGGACGATCACCAGCTGGAACCAGGGCGCGGCGAACGTCTACGGCTATGCCGCCGGCGAGGCTATCGGCCGAAACATCCGCTTTGTTATCCCCCAGGAGCGACATGCCGAGGTGGACTGGATCCTCGCCCGCATCGCCCGCGGCGAGGACGTCCGGTCGCTTGAGACCGAACGGGTAAAGAAGGACGGCTCGCGGATCATCGTCGACCTGGTGGTGTCGCCCACGCGGGACCTGACCGGTAAGGTCATCGGCGCCTCGGCCATTGCCCGCGACGTCACCGACCAGAAGCGCATCGAGCAGGATCTGGTGCGGGCGGCGCGGTTCGACAGCCTGACCGGACTGCCCAACCGGTGGAGCTTCGTGGAGGCGCTGGAGCGCGCGATCGCCGACGCCCGCCGCTGGGGTCGCAACTTCGCGGTGTTGTTCCTGGATCTGGATCATTTCAAGGATATCAACGACACCCTCGGCCACCCTGTGGGCGATCAGTTGCTGCAGGGCGTGGGCGAGCGCCTGCGCGAGACGCTGCGCGACACCGACACCGTCGCCCGTTTCGGCGGCGACGAGTTCGCGGTGATCACGACGGACGTGCACGAACCGGCCGGGGTGGCCATTCTGGCGGAACGCCTGCTGACGGCGGTCAACCGCCCCTTCTCGATCAACGGCAACGACGTGCGCAGCGGCACCAGCGTCGGCATCGCCGTCTTCGGTCCTGACGCGCCGGATGCGGAGACCGTGCTCTCCTACGCCGACATCGCCCTTTACCGCGCCAAGTCGGAAGGTCGCGGCACCTTCCGCTTCTTCACCGAGGCCATGGACCGCGAGGTGCGCCGCCGGGTGACCCTGGGCGCCGAATTGCGGTCCGCCATCGAGTCGGGCGACCTTTTCCTGCTCTATCAGCCCCAGGTGGACGCCGGGACCGGCCGCATCATCGGCCTGGAATCCCTGGTGCGGTGGCGGCACAAGGGGCGGGGCGTCGTCTGCCCGGCCGAATTCATCCCGATCGCTGAACAGATCGGCCTGGCTGTGGGGCTCGGCCGCTGGGTCATGAACGAGGCGTGCCGGCAGATCCGTGACTGGCTCGACGCGGGACTGGAGCCTCCCCAGGTGGCGATCAATCTGTCAGGGCAGCAGTTCAGGACCCAGGGCGAACTGGAGAGTGACCTCGCCCAGGCCCTTCGGGCCAACGCGCGGACGCCCGACCGACTCGAACTCGAACTGACCGAGACCGTATTGATGGAGGCTTCCCTGGAACACAGCCGCACCTTGCTTCGCCTGCGGCAGGGCGGCTTCGCCATCGCCATCGATGATTTCGGCACGGGCTACTCGTCGCTGGACTACCTGCGCCGATTCCCGGTGGATCGGATCAAGATCGATCAGAACTTCGTCAAGGACCTGGGAGCCACCCCCGGCAACGAAGCGATCGTCAAGGCCACGATCGGTCTGGCCCGTGCCCTCAATCTGCGGGTGGTCGCCGAGGGGGTCGAGACCCGGGAACAGGGCAGTCTTCTGCGCTCCTGGGGCTGCGAGGAGATGCAGGGTTATTACTTCGCCTTCCCCCTGTCAGCGAGCGAGGCCACCGCCGTACTGAGTGACGGCGCGATCCTGCCGCGAGCGCCGTTGCGGTTGCCGGGCGCCCCGGTCTGAAAGGCTTTCAAGTCGCCGCGATTCAGACGACCTTCGCCAGGGTCGCGTGTGACGTCGGCGACCGCTTCACCGTCAGGTTGCTCAGGGCGTAGTCGACAAACCGCCGCTCGAACTGCGCGGTCATCTCCATGAAACCGCAGGCGGCGACGACCTGGTCGATCAGGAACTTCGGCTGGTAGGCGGCCAGGGGACCGTCCTGGGTCTCGGTGAGCTCCCGGACGATGTATTCGAACGCCTCGTCGGAGAGGGTCATGCCGTTGGCCGCGGCCACGTTGTCGAAGATGCGCCGGTAGGTGTCCAGAGGCGGGGCGCCGATCTCGAGCTTGTAGGGGATCCGACGCAGGAAGGCCGGGTCCATGAGGTCGGCGGGTTCCAGATTGGTCGAGAAGATGACCATGGCCTCGAACGGCAGGCCGAAGCTCTTGCCGGTATGCAGCTTGAGGTAATCCATCCGGCTTTCCAGCGGCACGATCCAGCGGTTGAGCAGGGCCGTGGGCGAGACCAGCTGGCGGCCGAAGTCGTCGATGAGCAGGCAGCCGCCGGACGCCTTCACATGCAGGGGGGCCACGTAGAAATTGGCCGTCGTCTCGTGGCGCAGATCCAGCATCTCCAGCGTCAGTTCCCCGCCGGTGACGATGAAGGGCCGTCGGCACGGCACCCAGCGGGCATCGAGATCCTCGCGGCGAAGCGAGACCGCCGCCTTGTATCCGTCCTGATCGTCCGGGGTGATCGGCACGTGGACGTCCGGATCGAAGACCTTCATCACCTGACCCTCGATCATCACCGCGTGGGGGATGTAGACCACGTCGCGGAAGACCTTGTTGAGGCGCTGGGCGATGGAGGTCTTGCCATTGCCGGGCGGACCGTAGAGCAGCACCGCGCGGCCGGAACGCACCGCCGGGCCGATCTGGTCGACGAACGCGTCGGCGACCTGAAGGTCGGAGAAGGCGGCCTGGATCTTCGACCAGCTGACCACCTCGTTGGTCACCTTCTGCCGGCTGAGGCGCTCGGTGTAGCTGGCCAGGGTGACCGGCGCCGGCCCGGCATAGCTGGACGCCGCCATGGCTTCGGAGGCCCGCTCGCGCCCCTTGTCTGTGAGGGCGTAGCGCACGCCGGAGGGCGCGCCCTGGCTGCCCTGGCCCAGTGCGCTCAGAAACTGAGCGTCGACGGCGATATCCACCAGATCGGCGGTCACCTTGGCGGTGAGCTTGATCGCATCGGTGAAGGCGGTGATGGTTTCGAGAGAGCCGGCCAGTATGGCCTTGAGCAGCAGATTGAGCAGTTCGGTTTCACCGATCCCGGTCTGGGCGATCGACAGAGGCACCGGCGGAATCGCCTCCAGGAAGGCCTCGATCACTCCGGCCTTGATCACGCCGAGCGAGACGAGATTCTCCCCCAGGCGGCCGCCCTGGGTGATCTGCAGGTTCAGCGCCGCGTCGATGTCGGCGGCGGTCACCAGTTTCGCCGCCACCAGAAGTTCGCCAATCCGCATCCGCTCGCCCTTTCTTCCATCCCCGGAACGCCGGCCGGCTGGCCGCCGTCCCGCCGTGGGATCGCCCTCTGCGCCTCAGGCCCGGCGACGCGTTCACGCGCCAAGCTGAAGCTCGTTGAGTCATGTCAAAGGTATAGGCAATATGCCAAGGGTGAACAGGCTATCCTGACGCCAGTGATCCGCTATTCGCTCCATGAACCCGCTTCAGGCGCCGGGGGGTGGGACGTTGCGGGTCTCGGGGCGGCGTCGGGATGTTCCAGGAGGACAGGGTGATGACCGTCCAAGAGACTTCAGCCGCGGCCCGATCCCTGACCGCGGACTCCGGTGAGGCCCTGCGACTGGCGGAACGTAAGCTGGCCCGGCTGGTCGAGAACGGCCTGCTGCTCAGCCGTGAGAAGGACCGCGAGGTGCTGTTCCGCAGGATCCTCGCCGGCGCGCAGGACATCTCGCAGTGCGCGGCGGCCACGCTGTTCCTGCGCACCGAGCGGGACACACTGGCCTTCGCCATGCGCACCAACGACGGCGCCCTGCCGGCTGCGGAAATTCCCCTGTTCGACCCCGACGGGCGACCGAACGAACGCTATGTGGTCACCTATGCGGCGCTGCGGAACCAGGCCGTGCTGATCGACGACGTCTACAGCGAGACCCGTTTCGATCTCACCGGCACCAAGCGGTTCAGCGAGGAATCCGGCTTCCGCACCATCTCCATGCTCACCGTGCCGCTGTCGCCCCGGGAGGGCGAGGTGATCGGGGTGCTGCAGCTGCTCAACGCCCTCGACCCCGAAACCGGCCGGGTCATCGCATTCCCGCCCGGACTGCTGGGGTTCATCGAGGCGGTGGCCTCGCAGTCAGCCGTGGCCCTGGAGAACCAGATCCTGCTGGCGTCCCAGGAGGCGCTGTTCGACGCCCTGCTCAAGCTCATCGCCGGCGCCGTTAACGCCAAGAGCGCCTCCACCGGCGGCCATTGCGAGCGGGTGCCCGAACTGGCGATGATGCTGGCCGAGGAGGTCGGTCGGGTGACCAGCGGCCCGCTCGCCGGCCGCGGCCTGAAGACTCCGGACGAGTGGCGCGAGTTCCGCATCGGCGCCTGGCTGCACGACTGCGGCAAGGTCACCACGCCTGAGTTCGTGGTCGACAAGGCCACCAAGCTGGAGACGATCCACAACCGGCTGCACGAGGTCCGCACGCGCTTCGAGGTGCTGTTGCGCGACGCCCAGATCGAACGGCTGACCGTCCTCCTCGCCGGAGCGCCCGCGGCCGAGGCGGATGCCGCCTTCGCCGCCCGTCAGGCCGAACTGACCGACGACTTCGCCTTCCTGGCCCGCTGCAATGTGGGGGGCGAGTTCATGGCGTCGGAGGCGGTCGAACGGGTGCGGCGGATAGCTGGCCAGACCTGGCTGCGGCATTTCGATGACCGGCTGGGCCTGTCGCAGGACGAACTCGCCCGCCTGGCGACCACCCCGCCGGCCCCCCTGCCCGCCCTGGAACCCCTGCTGGCCGACAAGGCCTCACACGTCGTCCCGCGGCCTCCCGCGGCGGCGCCCGATCCAAAATACGGATTTAAGCTGGATGCGCCCGAGCACCTCTACAACTTCGGCGAGATCTACAACCTGTCGATCCGCCGAGGCACCATCACCGCCGAGGAGCGTTTCAAAATCAACGAGCACATCGTCCAGACGATCATGATGCTCGAGACCCTGCCCCTGCCGAAATCGCTGAAACGGGTGCCCGAATACGCCGGGACCCACCACGAGACCCTGACCGGCAGCGGCTACCCGCGCCGGCTGGGCGCCGACGACCTTTCGGTGCCGGCCCGCATCATGGCCATCGCCGACATCTTCGAGGCGCTCACCGCCGCCGATCGTCCCTACAAGACGGCCAAGACCCTGTCGGAATCGGTGAAGATCCTGTCGTTCTTCAAGAAGGACGGGCACATCGACCCCGACCTGTTCGACCTGTTCCTCACCTCGGGACTTTTTCGCCGCTATGGCGAGCGCTTCCTGCGGCCCGAGCAACTGGACGATGTCGATATCGCCCGGTTCGTGGGCTAGGCGTGCGGTCCCGGATTCCAAAGGTGATTCATCGATCCTGATCCGTCAGGAACAGCGCGTCCCTAGGCAGGTCCGCGCCGACGTCTGAAGTCGCGGGCGGCGGCGACGAAGGCCTCGAAGAGCCGACGGAAGCGTCGCCGATAAAACATGAATTCAGGGTGAAACTGCACACCGAGCCAGAACCGGCGGCCCGGCGCCTCGATGGCCTGCACGGCGCCGTTGGTCTCGCGGGCGCTGATCGTCAGGCCCTCGCCGAGTCGCTCGACCGCCTGGTTGTGGATGGAGTTCACGTGCAGGGGCTCGGGGCCGAGGATGGCGGCCAGCCGCGAACCCGGCTCGATGCGGACGGGCTTGCGAAACCAGATCTGCTCCAGCCAGTGATCGGGATAGCGGCTCTCCTGGAAGGCCGCGGCGAGGTCCATGTGCAGGGCGCCGCCCGCGCCGACGTTCATCAGCTGCGCGCCCCGGCAGACGCCCAGGGCCGGCATGTCCTGCGCCCAGGCCCGCGACAGCCAGCCCAGCTCCATCACCTCGCGGGCCAGATCGTAGGGATAGGCCGCCTTCGGGGCGGTCTCGAAAAGGGGCGGATGAACGTCGGCGCCGCCGCCCAGCATCAGGCCGTCTAGGGCGACATCCTCGTACGGCGTGCGCGCCGTCAGGGGGATGACCCGCGCGTCCGACAGCCGCAGGGCGAGGCTCGCCGCCTGGAAAGCCGCCTCGTCGCCGCCATCGGGTCGGGTCAGGCCGATGAGCGGCCGGTCGGAATCGCCCCGTTTCATTCCACCATCATGTCCTGGCCCTGGGGATCATAGCGCAGTTCTGGCGGCAGGCGGCCGTATCGCAACAACGAGGCGACGATGAACAGGGCCCCCAGGCTGACCAGGGGATCCTCCGATCGGAAGAGCTCGTTGGGCGCGTTCTCCGCCGACCTCAGGACCTCGCGCAGGCGGCCGGCCACCCGCGAGACATCCAGACCCTCGCTGGCCGCGCGGCCGAGGTCGCGGGCCGCGTCGAGCAGTCGCCCGCCGCGGAAGGCCGCCGAGGCGGAATCCCAGGCGACGCGGGCCGCCGCGAACCCCTCGTCCGATTCGGCGATCTCCTGGATGGCGCTGAGCATGAACAGTCCCGCCACCTTGGTGCGCTGGCCCAGCCGGGCGCGCGGCGTTTCGGACACCTGGCCGGTGACCGTCAATTCGAAGAGCATCCAGGGAAAGTCGACGCCCGATTCCACGGTGTGGAACAACCCCGCCCAGAAGCGCGGATTGACCTCGATCAGCCAGGGCGCGGCGCGGCCATCCCAGCGGAAGTCGATCTCGGCGACGCCGGTCCAGCCCAGGGGGCCGAACAGGGCCTGCGCCGGGGCCAGGAACGGCGTGTCGGCGACGGTTTCCCGCAACACCCCGGCGCCCGCGGCGCGGGGGAACTGCGAGAGGTTGCGATAGGCGGCGGTGGCCTTCATCACGCCACGGTCGAACAGGGCCGTGAGGCAATAGTCCTCGCCGGCGATGAAGTCCTGGATCAGCAGGGTGTCGCCGGACGCCAGCGCCTCGTCGATCGCCGCTTCCAGTGCGGCGCCGTCATCGATGCGCCTCACGCCCCGGCCGCCGACCCCCCAGGCGGGCTTGACCATCACCGGATACCGCGCCGGGCGCGGGCCTGCGCCCGTGCGCCACTCCTCGGCGGTGCAGGTCGCCGGGGCGCGCAGGTCCAGCCGGCGCAGCGTGGCCATGAGATTGTCCTTTGGATCGACCGCGGTGATCGCCTCGAACGTCGGGGCGGCGACGGTGATGTGGCGGGACAGCCGCTCGGCGTGCCGGGCGATCAGCCGTGTCTCCTGGAAGCAGGGCATCAGCACATAGGGCCGGCCGTCGTCCGGCCGGAAGCGAAGGATGGCGGCTTCCAGGCTGTCGATGAAGCCGTCCGGGTCGGTCGCCGCGGGGGCGTGAACGAAGGTGTCGCTGACATAGCGCGAGAAGGACAGCGCGGTGAGGCCGACGTCGTCCCCGCCGATCACCTCGACACCCCGGCTGCCAAGGGACTGGGCCATGGTCAGCGCCATCAGGCTCCGCCCATAGGTGACGATGGCTCGCCCCGCCGTCAGATCGACCGTCATCCGTCACCAGGCTTTCCGGGGTTCGCACAGGCCCCCAACATCGTGAGGGCGTGGGCCATCCACAAGCCGTCCGGCGGTGATGGTTCGCCCTATCCGCCCGCCGACGTCAGGATTAGGCTCGGCCGTGGGGGGCTTTCGGCGCGGGACCAGGCCATGACGCATCGCCGGCGGGGAGAGCGACCCAATGACCGCGCCGGCTGACCGGAACCTGACCGGCGACTGGCAGGGTCTCTACAGCTACCCCGGAAACCAGCCGCCAACGCCCTTCCTCGCCCGGCTGACCGAGACGGACGGCTGGATCGCCGGCGCCATCGAGGAGATCGCCACCGTGGGCGACACGGCCGGGCAGCCGATCACCGCCACCCTCGCCGGGCGGCGGATCGGCCGGTCGGTGACCTTCCTGAAAACCTATGACGCCACGCTCATTGGCTATGACGCTGTGGCCTACGCCGGCGAAATCGACGCCAGCGGCGACGAGATCGACGGCCGCTGGCGGGTGTCGGCCTCGTGGACCGGGCCGTTTCTGATGATCCGCTCCGGCGCGGCCGGAGTCTACGCCGCAAGAGTCGTGCGGGCCTGTGTATGACGGGCGTGGCCCCGCCCCGCCCCGCCCGGTTGCGGCTCAACGCGCGGTCCATGACGGCTGGCCCTCGTCGCCGACCCGCGTCCAGCGCCCGTGCAGCGCCACTTCGCGAAACTGATACAGCCACACCGCCGTGGGGGCGTTGATCCAGCGACCCCGGGCCGGCATGCGCAGCACCGCCGCCCCGCCGCCCCAGGGCGTCACCCGCCGGGGCGCTTCCGGATGATCGAGTTCAGCGATCGGCACCCGCCAGGCGCGGTGGACCTCCACGGGATGGGGTGTCAGGGTCAGGGGCGTCGCCGACCACAAGACCACGGGGGTGACCACGAATCCGCTGAGGGTGACGAAATCATCGAGCAGACCCAGGACCGCCTCCCGTGACAGATGCACGCCCAGTTCTTCGGCGGTTTCCCGCAGCGCCGCGGCCGCCGCGTCCTCGCCCGGTTCTGCGACGCCGCCCGGGAGGGCATAGTTCCCCGCCCCCCGCCGCATCTTCAGCCCCCGTCGCGTCAGGGCGTAGGTGGGCCTGTTGCGCACCGGCGAGATCAGGATCGCCACGGCGGCACGGCGTAACTCGGGCCGGTCCACGGCGAGACGAGGAAAGGCGGTGAGGTGAGCGGCGATGTTGTCCCGGAGCGTGTTCACGCCGGCAGTATGGCGGCAAATCCGTCGGCGTCGGAACCCCCGGCCTTCACCATCCCGCCGCCCGATGAAAATCGGAAAAAGTCTTGAGGACCCTTCGCGGAGACGTCGTCCTTGATATTGCGCTCGCCGCCCAACGAGCGCCTGGCCACGGCGGCCGATCCCACCCCCCCAAAGGGTGGCCGCCGTGGCCGCCTTGGGCGGCGTCGGGTCAGGGTTGCGCCGGAAACTCCAGCTTGCTGGTGTCGTAGCCCAAGGCCTGCGCCTTGCCGATCAGACCCTTGAGCGTCGCCGGATCCACATGGGGATCGCGGGTGTATATCCACAGATTGCGGAACGACGGGTCGGCGGAGATGAACCAGCTGTAGTCGTCGGCGTGGTCGAGCACCCAGTAGTCGCGTCCGGCCGGGAAGAGACCGAACAGCCGGTAGCTGACGTGCAGCTTGGCGTTGGTTCCCGGATCGAGAATCTCGCCCGGCCCTCCGATGGAGTCCAGCCGGCCGGCAGGTGTACCGTGGTGGCAGGTGTCGAGAACCTCGATCCGAGTGGCGCTGACCGGCTTGTATTCGGTCGCTCCGGCCACGCAGCCGTCGGTCAGCTTCATCGGATGGCGACCGATCTCGATCCACACCCCGCTGTAGAATCGGGCCACGTCGACGGTCTTCGCCGGCGCAGGCGCGCGGACTGCGTCGGCGTGCGCCACGCCGGCGGCCAGCAGCGCCGCTGCGGCAATCACCAGGGTCCTGGCTGTCATGGGAAACTCCTCTCGCGAAAGCGCCGGCGACGCCATGTGACTGGCCGGGTTGCGGGCATCGTCTCTACGGCCCGCATCGGCCGCCGGTTCATCGCGGCGGCGCGAGCTGTCGCCGAAGCCTCGCGGTTGGTCAATCATCCCACCCGGGGAACCTTTGCCCGTGTCGGGAGCTAAGCAGGGAACATCCACGCCCCTCAAACGCCGGACACTCCGCCCGGCGCCCGGGCCGCGGACCGAAGGCCTGTCATCATGAAAACCCTCGCTCCCCTCATCCTCAGCCTGGCCGCCGCCCTGCTGCTCACCGCCTGCGCCTCCGACGGGGACATGTGGGGCCATCGTCACCACGATCGCGACCATGACGGTGACCACCATCTCGTCGGGTCGCTGATGCTGCACGGCGCCGTGGTCGCGCCGCCCACCGCCCGCGGCTAGGGCAAGCCTGTCGAGCCCGATTCCTCGGCCGCTTCTGATCGGCGCGAACGGATCGGGCCCTCGACCGGCAGTCCGGCCTCGGTCGCCACGCGGCGGCCGCTGTCCGGGGGTTGGGAGGAAGGGTCAGCCCCGGTCCGCGCCCGCTGCCGGCTCGCCGCGGTCCAGGGCCGCGATGGCGGCGGCCACGCTCTCGAACATAAGCGTCTCGCCGATCAGATCGGTCAGGCCAAGCCGCTGGAACGCCGCCTGGGCGGCCAGGGACTCCAGTCTAGCGATGGCGAAGGTCTGGCCTGACGCACGGCACGCGAGAATCACCGAACTCAGAGCCCTGGCGCCCGTGTAGTCGATCTCGACCAACCCCGCCGCCTCCAGGACGACCAGGGCGATGTGACCGCCGGCCGGCTGGGCCAGTTCAAGGAAGGCGCGGGTGAAGGCGTCGGCGTTGAGAAAGGTCAGCGGGGCGGCGAATCCCAGAACCATCACGCCGGGCAGGCTCTCGCCGGCCAGGGGCCGGCCGGGCGCCGGCGGCCACCAGACCGTCGAGGCCGGCAGCCGCCGCAGAGGCGTAACCTGGACGCGGGCGCTCGACCAGGCTCCGTGGGCGAGGGACAGGATCACCCCCACCGCCACGCCGGTGGCGATGGGCAGGGCGATGATCGCCGCCGCCGTGGCGACGACCAGCACCGCCTCGGCCGGACTCGTCGTGGCGATCCGGACGATCTCGCGCACCCGCACCAGTCGAAGGGCCACGAACAGCAGGACGCCGCTGAGCGCCGCCTGGGGCAGGCCCCGCAGCCATCCTGTGGCCCACGCCAGCACCGCGGCCACCAGTCCGGCGGCCAGAAGTCCGGCCAGAGGCGAACGGCCGCCGCTCTCGGCAACGACGGCCGTGCGGGGCGGGCTGGCGTTGATCGGAAAAGCGCCCATCAGCCCGCTGAGCATGCTGCCGGCGCCGACGCCGATGAAATCGCGGTCTATGTCCGGAGGCGCCGAGCCGTCCGGAAAGGCGCGGGCGGTGGCGGCGGTCTGGGTCATGACCATCAGGGACACCAGCAAGGCCAGGGGCAACAGACGCACCGTATCGTCCACATCGATGGCGGGCCAGACGAAACCGGGCAGGCCGCCGTCCACGGGCCCCAGAACCGCCAGGCCACGCGACTCCAGACCCAGCATCGAGGCGACGAGCGTGGCCAGACCCAGGGCGATCAACGGGCCCGGCAGACGGGGACTGAGTCGATGCGACAGGGCGATCAGGGCCAGGACGCCGATGGTCATGGCCACGGCGGCGGGAGCGGCGTGCGGAAGGCTGGCGGCCAGCAGCGCCAGACGCTGGGGAAGGGCGCCGGCCGGCGCGGCCACGCCGAGCGCCGCCGGCGCCTGTGAGGCCAGGATGTGAACGCCGATCCCCGCCAGGAAGCCGGTGGTCACCGGAATGGACAGCAGGTTTCCGATCCATCCCAGCCGAAGCGCTCCGGCAGCCAGGACGATGAGGCCGGTGAGCAACGCCAGGACGGCGGCGAAGGCGGCGAACTGGTGCGATCCGCTGGCCGCCATCAGCGCCAGGGCGCCGGCGAAGATCGGGGCGATGGTCGAGTCGGCGCCCACCGACAGTCGCCGTCCGCCGCCCATCAGCGCGAAGGCCAGAGTGCCGCCAATGAACGCGAAGAGCCCCAGACGCGGCGGCAGGCCCGCCAGTCGCGCCGTGGCGATCTGCTCTGGGACGGCGATGGCCGCCAGGGTCAGGCCGGCCAGCATGTCGGGGGCGAGCCAGGCGGGGCGATAGCCGGCGAACCCTCTCAGCAACGGCCAGCCCGCCAGAGGCGCGGCGCTGGTCGGGCGAGCCCTGTCCTCCGACGCGGTCATCGTTCGAGGCCTTTCATGGACCGCTCAGTTTAGTCGGTACAGGGACGATTGTCGCCCCATCCGGCGGGCCGTCAGAAATCCACCGAAACCCCTCGCCCTTCGGCCAGCGCGCGTCGATAGACGCGCCAGCCGCTGTACAGATCCTGGACGATGGCGCCGAGCGATTTGTAGACCGTCACGTCCGTCACAGTCGTGCGGCCGGCCTTCGCGCCGCTCATCACCTCGCCGATCTCGCCCAGGACATGGTGTTCGTCGATCAGGCCGGCGGCGATGGCGTGGACCACCTCGCCGCCCTGCGTGAGGACCCCCTCCCGATGGTCGGCGAACAGGCGCGCCCGCGCCACCAGGGCGTCGTCGGCTTCCCGCGTGGCCGCGGTGCTCGATCCCACCAGGTTGACGTGGGTCCCTGGCGCCACCCACGCGCCGCGCAGGATCGGCTCGGGCGAGGCGGTGACCGCGCAGATGATGTCCGCCTCGGCCACGGCGGCCTCCACGCCGGCGGCGACGCGCACCGGCAAGGAGAGCTCGGCGCGAAGCTGCGCCGCCAGGCGCTCGGCGCGGTCAGGATGGCGTCCCCAAAGCGTGATCTCGCTGACCGGCCTGACCGCGACCATGGCCCGCGCGTGGGTGAGGGCCTGCTCGCCATAGCCGAGGATCGCCAGGTGGCGCGCCTCGGGCCGGGCCAGGACGCGGGTGGCCGCGGCGCTGGCGGCGGCGGTGCGGATGGCGGTGATCTCGCCGGCGTGGAGCATGGCGACGGTCTCGCCGGAGACCGGATCGAACAGGGCGACGAAGCCCTGATGCGACTGCAGACCTCTGGCGAAGTTGCCGGGGAAGATGCTGATCAGCTTGGCGCCGAAGGTCTCGGCCGACGCCCCTGGCATCACGCCGAAGGCGGCGCCGTCCGACAGGGGGATGATCTGGCGCAGGGTCTGTCGGGTGGCGCCGGACGACAGCGCCGTCATTGCCTGCTCCATCAGGTCGACACATTCGGCCATCGGCAACAGGTCGGCCACAGTGTGGCGATCGACGATCAACAGGCTCATGACGCCCCCTCCGGACTGGAGGGCACAGTCGATCAGGCGCGTGCGGCCCGCAAGGGCCGGAACGGTCTCAGACCGTTCGCGGCTTGGCGACGCGGCGGCGGGCCATATAGCCCACGCCGGCCACGCCCAGCAGCATCATGGCCCAGGTCGCCGGTTCCGGGACACCCGGGGCGACGCCGCCCAGGGTCACCGAGACCGCGTCCAGGGCGAGGTTGGAACTGGCCCCGCCCCCGACCGGAGTTGCGTCGAGGAAGGTGATCTCGGAAAGGGCGCTCGTGGCCGTGAAGGTGATCGACTTGCCCGACTGGAAGCTCAGGCCAAGGCCGGTGTTATTCTTGGTGATGGTCTGCGCGCCATTGGTGAGGATCGCCCGGAGCACCTGGGTCGGGTCGTCACCCTGCTGCTCGGCGACGGAATAGTTCACGGTGTAAGTGTCGCCGATGATGGTGGCGAAGTCCTGATAGAGCGATCCGCCGACGGTGCCAAGGTGGCCGATGCTGACGTAGTGGCTGCCGTCCGCGGCCGCCAGACCGTCCTGGTTGTCCGATTCATAGATTTCGTAACTCCCGCCACCCGGCGCCGTCACATAGGTCCAGCCGGGAATGTCGGTGGGGCTGAGCAGCTGGTTGCGGACGCTGTCCCCGCCGGGAAGCTCGAAACCGCCGTTGACCAGCAGGTTGGGGGTGTTCGCGGCGGCCTGACCGGCGACGGCGAACAAGGCGGCGCCGAAAACCATAGGCAGGATCTGGACACGCATTTCAAATACTCCACCGACTGGCCCGGGCGGGCGATCACAATCTTGCCTTGATAGCGTCGCGTGTGAGGCCGCTCCTCCCCCCTTTTGGGGGGGGCGCTCTGACGGTTTCAATCGAACAGCGCCGCCAGGGCCTCGGCGTGGGTGAACTGCGCCAGCAGACCGGCGCCGTCGAGGATGTGCGGCGCGTCGGCGATCACGTGGCGCCAGACGTGCAGGTCGCTCGGCGTGGCGATCTCGCCGCTGAGCGCCAGACGCCACTGCGGGCCCTGGTAGTCGTCCGGCACATGCCAGCCGTGCGCGAACAGGCGAAATTCGGCGACGAACCCCGCCGCCTGGCGCCCCAGACGCCGCGTGTCGTCGATCAGGCGGCGGGCGACCTCAGGCTCCTCGATGCAGATCCGGTCGGCGGAGGCGCTGGAGGTCAGCACCCGCCGCAGGACGCCGCCCAGCACCTCGGCGCTGGATTGCCTCGACATCATCGCGCAGAACGGGTCGATGAGCTGGGGGTGATCGAGCAGCATCGCCGACAGCGCGGCCATCGGCCCGCGGCCCGCCTGCGCGGCGCCCTTGGGCTTGCGCGGGTTCATCAGGACGCCCGCGCGCAGGCGATGGGGAAACCGGACGCCGAAGGCCAGGGCGCTGGCGACGCCCCCGTCCCGGGCCAGGATGCTCACCTCGGCGCATCCCAGGCGGTCGAGCACCAGCGACAGATCGGCCGTCGCCGTGTCGACATAGTCGCCCTCCGCCGCCGAGGAGACGCCGAAGCCCGGCCGCTGGGGGATGATCACCCGGTAGCCGCGCGCCCGCAGCGCGCTCAGCAGGGGCGGCGGCGCGGTCCGTCCGGTGGTGTAGCCGTGCATGACCACCAGAGCCCGGCCGCGCGCCGGACCGTAGTCGAGGCAGGCGACGTTACGGCCGGAAGCATCGACGAACACCCGGACGGCGGCTTCGTCGCCGAACGCGGCGCCCGCGACCACCTCGCCCACAGCCGCCAGACGATCGAGCTCGGCGGTCTCGGCCATCAGCCGCCGCAGGTCGCGGATGCGGGCGATGCCGAGCTTGCCGAAAATCGACTTGCGGTAGGTTTTCACCGTGCCGGGCTTCAGGCCCAGGGCCATGGCCGCCTCCTCGGCGGTGTCACCGAGAGCCAGCCGCCGGGATACCGCGCGCTCGGCGGGACTGAGATCCAGGGCGCCAAGAGCGGCCGCCTGGCTTGCGGCCGGGCCCTCCGTCGCCTCGCAGCTCAGATCGATGATCCGCCCGACCAGATCCTGCGCTCGGCGGGCGCCGGTCTTGCGCAGGGCGTCGCCCAGAGCGTCCTTGGCGGTTTCCCGCCCGACGCCGAGGCTCGCCGCGGCGGCTTCCAGGGTCGGCTCGATCAGCATGGCGGCCGCCAGCCGGCTCTCCAGGGGGGTCAGACCCAGGGCCGCCGCCGTGGCCAGCACCAGGCCGCGCGACCGGGAGGGCGCGAAGACCACGAGCACGACATCCGCGTCGTCCGGCCGCCGTCCCAGCCCCTCCAGCAGCAGCGGCCAGCCCGCCACCGCCGCGCCGCGGACGGCCAGCAGGGCCAGGACTCCGTGATTCAGGGTCCGCGCCGCCGCCATGGCGCGTGAGCTCGTCAGGGCCCGCTTCGCCAGGTCCCGGCAGTCGACGGAATCGCCCGGATCGCCAACCCATTCGGCAAATCTCCTGGTGGTCTTGAGCAGCCGCCCGCGGCTGTCGAGAAGGGCGAAGGCAATGGCGTCCGGGAACACCACCGCCGCGCGCGCGTCAGCCGATTGCCGCTGCGAGGCGGTGTCGAGGAGCTCGCTGACAATGCCGGGCCCGATCCCCGGCAGAGTAGTCGGCGCGGGCCAGGCGTCGAACAGCGCGTGGCTCGGCGGACCGCTTTCCACAGCCGCCCGCAATTCAAGCTCGCCCGGCAGCCCGGGAGGGCCGTCCGCCTGATTCACTCTGGATTGTCCCGACCGGCGGCGTCCCCTCGACGCCGCACAGGCATTGATCACAGATTCGCCGCCAGTTGGGGAGCCCTTTCGTCCACCGGGCTGACGTTGATCAACCGTCCGACCGCCAGCGGTCAGGAAAGCCTTGCCATGCGCCGGGAAATCGGGCGCCCATGGCGTGCGGCGTCGCCTTGGTCTAGGGCGCGATGACGCGCGCCCGTCGCCTCGGGTGGTCTGGAGGGTTGAGACAAGGTGCGAGTCCTCGTTCTGCTCCTGCTGTGGCTGACCTTCGCTTCGCCCGCGTTGGCCCAGGGTGTGACGGCGCCGGCCGCGACCAGCGCCCAGACGGCGCTCGCCCAGGCTAGGGCGGATCTGCGCGCCGCGGCGGCCGGCGTGACGTCCCGGGCCCTCTCCGATGAGGACATCGAGGCCAGGCTGGCCACGATCCCGCCGATCCAGGCCCGGCTGGCGGCGGTGGCCTCATCGCTGGGGCCGCGTGTCGAGGACCTGCAGGCGCGTCAGGCGCAACTGGGGGCCCCGGCGTCGCCGGGCTCGCCAGCGGAAGATCCCCGGACGGTCCAGACCCGCAGGGATCTGGCGCAGCGGCTGGCCAGCCTCACCGCCGACCTTCAGGACGCCCGCCTGCTGATCCTGACCGCCGATCAGATCAGCGCCACCCTGTCGGACCGCCTGCGGGCCAATTTCTCCGCCCGCCTCTGGACCCGAACCCGTTCGGTTCTTGATCCCGGCCTGTGGCGGGACTTCGCCGCCGCCCTGCCCAACGACCTCGCCCGGCTCACCCGGGCGGTGGGCGATGAGATGACCCAGACCGCCTCGGTCGCCCGCATCGCCCGCAGCGTGACCATCGGGGTCGCGGCCCTGATCATCAGCCTGTTCCTGCTGGGTCCGGGGCGCGTCATTCTCAACCGCGTGGGATATCGCCGCGCGGCTCGGGCCGGCGGCGAGGCGCGGCTGCGGCGGATCGTCCTGGCGCTCTGGCTGGTGCTGGTGGCGGTCGCCGCTCCGCTTCTGGCCGGCCTGCTGCTGCGCGCCGTCCTCACCCAGATCGACGCCATGACGCCGGACGTCGACCGTGTCACTGCGCTGCTGGTCCAGGCGGCGGTCTTCGCCGCCCTTCTCGGCGGGCTCGGCCGCGCCCTGCTGTCGCCGGGCCGTCCGGAGTGGCGCCTGGCGCCGGTGCCGGAGGATGTCGTCCGTCGCCTGGCGCCGTTTCCCGGCCTCATCGGTCTGGCGGCCGGCCTGGCCAGCTTCGTCGGCGGCCTCGACACCATCCTGGGCGCCAGCCTCGCCTCGCGTGTGGCCGGCGACTGCCTGGCGGTGATCACGGAACTCGCCGCTGTCGGCGGAGCCCTGGCCGCCGTCGGTCGGGCGCGGGTCGCGCAAAGGGCGCGCGAACCCACGGGCCCCTCGGCGGCGGACTCCGAATCCCGCCTGCCCTGGGTCCTGGCCACCCTGGCCGCCTGGTTCGCCGTGGGTGCGGCCCTGGCGGCGATGGTGGTGGGCTATCTGGCCCTGGCCAGCTTCCTGATGCGTGAAGCGGTGTGGATCGCGGCGATCCTCGCCCTGCTCTTCCTGCTGCTTCGTCTGGCCGACGACCTCTTTCCCAGCCTGTTGTCGCCCGGGGCCCCGCTGGGCTCGACGCTCGAGACCGCCCTTGGCCTGTCCCACGGGACCATGGATCAACTGGGCGTCCTGCTGTCCGGGGTCACCCGGCTGGTGCTGCTGCTGCTGGCCTGGGCGGCGGTTCTGGCGCCCTTCGGGGCCAGTCTCGAGGACGTCTTCCAGCGCTTCACGGCCACGGATTTCGTCGTCCGGCTCGGTCTGGTGTCCATCTCGCCTGGCGCGATTCTCGGGGGCATCGCCCTGTTCCTGCTGGGCCTGGCGATCACCCGGGCGGTGCGCCGCTGGCTGGAAGTGCGCTATCTTCCCAAGACGGCGCTGGACGTCGGTCTGCGCACCTCCCTGGCGGCGGGGGTCACCTACGTCGGCGCCCTGCTGGCCATCCTCGTGGCCTTCGCCTATCTGGGCCTCAGCGTCGCCCAGATCGCCCTCTTCGCCAGCGCGCTGTCGGTGGGCATCGGTTTTGGCCTGCAGTCGATCATCAGCAACTTTGTCTCGGGCCTGATCCTGCTGGCGGAGCGACCGGTTCGGGTGGGCGACTGGATCGCCATCGGCGATCTCGAGGGCGACGTGCGCAAGATCAACGCCCGGGCCACAGAGATCGAGATGACCGATCACTCCCGCCTGATCGTGCCCAACTCGGATCTGGTGTCGAAGACGGTCCGCAACATCACCCATGCCGGCGCCATGGGCCGGGTGAAGATCGTTCTGAAGGTTGACGCCGCCGCCGATCCGGCCGAGGTCCGCGACATCCTGATGGCTCGCCTGACCGCGCACCCCAAGGTGGTCAAATCGCCGGCCGTCGCCGTCTACATGACCGATGTGCGCGACGCGGCCATGGAGTTCACCGCCTTCGCCTATCTGATCTCGCCGCGTCTGGTCTATGGCGTGAAGAGCGAACTGCTGTTCCAGATCGTCCCCGATCTCAAGGCCGCCGGCATCGCCCTGGCCAGCGCCTCGACGGTTGTGAACCTGGGTCTGGGCGAGCGCGTCATCGAGCCGGAAACCCCCGGCGGCGGGACCTGACGAGCCGCTCCGGCGGGGCCGCGGGGCTGATTTTCTGTCCCGTCCGTGATAGGACTTCAATCGGGACAGCGACGGGACGGGGAACACCAATGCGCGCCGCCATCATCGGCGCCCTTGTCATGGGGGCGCTCGCCGCAGGCGCGCCCGCGGCGGGGGAAGTTCTGCATTTCCGGGCGGTGCTCACCGGCGCCGCCGAGACGCCGCCCAATGTCGGTCGGGGGACCGGACTGGCCGAGATCACCCTGGACACGGACAGCCGGATGCTGGCCTGGCGGGTGACCTACGCCGGCCTCACCGGCCCGGTCACCGGAGCGCATTTCCGCACGCCGCCGGAACCGGGGTCGGCGCTGGGCTCCACGATGGATTTCGCCAGACCCCTGGTCAGTCCCATCCTCTCGTCGGCGAGACTGAACGACATTGAGATCGGTGATCTGAGAGCCGGGTTGTGGTCGGTCAATCTGCTCACCGCCAAGTATCCGGCCGGAGAAATCCGCGGCGACCTGGAACGCGTTCCGGCGACCCCGTCCGCCATGGCGCGCGCGCCTCGCACTCGCTAGTCTGCCGCCGCTGGCCGGCCCGGTCGCGGCCCTGAAGGAACGTCCATGACCTTGTCGCGAATGGGCCGCGCCGCCGGCCTGGGCGCCCTGGCGCTGCTTGTCGCGCCACTCGCGGCCGCCCAGACGCCCGGCCCCGTCCCGCCGGCCGCCGACCAGGCCCTCGGCCGCACGGTCCTGAAAGCGCTCATCGAGATCAACACGACCCACGCCTTCGGATCCACCGTCGCCGCACGCGCCGTCGCCGCACGCCTGACGGCCGCCGGGTTCGCCGCCGCCGATGTGCAGGTGCTGGTTCCCGATGGCCATCCGGACAAGGGCAATGTGGTGATCCGACTGCGAGGGTCCGGCCGCGGGGGCCCGCCGGTGCTCTATATCGGGCACCTCGACGTGGTGGAGGCCCGTCGCGAGGACTGGACCTATGATCCCTTCGTGCTGACCGAGGCGGACGGCTGGCTATACGGCCGGGGAACGATCGACATGAAGGGCGAGGACGCAGCGCTGATCGCCAGCCTGATCCGCCTGAGGGGTGAATCCTGGACTCCCCGGCGGGACATCATCGTCGCGCTCACCGCCGACGAGGAAGCCGGCGGCGATTTCAGCGGGGTCGAATGGCTGCTGAAGGCGCATCGCGCCGCGATAGACGCCGGTGTGGTGATCAATCCGGATATGGACGAGGGCGGCCTGAAGGGCGGCCGGCGCCTGTATCTGCCCGTGCAGACCAGCGAGAAGGTCTATGAGACCTACCAGCTCGAGGCGACCGACAAGGGGGGCCACAGCTCACGCCCCACCCCCGGCAATCCGATCTACCGCCTGTCCGGCGCGCTCGCGCGGCTGGAGGCCAGCCCCTTCCCGGTTCGCCTGACGGAGACCGTGAAGGCTTATTTCAAGGCCCGGGCGGAGATGGAGAGCGGCCAGTTGCGCGCCGACATGCGCGAGGTGGCCGGCGGCGCGCCGTCGCCGGGCGCCGTGGAGCGCCTCTCGGCGGTGACCGAGACCAACATCCCCCTGCGCACCACCTGCGTGGCGACGATGATCGAGGGCGGCCAGGGGGAAAGCGCCCTGCCCGAGCGGGCGCGAAGCGTCATCCAGTGCCGGGTCATCCCCGGCGAGGACCTCGAGGGCGTGCAGAAGGCCATCCTCGACCGGATCGCCGACCCCTCGATCCGGCTTTCTGTCCTGACTCCCGAGCCGCCGACGCCGGAATCGCCGCTGACGCCCCGCATCGTCAGCGTCATCGACCGGGTGACGCAGTCGATGTGGCCGGGCCTGCCGATCCTGCCGATCATGTCCGCGGGAGCCAGCGACAGCGCCATCACCCGCGCCGCCGGCATCCCGTCCTACGGGGTGGATGGCATCTTCGGCGACATGGACGACGACCGCGCCCACGGCCGCGACGAACGGGTGGGCGTTCAGGCCTTCGCCGAGGAACTGGAGTTCACCTATCGTCTGATGAAGGCGCTGGGCGACCAGCCCTAGACCAGGACCGACTCCGCTCGCTCAGGGCGCCGCCCCGCCGGGATCGCGGATCAGGGTCACCACATGCACCAGCATGGCGATCATCCCGGTGAAGGCCAGCAGCATGAGAAATCGCCAGGGGACGAGCCGCGGCTCGGCATGCGGACGGGCGGCCTGGGCCCCGCGCCAGCCGCAGAACAGGCTCATCGCCAGGAACAGGGCGGCCAGGGCGGCCGTGACGGGCAGGGTCATGGCCGGGCGGTTACAGGGCCTTCAGTCCGGCTGCAATGAGGCCCAGCCGACGGCGTGCACCCGCCCCGCGCCGAGCACCGCCGCCAGCGGCCGTGGCCGCAGCAGGGGCCGGAAGGCGGCGTCGCGGACGTTCAGACCCCCGGCCAGGGCGCCGAAGGCCGGCAGGATCAGCCGCTCGCCGTCGGTGATGAAGCAACGGCGGCGGACGCTGGCGCCCCGCGCCCTGACCCGGGCGCAGGGGTGCAGGTGCCCGGCGACCTCCCCCGTCGCCGCGCCGTCGGCCGGCTCATGGACAAGGGTCAGTCCGCCGATCGACAGCCTCGCGGCCGCCTCGCCAGGCAGACCCCGGGGGGCGACGGGGTCGTGGTTGCCGGTCACCCAGACCAGCGACCGGCCCTCGACCGCCGCCCGCAGGGAGTCGCCGTCCGCCCCCGCGAGGCGGGCCTCGCCGTCGCGGTCATGGAAGCTGTCGCCAAGCAGGACCACGCGGCGGGGCCCCAGCGCCTGCGTCTCCGCGGCCAGCCGCCGCAGGGTGTCGGCCGAGTCGTAAGGCGGCAGCATCTGGCCGCGCGAGGCGTAGAAGGAGCCCTTCTCCAGGTGCAGGTCGGCGACGACCAGGGTGCGGCCCTCCTCGATCCAAAGGGCCCCGGAGGGGCGGAGCACCACCGGCTCGCCGGCCAGGACGACCGCCAGGCCGCCCAGGGGGTGGTGGGTCACGGCGTCGAACTGCGTCGCGGCGCTCACGCCACCGCCTCGGCGATCAGGTCGTCGGCCGCGTCCATCAGGATCATCTCGCCGGCGCCCTCTCCGGGCGCGCGCTGGCGGCCGATTTCCAGGATGACCGAGACCGAGAACGGCGACAGATGGTCCAGGCGGGCGTGGCGGATGCGCCCGCGGATGCGCGCCAGCATCTGGCCCAGGCGCTCGACGTCGATAAGGCCCTGGGCGGCGTCGGCCCGGGCGCAGCGCAACAGCAGGTGGTCGCTCTGGTGGCGGCGCAGCACGTCGTAGATCAGGTCGGTGGAGAAGGTCACCTGACGGCTCGTCTTTCGGTCCTTTGTCGACCGCCGCTCGATCAGTCCGGAGATCAGGGCGCAGGCCTTGAAGGCGGCCTTCATCATGGCGCTTTCGGCCAGCCAGGCTTCCAGATCGTCGCCGAGCATGTCCTCGTCGAACAGATCGGCGAAATCGAGCTCGTCCATAGGTTTGAGCGACCAGACCGCCAGGGCGTAGTCGTTGCAGACGAACCCCAGGGGGCCCGCTCCGGCCCTTTCCAGCCGGCGGGTCAGGAGCATCGCCAGGGTGGTGTGAGCGAGCCGACCCTCGAAGGGATAGCAGACCAGGAAATGCCTCTGGCCGCGCGGGAAGGTTTCCAGCAGCATCTCGTCTGGACCGGGAATGATCGAGCGGTCGCGCTGGATCTCCAGCCATTCGCGCACGTCGTCCGGCAGCACCCGCCAGTGGTGCGCATCCGACATCATCGCCCGCACCTTCTGCGCCAGGAAGGTCGAGATGGCGAACTTCGATCCGCCCCAGGATGGCATCTTGGCGTCCTCGCCGGGCGCCGGCGTCACCAGCACCTCGGTTCCGGTGACCCCCACCAGACGCCAGACCGCGCCGGCGAAGATGAAGGTGTCGCCGGTCTCCAGCAGCTCCAGATAGCCTTCCTCGACCTCGCCGATCCGGCGCCCCGGCGCGGCGCGGCGGCCCGAGGCGATGCGCACGGTGAGCATGGCGGCCGAGACGATGGCCCCGACGTTCAGGCGGTGCCGCAGGATCATCTCGGCGTTGCGCGCCCGCCAGAGGCCGTCCTGGCCGCGGACGATGCGGGCGAAGCGGTCGTAGACCCTCAGGGCGTAGCCGCCGGTGGCGACGAAATCGACCACCGCCTCGTAGTCTTCCCAGGCGAGCCCCCGGTAGGGGCCGGAGCCGGTGATCTCGGCGTAGAGCGCCGTCAGGTCGAAGGGTTCCGAACAGGCGCAGCCCATCACGTGCTGGGCCAGAACATCCAGGGCGCCCGTGCGCGGCGATTCGGTGTCGAAGGCGTTCTCGGCGATGGCCTCGCGGGCGGCCTGGCATTCGAGCATCTCGAAGCGGTTGGCCGGCACGAACAGGGCGCGGCTGGGCTCGTCCAGACGGTGATTGGCCCGGCCGATCCTCTGGACCATGCGCGAGGCCCCCTTGGGAGAGGCCAGCTGGATCACCAGGTCCACATCGCCCCAGTCGACACCCAGATCGAGGGTGGAGGTGCAGACCACCGCCCGCAGGGCGCCGCGGGCCATGGCCGCCTCGACCCTGCGCCGCTGCTCGGCCGCCAGCGAGCCATGGTGCAGGGCGATCGGCAGATTGTCCTCGTTCAGGCGCCAGAGTTCCTGAAAGGCGAACTCGGCCTGGAAGCGGGTGTTGACGAAGACCAGCGCCGTGCGGGCGGCGCGGATGGCCTCATAGACCTCCGGCATGGCGTGCCGGGCCGTGTGGCCGGCCCAGGGCACACGGTCCTCCGACAGCAGCACCTCCACCACGGGGGCCGCGCCGGGCGCGCCGCGCACCAGGTCGACCGCGTCGCCCGCCCCGGGCGAGAGCCAGTCGCGGATCAGGTCGGGATCCTCCACCGTGGCCGACAGCCCGACCCGCCGGCAGGCGGGAGCGAAGGTCTGCACCCGCGCCAGCGCCAGGGCCAGCAGATCGCCGCGCTTGGACGGCCAGATGGCGTGGATCTCGTCGATGATCACGCAGCGCAGGTCCTCGAAATACCGCCTCGCGCCTTCCCAGGCGCAGAACAGGGCCAGCTGCTCGGGCGTGGTGAGCAGGATGTCGGGGGGCTTCACCCTCTGCCGCTGACGGCGGGCCTCGCCTGTGTCGCCGGTGCGCGACTCGGCCTTGATGGCCAGGCCCATCTGGGCGATCGGCGTCATCAGGTTGCGCTCGACGTCCACCGCCAGGGCCTTGAGCGGAGAGATGTAGAGGGTATGGACGCCCGGCGGCGTGTTGGGCCTGGGTCGCTGCGCCAGATCGATCAGGCTGGGCAGGAAGCCGGCCAGGGTCTTGCCGCCGCCGGTGGGGGCGATCAGCAGGGCGTGGCGGCCGGCCCGGCCCTTCTCCACCATGTCCAGTTGATGCGAACGGGGCGCCCATCCCCGGGCGGCGAACCATCCGGCGAACGGTTCGGGCAGGGGGAATGAGTAGGAATCGACGCCGCCCGACATGTCCCGGCGTTAGCATCGCCCCGGCCAAACACCAAGCGATGTTCCCGTTCCGTTTCCCTGGAGAGCGGGCGGCCGGCGCAACGCCGGTCAAGCGGACACGCCGTCGATGGGCTAGGACCGCTTGACGCCCCGGACATCCATGGATCCCATCCGCAAAACCCTCTGGTACATCGAAGGCCATTTCGCCGGCCCCGTGGGGCTCGACGATCTGGCCGCCGTCAGCACGTTGTCGCGCTTTCACCTGTCGCGGACCTTCGCCCAGGTCACGGGGACGACGATCTCGGCCTATCTGCGCGGCCGGCGTCTGACCGAGGCCGCCCGCGCCCTGGCCGCCGGGGCGCCCGACATCCTCTCCGTGGCGCTCGATGCGGGCTACGGCTCGCACGAGGCCTTCACCCGCGCTTTTCGCGAGGTCTTCGGCGCCACGCCCGAAGACGTGCGCGCCCGGCGCAGTCTCGCCGACCTGCCGCTTGTGGAGCCCTATGTCATGACCGATCGCCCCGCCGTGCGCCTGCCCGAGCCCGTCTTCCGCGAGGCCGGGCCCCTGCTGCTGGCCGGCATCCGCGAGTTCCGCCGGTTCGAGGACCGGGTCGGCATCCCCGGCCAGTGGCAGAGGTTCACCCCCCACATCGGCGCCATTCCGGGGCAGAGGGGCCCGGAGACCTACGGCGCCTGCCTGGCCGCCGCCGACCGCGAGGCGGGGTTCGACTATCTCACCGCCGTGCCTGTGGCCTCGCTCGACAGCATCCCGGACGGACTCTCGGGTCTTCGCCTGTCCGCCCGCCGCTACGCCGTGTTTCCCCACGCGGGCCACGTCTCGACCCTGGGGGCGACCTGCGCGGCGATCTTCGGCGATTGGCAGCCTCGGTCGGGCCTGACCCTGGAGACCGATCCGCTGTTCCTGCTGGAGCGCTACGGCCCGGGGTTCGATCCTCGGTCGGGGATGGGGGACATGGAGGTCTGGGCGCCCATCGCGGGCTGAACTCCGGCGCTTGGAGCGCGGACCGGATCAGTCTTTCATCACCAGGATCTTCCTGCCTGGAGCGCCGCCATGAAAACCGTGCTCGCCGCTGCTGCGGCCCTCCTTCTCGCAGCCACCGCCCACGCCGAGGCCACGCCGCCGCGGATCGCCTTCGACGCCGTTGATGCGCTCGATCCGCCCCCCGACATGCACCTGGGCGAAGTGGCCGGCGTGGCGGTCAACAAGGCCGGTCACATCTTCGTCTTCCAGCGGGGAAACACCTCCGGCCCGGCCTATGGCGCGGCGGCGGCGCAGTTGCTGGAGTTCGACGGCGCGGGCCGGTTCGTGCGTGAGATCGGCCGGAATCTCTACGCCTGGTCCTACGCCCATGCGGTGCGCGTGGACCCCGCCGGCAATATCTGGGCGGCCGACAAGGGCTCGGACATGGTGATCCGCTTCAACCCGGCGGGCCGGGTGACGGAGGTGTTCGGCCGCAAGCCCGAAGCGGCCGACGAGGGCGCCCATCCTCTGGAGCATCCGAGGCCGCCGCTGCCGGCGGTGGACGGCCTCTTCCGCCAGGTGACCGACATGACCTGGGACAGCCAGGGCAATACCTACATCAGCGACGGCTACATCAATTCGCGGGTGGCGAAGATCGCGCCGGACGGGCGATGGCTGACGTCGTGGGGGAGCTACGGGTCCGAGCCAGGGCAGTTCAACACCCTGCACTCCATCGCCGCCGACGCCCATGACCGGATCTATGTGGCCGACCGCGGCAACCGGCGGATCCAGGTGTTCGACACGGAGGGCAATGTGCTGAAGGTCATCACCATCGATGTGCCGGTTCCCGCCGACGCCGCGCCCGCCATCGGGGCCAGGCCCGCGCCCGGCGCGACCGGAACCATGGCCCCCGGCGCGCCCTGGGCCCTGTGCATCACGCCGCCGGACGCCGGCTCCCAAGCGCTCTTCGTGGCCGACGCCTTCCCCGGGCGGGTCTATAAACTGGACCTCGACGGCCATGTGCTCGGCTGGCTGGGGCGTTCGGGAAAGCGGCTCGGCGAGTTCGGCTGGATCCACGAGATCGCCTGCCCCCGCGCCGACACCCTCTATGTGGCCGAGCTGCTGAACTGGCGGCTGCAGAAGCTCACCCTTCACCCCTGAACGGGGCTGTGACTTTTTGTGCAGGTGCGAAAGTCGAAAAAGAGCCTAAGACCGTTTGCAAGACGCGTGAAACCCAGTCTGGAGCCTGCATGAACGCCAAGACCCTGGCCGTGGCGCTGGCCGCCTGCCTCGCCGCCACGCCGCTTCTGGCCTGGGCCCCGACCGTCGCGACTCAGAGGACCCTGCGGGGCGGCCAGGCCTGGGCCGAGGTCCTGCCGGACACGGACGGCGCCGCCCTCATCCGTTCGGCGGTGGACATCGACGCGCCCCCCAGCACCGTCTGGGCGGTGATGACCGACTGCCGGATCGCCGGACGGCTGATCGCCGACCTGGTCAGCTGCACGGTGTTGCAGGGCGACCAGCGCCATGGCTGGGACGTGCGCGACCAGTTCTCGCGCGGCAACATCTTCCTGCCCGACATCCACAACGTCGTCCGTTCCGAATACCTCCCCTTCAGCCTGATCCGCTTCAAGAAGGCCGGCGGCGACCTGAAGATCGAGGATGGCGAGTGGCGCCTGGAATCGCTGAACGGCGGGGCCGGGACGCGGGTGATCTACATCAACCGGGTCAAGGCCAACATCCTGGTTCCCGCCGTGCTGGTTCGCGCGGGCCTGCGTGGCAGCACACCCAAGGTGCTGATGGCCCTGCGCCGCGAGAGCCTCGCCGCGGCGGGGCGCAGCGAATAGCCGGGGCCGGCCAGGTTCGCGTTCCGTTTCCGTTCCTGGTGGTCTACAACCGGCGTCGTGAACGCGCCGGCCCTGTCCCTCGATCTCGCTCCAGCCCTTGTGGTTCTGCCCGGCGGCCGGTCGGGTATGGCCGACGGATCGGGCGGCCGGCCGGCGCGGACGCCTCAGGCCCGCGACCTTTTCGAGCAGGGGCCGGTGATGGTCGCCCACGCGGCCATGACCGCGCGCCGCCTGGGGCTCGCCGCGCCGCCGCGCAGCCCCAGGCTGTTCGATGTGCTCGAGCTGTTCGCCTTCGTGCGCCCGGCGCAGTTCTGCGCCCCGACCGCCGTGGGGCTCTCCCTCACGCTGGGCCTGGCTCAACCGCGCGCCGCGCCCGAGCAGGCCATGGCCCTGCGCCGGTCCGCCGAAATCCTGCTCGCCGAACTGGCCGCCTCGCCGGCGCCGGGCCGGGAGGAGGCCCTGGCCCAGGCCGAGGTCCTTGGCCGCGCCGGATGGCCATGGGCCGCGGCGGCCATCGGCGCCCTGCGCTCCGGTCCCGCGGGACGGCCCTGGCGGGGGGACGGACTGGATGTCTGGGCGCGCGTCGCCGAGTGGGAGGACCAGGCCCCGGCGGGAGAGGCCGGAACGCGGCCCATCGACCCGGCCGCCGCCGCCGAAAGACTCGCCTTGCTGCTCGACCGTTCCGGACTCGACGAAGCCCGGCCGCTGCAGGCCGTCTTCGCCTCCGAAGCCGCCCACGCCTTCCAGCCCCGCCTGCGCGAGGGCGAGCCGATGATGATGCTGGCCGAGGCGGGCACGGGAATCGGCAAGACCCTGGGCTATCTGGCTCCAGCGTCGCTCTGGGCCGAGGTCAATGGCCCGGGGGTGTGGATCTCCACCTATACCCGCGCCCTTCAGCGCCAGATCGAACGGGAAAGCCACGCGATCTTCCCTGACCCGGCCGTCCGGGCGGTGAAGGCCGTGGTCCGCAAGGGCCGGGAGAACTATCTCTGCCTGCTCAACTTCCAGGACGCCGCCAACGCCGCCCGCCTGGGCGGCGCCGATCTGACCGGTATGGTCCTTGCGGCCCGGTGGGCGCGGGCCACCCGCGACGGCGACATGACCGGCGGCGACTTTCCCGCCTGGCTGCCCACCCTCTTCGCTGTCGCCCCCTCCGCCCAGGCCGGCGCCAGCAATCTGGTGGACCGGCGGGGCGAGTGCATGCACGCCGGCTGTTCGCACTACCGCACCTGTTTCATCGAAAAGGCCGTCCGGGCCTCGAAGCGGGCCGACATCGTCATCGCCAACCACGCCCTTGTGCTCACCCAGGCGGCGTTCGACGGGGCGCGGGCCGCCCGGGGCCAGAAGGACGACGCCGAGACGGCGCGGCCGCGGCGCATCGTCTTCGACGAGGGCCACCATCTGTTCGACGCCGCCGACAGCGCCTTCTCGGTGGCGCTCTCCGGCGCCGAGGCCGCCGAGATGCGACGCTGGATCCGCGGGCCGGAGGGGCGGGGTCGCCGCGGGCGGGGCCTCGAGGCCCGGCTGTCAGAGATCATCGCCGACCGCGAGGAGGCGCAAGGCGCCCTGCAAAGGGCGGTGCGGGCCGCCGGCGCGCTGCCGGGCGAAGGCTGGTCAGGGCGGATCGCGCCCGGCGCGGGCGAGGTCAGCCCGCTCGGCCCGGTGGAGGCTTTTCTGGTGGCGGTCGTCGATCAGCTTCGGGCCCGCGCGGCGCCGTCCGACGTGGGCATGGAGTGTGCGGCGCGACCCGCCATCGATCTGGTCCGTTCAACCGCGCGGAGCGCCGCCGCCGCCCTGGCCGACGTCGAGACGCCTCTTCTGGCCCTGTCCCGCCAGCTTGAGGCGACGCTCGATGACGAGGCCGACACCCTGAACACCGCCGAGCGGGCCCGCATCGAGGGGGCGCTGCGCGGCCTCGACCGGCGGGCGCGGATGATCCTGCCGGCCTGGCGCTCCATGCTCACCGCCATCGACGAGAACGCCGAGGACGATCCCGACTTCGTCGACTGGTTCGAGGCGACGTTCCTCTACGGCCGCGTCGTGGACGCGGCCTGCCGCCGTCACTGGGTGGACCCCACCGAACCGCTCACCGCGGCGGTCATCGCTCCGGCGCACGGCGTCCTGGTGACCAGCGCGACCCTCACCGACAACGCCCTGATCGACCCCTTCGCCCTGGCCGAGATGCGCACCGGCGCCGCCCGTCTGCCCGAACGGCCACGCACGCTGAAGCTGGCCTCGCCGTTCGACTACGCCGGCAACGCCCTGGCCCTCGTGGTCACCGACGTGGCCAAGGACGACGCCCGTCAGGTGGCGGCCGCCATGCGCGAACTGTTCCTCGCCGCCGGCGGCGGCGGCCTTGGCCTGTTCACCGCCATCCGCCGGCTCAGGGCGGTGCACGAGCGGATCGCCGGCCCCCTGGCCGACAAGGGGCTGGCCCTCTACGCCCAGCATGTGGATCCGCTGGAGGTGGGCACGCTGGTGGACATCTTCCGCGCCGAGGAGGACGCCTGCCTGCTGGGCACCGACGCCGTGCGCGACGGGGTCGACGTGCCGGGCCGCGCCCTGCGCCTGCTGGTGTTCGACCGCGTGCCCTGGCCCCGGCCCGATATCCTGCACAAGGCCCGCCGCGGCCGGTTCGGCGGCAAGGGCTACGACGACACCCAGGCCCGCGGCCGGATCTCCCAGGCGTTCGGCCGCCTGATCCGCCGCGCCGACGACAGGGGCGTGTTCGTCATGCTCGACGCCGCCGCCCCCACCCGGCTGTTTTCCGGCCTGCCCGAAGGGGTGCGCCTGGAACGCGTCTCCCTGGTGGAGGCGCTGGAGGCCACGACAGCGCATCTGGCCACCGTGAGCGGCGGGGCGGCCTGACGCCGCATTATTGACTTTGTCGGATCGGGCGGGACTTGTTAGCCTCGCCGCGCGTCGCCTGAACCCGGCCGGGTCCGCCCGAAGCCCGACGTCGCAGACCGTTCAGGAGCGCAACCTCGTGAAGCCTGTCCTCGCCCTAGCCGTCGGCCTGATGACCCTCGTCTCCACGCCGCTCGCCGCGGCCTGGGCGCCCGGTCCGGGGGCGGCGCGGGACCTGGGCTCCGGGCAGGCCTATTCCGAGGTGGCGCCCGCCGCGGACGGCGCGGGCCTGATCCATGCGGCCATCGACATCCCCGCCCCGCCCAGAGTGGTGTGGATGGTGATGAACGACTGCCGCTACATCCGCCGGCTGATCACCAGCGCCGTCGACTGCCGGGTGCTGCAGGGCGACGCCGAACACGGCGGCTGGGACATCAAGGAGACCGTCACCAAGGGCAACTTCTTCATCCCGACGATCCACAACATCTACCGGTCGGACTATCAGCCCTACAGCCTGATCCGTTTCCGCAAGGCCGGCGGCGACCTGCGGGTGGAGGAGGGCGAATGGCGCCTCGAGCCGCTCAACAACGGCGCCGGAACCCGGGTGATCTATTCGAACCTGGTGGCCGCCAACATCATGGCCCCCGCCCCCCTGGTGCGCGAGGGCATGCGCAAGGACACCGCCAAGGTTCTGGCCAACCTGCGAGCGGTGACCCTGTCCCTGCCGCGCTGAGAGGCCAATCCGTTCACAATCTGTCCATAGACGCCGCCGGACAATCCGTCTTCCATGGCAATGGTGGCGTGGGGGCCTGATGTCTGCCACGCTTGCCGCTTGCCAGCAGGCCGGTTGAACATGCCCATACGGATCATGGTGGTCGAGGACGAGGACCTGATGCGAGAGGCGATCGCCCTGTCGCTAAGGGCTGCCGGTTTCGAAGTGACCACGGTTTGCGATGCCGAAACGTGCGTCAACCAGATGCGCCTGGCTCCCGTGGATGTGGTCATTCTCGACCTGGGGCTGCCCGGCATGACCGGCCTGACTCTTGCCCGCACCCTGCGGGGCTCCGCTTCCGTGGGGCTGCTCGTGGTCAGCCAGCGGGCTGATCCGGAGACCCGGATCGAGGCGCTCGACCTGGGCGTTGACGACTACCTCGTCAAGCCGATCCACTTTGGAGAACTGGTGGCGCGGGTGCGCAGCCTGATGCGCCGCCGCCGACCGGGAACACCGACCCGGGTCGGCCGCTGGGTGATCGATACCGCATCGCGAACGGCGCGGGCAGGCGACGAGACGGCTGATCTCACGCGGGGGGAATTCGACCTGCTGGCGTTGCTGACCGCCGCCGCCGGCAAGATCGTCAGTCGGGAGGATCTGCTTCGCGCGATCAGCAGGACGCCTCACGATTCCGATCTGCGCTCGGTGGACGCCCTGGTCAGCCGAATACGCCGCAAGCTCGGACGACCCGATCGCGGCGGCGACCTGATCCAGACCGCCCCCGGTTTCGGTTACAGGCTCAATCAGGCCGAGATCTGCGAGTGACGCCTGCACTTGTGGGCCGGGCTGTCGAGGCGGCGTGGCTCGAACGCGCCATCGGCCGCCAGGATATCCACGGCGTGGTCGTTCGGGGACCGGCGGGTTCAGGCAAGACGGCGCTCTGCGAGGCGGTGCTGGCGGGCGTCGCGGCCCGCGGCGCGCTCACGGGCGCGGGCAAGTATGGCCAGGGCGACAGCCAGTCCGCCTTCGCGCCGATCATGCGCGCACTTTCCGGCGCCACGGACGCCGCGCTTGGCCAGCTCTACGACCCGCAGGCGGGGGCGGCCGCCATGTTGGCGGCGCTGGGACCCGCGCTGGCTGTGCTGCACAGCGCCGGATTCGAGGCCGGCGCCGCGCCGCTCGACGTCGCGCCTGAGGTCTCGGCCGGGCGGCGGGAAGGCGCCGCGCGGCTTACCGCGGCGGCCGTCCAACTCATCCGTTGGCTGATGGGTCTTGGCTCGCCCGTGGTGTTGTTCATTGATGACGCCTGGCGGGCGCCCGACGAGGCGCGCGCCCTGCTGCTCGCCTTTGTTTCCGAGGACGGCGACGATGCGCCGACCGTGATTCTGACCGAGCGCGCCGACGTCTCCTCAGAGGACGAACTCGCCTCCGGTCCCCGCACCCTGCAACTCGACCTGGGTCCGCTTGGCGAGGCGGACAGCCTGGTCCTGATGAGCTCAGTGATCGGCGAGGGACCGGCCAGGGCTGTGCGGGATTGGCTCGGCGACGATGCTCCAAGATTGCCCTTCGATATTCTCGAGGCCGCGAGGGCCATAGCCGACGGCCGTGTCGTGAGCCAGGCGGCGGGCGCCTGGACCGTAGACCCCGCGGCGGCGGCGACCGTGGGAGGGCCGGGATTGTCACAGGCCGTGCTTCGGCGGGTCAGCGCGCTTGCGGTCGACACGCGCGAACTGGCCCTGGCCGCGGCGCTGTGGGGCGACGAGGCGCCAACGCGGGAGCTCGGCCTGGCGCTGGCGCTGAGCCCCGCCACAGTGGAGACGGCGATGACGTCGCTGGCCGCGGCCGGTCTTGTTCACTCGGGGTCGGCGGGGATCCGCTTCCTGCATGATCGCCTGCGGGACGACATCATCCGCCATGAGGACCCGGGACGGGTGGCTGTCCTGGCCGCGGCCATGGCGGAGCGCCTGGCGGCCGACCCTGTGGCCTGGACCAGCACGTCCGCCGCCGCCCTGCATCTGCGTCGACTGGCTGGTCTTTCTGGCGCCGAGCCAGCGGTCTGGCGGGAGAGATTCGCACGCGGGGCGGCGGAGGCCCGATCCCGCGCCGATGCCGCCGCCGCGAACGCTTTCGCGGAGTGCGCCTGGGGCCTGCGTGAGCGCGCGGTCTGCGACGATCCGGGCTCGGACCGGCAACTCCTGCGTGAGGCGGTGCTGGCCGCGGCTGACCGGAACGAGGCCGCCGTGGTCCTGGCGAGGAGCCGTTGTTTGCTGACGGTGAGCCGTACGCCAGCTGACCGCGCCGAGGACTACGAACTGGCCATCGTTGCGCTCAGGCTGGCGGGCGCCGGCGAACTGAGCTGGGCCATGGCGCGCGACGGCCTGGCGGAATTTGGCCTGAAGACCCCGCCCAGCGTCGGAGTCCTGAGGCTGGCGGTTGCAGCCTTGGCCTGGCGGGTCGGCCGGCTGTTCGGCCGGCGGGCGCGTAGTCCGCCTCGCGACGATCCCGGGCCGGTCGATCCGTTCACGCGGGTGGCCAACGCCGCGGCCACGGTGGCCTATGAGAGGGGACCGGCCTTCGCCGCCTATGTGGCCTTTCGCGGATCGATCCGCGCGCGGGCTAAGTCCCCGGGATCGGCGTTCTGGATGTCGATCGACACCTTCTTGCTGGCCGTCACCGGCGATTTCGCCGCCGCCGCGCGGCTCGGCGAGCTTGCCGCGGCCAGCCTGGACTATCGCGGCATCGCCCGCGCCGGCACGCTCTACCGGGCCCTCTACTGGGGGGTGATCTGGCGCAGACCCCAGGCTTCCCTTCGTGGCCGGTGCCTTGAGATCCGGGAAATGGCCTTGGCAGAGGGCGATCTCGCCTATGTGGCCAACGCTATCCGCAATCACATAATGATCGGTTGGCGCACCGTCGCCTATCTGCCGCACTTCGAGATCGAGGTGCGCGAAGCGCTCCGCGAGGCTCGACGGCTCGGCGACGCCGATATCATCAATGGCCTTCTGGCTGTTCACGCCGCCGTGCGAGGGTTCGTCCGGGCCCGGCTTGACGACGACGGCGCCGGCAAGTCCGGTAGCCTGAATCTCGCGCCGGAAACCCAGCCACTGGTCGCCATCGAGGCCGCAGGTTTGCGGGGTGACGCTCGCGAGGTCCTGCGGCTGGCTGACGCCTGCAGGGCGGCGCGCGGCGGTTTCGACTCCCACCCCGGCGGCGTCGCCTGGCGATTTCATGAGACTCTGGCGCGACTCAGGACCGATCAGCCGGCCCGAAGGGCCGACCTGGCCTATATCCGCCGCGCCGCGCGCCTGAATCCGGCCGATCACCTGGCGAGGAAGCTGTGGTTGCGTGCGGAGGATCTCCGCCGTCGGCGCCGCCATGCCGCGGCCCTTGCGGCCTACAGTGTCGCGGTGAACGCCGCCGACGCCGGGTCGTCCCCACTTGAGGCCGGACTCGCGGCGGCCTGTGCGGCCGACGCCGCTCTCGCCGCTGGCCGGCCAGACCTCGCCCGTCACTACCACGATCATGCGCAATCGATCTGGGCTGCAGCGGGAGCCACCGCCCGACTGGACGCCCCTGCGGTCGAGGCGCACGGCGCCGCCGACGCGGCCGCGCTCCTGGCTGAAGCCCGTGCTCAGGTGCTCGCCGCCAATCGGGAGGCGCGGTCGAAATCGCGCTTCCTGGCGGATGTCGCCCACGAACTGCGCACCCCGATGCAGGGGATGCAGGGCCTTCTGGATGTGGCGGCCGACGACCCCGCAGGGTTCGACCTGTCGTCCTTTGCAGAGGTGTTCGCCAGCCTGAAGACCGTCGTTGATGACCTGACCGACCTGGGCGCCATGGCCAGCGGTGAGCTCCGGTTGACGCCAGGCCCTGTCTCGGTCGCCCGGCTTGTCGAGGCTGAGGCAAGGATGCTCAGCCCGGCCGCCAGTCAGGTTGGCTTCAGCTTGACGGTTCGGATCGATCCGAGTTCGGCCGGACTTGTGCTGACGGATGGGCATCGGGTCCGTCAGGTGATCCGCAACCTGTTGTCCAACGCCATCAAGTACGGAGGGGACAGCGCGGTGGTTAGCGTTTCCCCGGATTCCACCGGCTCCTCGCGGCTGCGGATCGTGGTCGAGGACAGCGGACCTGGACTGTCCGCCGGTGAGCGGCTGCGCCTGTTCGAGCCGTTCGATCGCGCCGGGCGGGACGGCGACGGTCTGGGTCTGGGTCTGGGTCTGGCGCTTTCCCGGCAGATCGCCCGATCGCTCGGCGGTGGGCTGGATGTCGAAAATCGGCCGGAGGGTGGCGCCCGGTTCGTGTTTACGCTTCCTGCCCCCCCTGCCGCCGAGCCGATCATCGCTTCCGCTCCGACGCCGGGGACGGGCCTCAACATCCTGCTGGCCGAGGACGAACCCCTCATCCGCCGGGGCATCGCGGCTGTGCTCGGGCGCCTGAATCATCGGATCACCGAAGCCCCTGACGGGATCGAGGCCGCCCGCCTGGCGGCGACCCAGGCCTTCGATCTGATCATCCTGGACCTTTCGATGCCCCGGATGGGCGGGCTCGATCTGTTGCGCCAGTTCGCGCGGGCGGGAGAGACGACCGCCTGCCTCGTTCTCACGGCATCATCTGACGAGGCCAACGCCGAGGCCGCGCTGGCGCTCGGCGCCGGTGCGGTGTTGCGCAAACCCGTGTCCGCAACGGAACTCGCTGAGGCGATCGACCGGTTGTCAGGCCACCGGAGCGACGGCCCCGGTGATGAGGTGAGCGCGACCCTCGCTGGTCTTGCCGTCGCAGCGCGGGGGGAGATGGAACGGCGGTCGCGCGCGCTGGTGGCGAATTTCGCGGCCGGCGTGCTGCCGGGCGTCGC
>CAIXWN010000263.1 GCA_903923135.1 uncultured Caulobacteraceae bacterium | reverse complement strand
TTCTCCGGCGGCTGGCAGATCGCCGCCGTCGAGGGCTATGCCTGGCCGATGAGCATCGGGCCGGGCGAGACCCTCAGCGTGCAGGTCAGCGGCTCGACGCCCCAGGTCTGCCTGGCGGATATCCATCGGCTCACGGGGCGGGGACCGGACCTGGCCCAGCCGGTTCCGGGCGGACCGATCGCGCTGGTAAAGACCGATTTCCACGCCGATCAGGGCCAGGGCGTCGACTGCGGCTGGCCGGGCGCCTTCACCGTCACCGCGCCCGACGGCGCGGCCGCCTGGCCGCCCGGCGTCTATTGCGCGCGCCTGAACATCGCCCATGGCCCGGCCTATGACGTGCCGTTCGTGGTCAGGCATGGCGTCGCACGCGGCGAGATCGCCGTGGTCGTCAACGTCAATACCTGGAACGCCTATAATTGCTGGGGCGGCGACAGCAACTATACCGACACCGGGGGATGGATCGCGCTCACCCACAAGCGGCCCAATCACCATCTGCTGACCTGCTCGCAGGACCACGTCAACGGCAACCACATGCTGCGAAGCGAGATCTGGCTGATCGACTGGCTGTCTGCCCGGTATCGAACCGACCTGCTGACCGACCTCGATCTGCACAATGGACAAGACCTTGGCCAGTACAGGGCGATCATTCTCAACACCCATCCCGAATACTGGTCCGACGAGATGGTGCGGGCCATACAGGCCTACCTCGACGCCGGCGGCAGTCTGCTCTACCTCGGCGGCAATGGCGTCTACCGGCCGACCACGCTGAGCGCCTCCGCCGCGGGTGGGGACGTCGATCTCATGGACACCGTCGAAGTCCAGGGTGGGCGGCCGGATGGCGATTTTCCCCAGTATGGCGACAAGCCGCTGTTCGCCGCCCGTGTCGACGCCCTCGGCGGCCCGGGGCCAGGCGTCGGGGTCACGCTCCATGCCGGCCAGCCGTTCGTGCCGAAGGACGCCCCGGCGTCGCTGGTCGGCGTGTCCGGCTGGAACGGCCCGCCCATGGGCGGCGCGCAGCCATGGGGGGCGATCGGGCTCCAGCCCTGGGGGGCCAGCGGCTGGGAAACCGACGCGTGGCGGGCGCCGCTGCCGCCGGATGTGGCTGAACTGGGCCGCGACGACGTTTCGCACTTTCTGAACGACAATGGCGAAATCCTTCTGGACGAGAATGGCAACTTCGTCAGGGCCGGCGCCGTGCTGGCCAGCTATCGCACCGGCAAGGGCGGCCTGGTCCTGGGCGTCGGCTCCCTGACGTTCGTCGGGGCCCTGATGGTCGATCCGCTCCTGCAGGCGCTGGTCCACAACGCCCTGACGGACGCCCTGCGCCTGCCCGTCGCGGCGGGTACGATCGCCAGCCTGACTCTCGCGCCCGCGCTGATTCCGTCCGGCGGCGTCAGCCTGGCGACCGTGACCCTGACGCAACCGGTGAGTCTGGCGACCGAGGTCGCTATCGCCGTGCTGCAGGAGTCCGGCGGATCGCTCGGCCACCTGCCGCCCTCGAGCGTTGCGAGCGCGCCGGCCAGCCTGATCATACCCGCCGGCGCCACGGTCGGCCGTTTCCAGATCCACGCCGCCGCCGGCGAGCGCGGCGCCCGCTATGGCGCGCTCATCCAGGCGGTCGCCGCCAATATCGTCTATGCGACGCTCACGGTCGTGGGCGCGGGGTGATCGGGGGCGGCGAAAGGCGGGGGAGAAACGGGTGATCGACCGTTTTCCGGAGAAGGCTTGAACAGAGGCGGCAGGATGCCGGCGGTACAAGAGAGCCCGGAGTCGCCGGCCGGAAAGGACTGGCCGCAGGCTGCACCGGCGGCTAACAAAACGAGCAGCGATGATCACTTATAAGTTATTAAATGATAGAATATTAATAACATATAGATTATAGTTAGAGGCAATTACGATAGCCTCAAAAATCAGGGGCCATAATACTTATCTCAACAACCACTTCATTCATCGCCGACCCATGACGAGGAGATAGGTATTGCGTCCCTCAATCTCGCGTCCCTCAATCTCGGATGGC